>JAGOKM010000130.1 GCA_017994615.1 Bacillota bacterium | reverse complement strand
AAGATGTACGCGCCTGACAAGAACCAGCAGGAAAGGGCCCTAGCCGCAGGCTATACGGACTTGAACGCCGTGTTCTGCGCGGAGGACCTGGCAAGAGGCGAGGAGATAATACTCTGCGCCACCGGTGTTACGGACGGGGAGATGCTAAAAGGCGTCCGCTTCGAGGGTAACAAGAGCATCACCGAATCGATAGCCATGCGCTACCACACAGGCACGATAAGGAAGATCCTAACCATGCACGACTTGAGCAGGAAGACCATAAGGGGAAGCTCAGGGGTGCACCAGAAGGTGTGATTTCGCCCGGCACTCATGAGCGTCACGGAAGGCCGCCGCATATGCCTGGCCTTTCAGGATGTACAGCGGCTCCCTGTCGATCTGGGCAGGGCCGATGCAATCGGTAGATCCCCTAATAAAGCCCTTCTATTTTATGCCGAACACCCTCATGGCGTTCTCGCTCGTAGCTGAGGCCACCTCTTCCACAGGCAGGCCCTTCAGCTCGGCCATCTTCTCGACCACAAGCCTTGTGTATGAGGGCTCGTTCCTCTTGCCCCTGTACGGCTCGGGAGCAAGGTACGGGCCGTCGGTCTCGCTCATAAGGTGTGAAATCGGCACCTGCATCGCCACTTCGTGGGCCTTCCTGGCGTTCTTGAATGTCAACGGGCCTGCCAGCGATATCATGCAGCCCATCTTCACGTATTCCGCCGCCATCTCGGCGCTGCCTGAGAAACAATGCATGACCAGCCCAGGGAGCCTGTGCCTGTTCGCCTTCAGAATCTGAAACGTCTCGTAGGCCGCGTCCCTGCTGTGGACTATGAGCGGCAGGTTCATCCTCTCGGCCAGGCCTATCTGCCACAGGAAGGCCTCGTGCTGGGCTTCCTTCGAGGACTTCATCCAGTAGTAATCCAGGCCCACCTCCCCTATGGCGACAACCTTGTCCGCCATGGCCAGCCCTTCCAGCTTTTCGAGGTGCTCCGTCCGATGTTCCTCGCCCTTCTGCGGATGTATGCCCACCGCCGCCCAGACGCCGTCGCAGCTTCCGGCAATCTCGATCGCTCTTCTGCTGGATTCGAGGTCATAGCCGGGGTTCAGTATACGCACCACGCCGGCCGCCCTCGCCCTTTCGAGGCACTCCGACCTGTCGCGGTCATATGCGTCGTCGTCGAAGTGGCAGTGGGAATCGAAGATCTCCATTCTACTTCGCCCTTGAGCCGCCAGGGACCGGCCTGTCGATTGTCAGCAGCGCCAGCTGTCCGTGGTCCGGCGTAGACGCCGCCAGGAGCATGCCCTCCGATATGTTGCCCCTAAGCTTTGCGGGCTGCAGGTTTGCGACTATCACTATCGTCTTGCCCACAAGCTCCGCCGGATCGTAGTGCTTGGCAATGCCGGCGACTATCTGCCTGGGCCTGCCGCCGACGCTCACCTGAAGCTTAAGAAGCTTGTCGGAACCTTCCACCCTCTCGGCTGCGATGACTTCAGCGGTCCTCAGCTCCACTTTCGAGAAGTCGTCTATAGTGATGAGCGGCATCTGCTCGGCAGCCGAAGGCTCCTTCGGCTGCTCGGCCCGGGCCGCCTCCTCGGCCTGCTTGGCCTTTTTCGCCTTTTCGGCGGCGTCCTTCTCAAGGACCGCCTTCACGTCTATTCTCGGATATACGGGATCCCCTCGCCTGACCTCGGTCCCGGGCACCAGGCCTCCCCACTTCGCCGCGGCAAGCCCCGCCTCTGCAGGGGTGCCGTCCAGGCCGAGCTGGTGCCATATCTGCGGGGCGCCCTTGGTTAGCACCGGCGAGAGCAGGATCGATGCCACCCTGCAGGTCTCCGCTATGTTGTAGAGCACGGTGCCGAGCCTTTCCCTGCCAGCTTCGTCCTTGGCCAGAGCCCATGGCGCCGCCTCGTCGATGTATTTGTTCGCCCTGGCCACAAGCCTCATCGCTTCGCCGAAGGCGCTCTGGAAATCCATCCTGTCCATCGCCTTCACGTAGTTTCCGAGCACCTCTGCGGCCAGCGGCTCGAACTCCCTGTCATGCTCCTCGTAGCGTCCCGGCAGCGGCACGAAGCCGTCGCAGAACTTGCCTATCATGGCGGTGGCGCGGCTTAGGAGGTTGCCCAGGTCGTTTGCCAGCTCGGCGTTCGTCCTGTGAAGGAAGTTCAGCCTCGAGAAGTCTCCGTCCTCCCCGAAGGCTATCTCCCTGAGGACGAAGTACCTTATCTGGTCGGAGCCGAACTCGTCTATGTACTTGCCCGGGTCGATCATGTTCCCCTTCGATTTGGAGATCTTCTCGCCTTCGGCGGTCCACCAGCCGTGGCCGAACACCGAGCGGGGGAGCTCCACCCCCATGGACATAAGAAGGGCCGGCCATATTACCGAATGGAACCTCACTATCTCCTTACCAACTACGTGGAAGTCGGCAGGCCAGTACCTTCCGAAAAGGCCGTCCTTCTCCTCCGGGAATCCGAGCTTGGTTATGTAGTTGGTAAGCGCGTCTATCCATACGTAGACCACATGCCTTTCGTCGAAGTCCACCGGTATGCCCCATCTGAAGGTCGTGCGAGAGACGCACAGGTCCTCAAGGCCGGACTTTATGAAGGCCACCATCTCGTTCTTGCGTTTCGACGGCTGGATGAAGTCGGGCACGTCTTCATATAGCTTGAGGAGCCTGTCGGCGTACTTGGACAGCCTGAAGAAGTATGCCTCCTCCTCGGTCCATTCGACCTTGCGGCCGCAGTCTGGGCAGTTGCCCTCCACGAGTTGGCCCTCGGGCCAGAAGGATTCGCACGGGGTGCAGTACCAACCCTCGTATTTCCCCTTGTAGATGTCTCCGTTTTCGTAGATCTTCTTGAATATCTGCTGGACGCGGCGCACGTGGTAGTCGTCCGTCGTCCTTATGAAGCCGTCGTTGCTGATGTCGAGCCTCTTCCACAGCGACTGGAACGCCGCCGCTATCGTGTCGCAATAGGCTTTCGGGCCGATGCCCTTTGATTCTGCCATCCTCTCTATCTTCTGGCCGTGCTCGTCAGTGCCCGTGAGGAAGTAGACATCATAGCCAGCCAGCCTTTTATACCTGGCCATTACGTCGCACGCTATTGTCGTGTACGAATGGCCTATGTGGGGAAGGTCGTTCACGTAGTATATCGGGGTTGTGATGTAAAAGGCCTTGTTCTCCATCGGGCACCTCCGGTGAAAAGTAAGATTTGTATTTACTGCGATTCCCGCTCCGTATGGCGTCTAAATTGTATGATAGTATCTTTATGGTGGTTTTCGCAAACCGCCTTCAAGGTATACACCGTTTCACAGCCAAGGGGAACTCCTTCAGAGAATAAACAGTTCTATTATATAGAACATTTTTATTGATATTCTGTCTTATTTTTACAGTACTATATTGAAATAGAATTTCAATCTGTGATAGATTTCTTCACGTAGTCGGAGGAAACAACCATGCGTAAGATCGCCACAAAGTCGATATCGGTACTGTCTATACTGCTCATCGCCTCCTTGCTTTCTGGTGTGGGGTCAGCCTCGGTGAAGGTCACGACGCCGCTTATAACCGCCAAGCTGGTGAAGACAGGGGATGTCATCAGCATTGTGC
>JAGOKM010000129.1 GCA_017994615.1 Bacillota bacterium | reverse complement strand
ATTGAGTCTCTTTCTTCCTTGCTTTTCTTTCCTCTTCTTCTTTTCCTTCCTTATTCCCGGTTTTCAAAGAGCTGCCATGCCCCGAGGCGCGGCATTTATTAATTTATCATTATGAAAAAGCCAAGTCAATAAGAAAAATCGAATAAAAAAGCATTGTGCAGAATCCAACACAATGCCTGCTAAACTTGCCTGTTATATCTTCCTCCTGCCTTCCATGGCACGAGAAAGTGTAACTTCGTCGGCATATTCCAGGTCCCCTCCGACAGGAAGCCCCCTTGCAAGCCTGGTGACCCGTATGCCAGCATCTCCTATGAGCCTGGATATGTACATTGCAGTCGCTTCACCTTCGACATCTGGGTCGGTCGCCAGTATAACCTCGTTTACGGACCCTTCCTTGAGCCGTTCAAGCAGCTCCCTGAGCCTTACATCGTCGGGGCCCTTACCGTTCATCGGGGAGATGTTGCCCCCGAGGACATGGTAGAGTCCTTTGTATTCCCCCATCCTCTCAAGGGCGAGCACGCCCTCGGTGCCCTCGACGACGCATATCATGCTCCTGTCCCTTCCCCCATCCGAGCAGATTGAGCAGATATCCACATCTGTCATGTTGAAACAGATAGGACAGGGATGGATCAGTTCCTTCGCCTTGACCATCGCATCTGCCAGGTCCTCCACTGAAGCCAGATCCATATGCAGGATATGCATCGCCATCCTGCCTGCCGTCTTTGGGCCTACCCCAGGCAGCTTCCTGAGCTGTTCTACCAGATTGACCAGGGCTTCCGGTGCTTTCATCGACTCCTCCTAGAAGCCCATTCCCGGTATGCCTACGCCGCCGGTCACTTTGGACATCTCTTTCTGCGTCACTTCGTCAGCGGCCTTGAGGGCTTCCCTTGTTGCGGCAAGGAGCATTTCCTCCAGCATCTCCACATCCTCCGGATCTACGGCAGAGGGATCCAGCTTGAACCCTACCGGCTCCTTCGTACAAGTGAATACCGCCTTGACTGCCCCGCCGCCGGCAGTGCCCTCTACGGTCCTGTTCGCGAGCTCATCCTGCACCCTTGCGACGTCCTGCTGCATTTTCTGTACCTGCTTCATCATCTTCTGCATGTTGATGCCCATTAAGAATACCCTCCGGTTCAGACTTATTCCTCTTCCAGCTTTATCTCGACTTCGCCGAATATGGCCTTCGCCAGCTCCAGGCTTTCTTTCACCTTGTTCTCCTTGTCGGCCGCTTCTCCCTTGTCGGCCTTCTTCGCCGAATCGGTCCCTTTGTCGGCCTTGCGCTTGGCCTTTCCGTCCTGGGCTTCTTCTATCTTCATATCCCGCTGCGCAGGCTTCGTGCCGGCATTGCTTGCGCCTTCATTTCCCAAGAGAACGCATATGTAACCGATGTCTTCTCCCGTAACCGCCTTCAGCACGTCCCTCATAAGCGCCGAATTTGCCTCGTCCTGCATCCTCTGCTGATGGAAGAACCAGTTCGAAGGGTATTCAAGCTTGAGCGTCCTGCCGTCGAATGCCGGTTTGCCTTGCCTTGCGAGAGCTTCAGTCTTTATGCTCCTGTTCTTCAGTTCCTCGAGCAGCTTCCCCCAGAAGGATGGCACGCCCGCCCCCGCCTCGTCTTTCAGTTGCGCCTCCCTGTCCTGCTCAATGCCATCATTTTCGGTGTGGCTCACCTCGGCTGCAGGCGACGCCTCAGCCTTGATGGGCACCTGTCCCGCTTCCTTGCGGGGAGATGAAGTCGCAGGCTTGCGATGGGGCTCAGGCCTTGAAGTAGGAGAAACCGAAGGTTTGACGTTTCCTTCCCTGGCATGTCCTCCTTCGAGGACCCTGGCAAGGAAAAGCTCCAGCGCAAGCCTCGGGTTGGGTGACTTTCCGATTTCGGCAAGCCCGATGCCTATGTCAGATACTATCCTTTGCAGCCTTTCAAGTGTGAATGACGCCGACGCCTTCCTCAGCTGTTCATATCTGTCCTCTCCGGAGTGAAGGAGGTCCTTCCTGTCGGGGCATTCCTTCGCCAACATCAGGTCCATGAAGTGCTCCCCCATCTCTCCTAGAAGCTGCCTGGGGTCGGTGCCCGACATGAGAGCATCCGAAACCAGCGGGAACAGCGAAGATACGTCTGATTTCGAAATTGCGTCAGCGATTTCCGCCAGCCTTTCGAAGCCCGTGGCGCCCAGCATGCTGGATATCAGATCCGGGGTGATGCGCTCCTGGAGGGAGCTTACCTGTTCAAGGAGCCCCAGGGCGTCCCTTGCGCTTCCTTCTGCCTTCCTTGCCAGAAGAGCGAGGGCGTCTTTCTCGTATTCTATTCCCATCTGGTCTGACACCTTGGAAAGGTGCTGCGTCAGCTGGACAAGGTTCAGTCGGTTGAAGTCGAAACGCTGGCATCTGGAAAGTATGGTGGCCGGCACCCTGTTGGCCTCAGTCGTCGCAAGGACGAATATGGCATGCGCCGGCGGCTCTTCCAGGGTCTTCAACAGCGCATTGAAAGCCTCCATCGTAAGCATGTGGACTTCGTCTATTATATATACCTTGTATCTTCCCTGCGCCGGAGAGAACCTCACCTTGTCCCTGAGGTCCCTGATTTCGTCTATCCCCCTGTTGGAGGCTGCGTCGATCTCTATGACGTCCAGCGCATTGCCTTCCTTTACCGCCACACACGATGTGCAAACGCCACAGGGCTTTACTGTAGGCCCTTCCACGCAGTTCAGAGCCTTCGCCAATACCTTTGCGGTGGAGGTCTTCCCGGTCCCCCTAGGGCCGGAGAACATATAGGCATGTACGACGCGGCCGTTCGCGATCGCGTTCCTCAATGTTCTTACGATGTGGTCCTGGCCGACGATGTCCTCGAAAGTCTGAGGACGCCATTGCCTGTACAAGGATAGATAAGACATGCCCTACCTCCGGTACATACAATTATATCCTACTTCTTCTTCGGCTGGTCTGGAATCACGCGCTCAAATGAAAAGGCGACCCGTAAGGTCGCCCGATGAATGGCCGCGCACCTGCCTTCGAAACTCACTTCCGAGCGGTACCGACGTAGCCGGCTCCGTCCAGGCTTCCCCGCGGCACATGAGGTTTCCTGTTTACCGCTGCTATCTTCCGATCCTGACGGGGTTCACAGGTCCTCATTGCGCAGGACCCGGACATCGACGCCGCTTGCGCCGGGCAGCCTCAAAAATGAGGGCCTGGGGCAGGGATTACGCCTCGCTGTAGCGGATTGCGAGTACAGGGCACCGCTAACTCCCCGCCTAGCGCGGCCAAAACCGTTAAAATGGCGGAGAGGGTGGGATTTGAACCCACGAGGCAGAGGTCATCTGCCTACTCGCTCTCCAGGCGAGCGCCTTAGACCATCTCAGCCACCTCTCCGAAAGCGACCTTCCACGGCGTACCGTGGAAGGTCGCAATAACTATTTTGTTGCAAAGACACCCTTTGTGTCAATCTTTACAGGGTTGTCCCTGTTGCGGATTCTAAGACGGGGTTCTTCTATCTTGTCTTTTCAGGCTGGAAGCTCTTTTCTCACTACTTCTTAAGTGGTGTCGGTTCCTTCTTGCAGAATATGATGCTGTAGCCTTCTACTGCCAGGATTATT
>JAGOKM010000128.1 GCA_017994615.1 Bacillota bacterium | reverse complement strand
GGCTCGGAGAGGTTTATAGGAGCCGGGCTGGAAGCCCTTCTGTTCGGGATACGGCAGAGGGGGTCCCGGCGGATGCAGATGCTAGCGGGGGTCCCAAGGAGACCATAGGCATCATGCAGGGCGTAATAATCCTCATAGTCGCGGCGGAGGGCGTAGTCAAGGGCTGGCTCCCTGTGAGGAGGATCCTGGGGACTGACAGGAGGCCGGCGGCCAAGGAGGTGGGCAAGGCATGAAGAAGCAAAGGACCGGCATAGACTGGGGCGGACTGGCAAAGTCCAGGCCGTTCTGGCTGGGGGTCATCCTCCTGGCGCTGGCTTCCGTCTTCTCGTTCAACTTCATCAGGGGCAACGGCGGGGAGATGTTCAGCTACCTTGTCATAGACTTCTTCTCGACCGGCATATTCATGGCCACTCCGCTAATATTGGCCAGCATAGGGGCGGTCTTCTCGGAGAGGTCAGGTGTGGTCAACATAGGGATGGAGGGCATGATGCTCATCGGCGCATTCTTCGGCGTCATGGTCTCGCACTTCACAGGCAATGCCTGGCTCGGCGTACTGGGAGGGATGGCAGCTGGAGGGCTTACGGCTGCGATACACGCATACGTCTGCATATCCCACCATGCGAACCAGACGGTCAGCGGGGTGGCGATCAACATTTTCGCCACGGCGCTGACAGGGTTTCTGCTTAAATCAGTGTTCCACAGGGCGGGGCAGACCGACAGGGTAGCCAAGCTGGCAAACTGGATCCTGCCCGATTTCATCAGGGACATACCGGTCATCGGCGACATCCTGGGCAGCAACACGCCTCCAGTATACCTGGCCCTGCTTCTGGTCATAGTGGCCCAGGTGGTGCTTTTCTACACTCCGCTGGGCCTCAGGATCAGGGCCTGCGGAGAGCACCCTGAAGCAGCGGATACGGTTGGAATCAACGTGACAGGCACGAGGTACTTCTGCGTAATACTATCCGGCGTCCTCGCTGGTCTCGGAGGCGTCACGCTGTCATTGGGCCAGCTGTCCCTTTTCAAGGAGGGCATGACCGACGGCAGGGGCTTCATCGCGATCGCCGCTATGATATTCGGCAAATGGACGCCTGTGGGGGCTTTCCTGGCGTCCCTGTTCTTCGGTCTTGCCACCGGATTCAAGTTCATCTCCCAGTCGTGGAACATGACCAGCATACCGACCGACTTCCTTATGATGCTGCCGTACATACTCACGATGCTGGCCCTGGCCGGTTTCGTCGGCAGGCTTACGCCTCCTGCTTCAAGCGGGCTGCCCTACAGGAGGAGAGGCTCTGCATAGGAAGATGCAAATATCAAAGATGCCCGGGGCCGGATGCTCCCGGGCTTCGGCATAGGAGAAAGGAACTTGATTCAAAAGGACGTCTTGGGAAAACTCGGGATAGTGGGCATGCTGCCGGAGGACCTCGCCCCGCACATGCTGGCGATGGGGCATCCCAGGTTCAGGGCGGCGCAGATACTGGAGTGGATCTATTCAAAGAAGGCCGTCGACTATTCCGCCATGACCAACATACCTCTTGAGCTGAGGTCGCTCCTTTCGGAAAGGGCGCCTCTTGCAGCCCCGGAGACCGTGGACACTCGAAGGGCCGAAGACGGCACTGTCAAGCTCCTGTTGGGATACGAGGACGGCAACGCGGCAGAAACGGTGCTTATGAGGCACGATTACGGCTTGTCGCTATGCGTATCGAGCCAGGCGGGATGCAAGATGGGATGCACCTTCTGCGCCTCGGCGATCGGAGGCTTCTCCAGGGACCTCACGGCGGGCGAGATGTGCTGGCAGTTCCTCAAGGCTGCAGGCGTTGCCGGCGAGGAAAGGATATCTTCGGTCGTATTGATGGGCATGGGAGAGCCGCTGTTGAACTACGACAACGTCATGAAGTTCATAAGGGTGTTGAACTGGAACAAGGGCTTCAACGTAGGCGCACGCCACATAACCGTGTCCACCTGCGGCATAGTGCCTGGGATCGACAGGCTGGCCGGGGAGGACCTGCAGATCACGCTGTCGGTCTCGCTGCACGCCCCCGACGACGCAACCAGGGACAGGATAATGCCCGTAAACAAGATGTACGGCGTGAACGAGGTGGTAGCGGCGGCGAAGAGGTATGCCCAAAGGACAGGAAGGCGCATCACCTACGAGTACGTGATGATCAAGGGCGTCAATGACTCGCCGTCGCAGGCTGCCTCCCTTGCAGGGCTCCTTAGGGGAAGCCTCGCCCACGTGAACCTTATACCTTTGAACCCGGTCAGGGAAAGCGGGCTTTCCAGGCCTGCGGAGAAGGCCGTGGCTGATTTCAGGGGGGTGCTGGAGGCTGCAGGAATCTCCGTGACCAGCAGGCGCGAAATGGGCTCCGAGATAGACGGCGCCTGCGGGCAGCTGAGGCTGAGGCACAGGGCCTGAGCCTACTTAATGCATTGATGCATGCGGCTGGTTTATAATCTGCTTTGCGGGGGTGTACGATGCGCCTTGGCTTTACCACCGACAAGGGGAGGAACAGGACTAGCAACCAGGATGCCTGCGTCGCATCGGCCGACGGCCTGTTCCTGGCGGTCGCCGACGGGCTGGGAGGCCATAACGGGGGCGCCGAGGCCTCCAACATGGCGATAGGCATGTTCGCAAAGACAGCCGGGTCGTTCAGCACGCTTGAGGACCTGTCGGCGTTCCTCATGGAGGCAAACGGCAGGATAGTTACGGCTGCAGCCGAGACGCCAGAGCTGAAGGGGATGGGCACCACCATGACGGCGGTCGTAATCAGAGGCGGCAAGGCGCTGGGCGCGCACGTAGGGGATTCAAGGGCTTACCTGGTGAGGGGAGGCTGCGCGTCGAAGCTGACGACCGACCACTCCCTGGCGGGCCAACTCGTCAAAAGCGGCTTCCTCAAAGAGGACGAGATGACATCCCATCCCGGAAGGTATGCCGTGGTAAGATGCCTCGGGGCGGCAGAGGAGCTGGAGCCGGAGCTGTTCGAGACTCAGCTGGAAAATGGGGACATACTTGTCCTTTGCACAGACGGCTTCTGGGAATACGTCAACGATATGGAGATAGCAGAGAGGTTCTCCGGAAGCGCCGACCTCATGTCCGTTTGCGAAGACACTGTAAGGCTCGCCAACATCAGAGGCGGAGAGGACAATATCACAGTTGTCGCGGCACTAGTCGAAGAAAGCGATGTGAACTGACCAATTGATAGACATCGGGCACGTCCTGGGCGGACGTTATGAAATCGAGGAGCTGGTAGGCGAAGGCGGCATGGCCGCGGTATACAGGGCCTACGACAGGGTCCTTGCGAGGACCGTCGCCGTGAAGGTCCTGAGGGACCAGTTCTCCGCCAACGAGGCTTCCAAGGACCGTTTCAGGAAGGAGGCCCTCTCGGCGGCCAAGCTGTCGCACCCTAACATAGTCAGCGTGTTCGACGTCGGCACCGACCCCGGCCTCGATTACATAGTGATGGAGTATGTGCCGGGAAGGTCCCTCGAACAGGAGATGAAGGCATTCAGAGGGCCGATGCCGGTGCTGAAGGCGGTGGGCATAGTCAACCAGATCCTGGACGGGCTCTGGCATGCCCATTCGCACGGCCTGGTCCTGG
>JAGOKM010000127.1 GCA_017994615.1 Bacillota bacterium | reverse complement strand
GGCTGGAAGAAGGCGAGGATATTCGGGCTTGAAGTAGACACGATAGGCCTTAATGCCGCGGCGGATGCTTGCATGAAGCTCATAGGCGCGGAAGGCGGCTATGTGGTCACGCTGAACCCGGAGATGTGCATGGCGTCGCTCAAGGACAGGGTGTTTGCGGACATAATAAGGGGAGCCAGCCTGGTCGTCCCGGACGGGATAGGCATCACATGGGCCTTAGGAAGGCTCGGCTACGGCAGGACGGAGAAAGTGCCGGGGATAGAGCTGGCGGAAGCCGTAGTGGCAAGGTGCGCGGCATCGGGGGTCCCCATCTACCTGCTTGGTGCGAAACCCGGAGTCGCCGAGAGGGCGGCGGCAAGCCTCGCATTGAAGCACAGCGGCCTGAAAGTGGCGGGGGTAAAGGACGGCTATTTCCCTGCCGAGCAGGAGGAAACGGTCGCAGCGCAGGTCATGGGGCAGGGCGCAGGCCTGGTCCTCGTCGCCTTGGGGGCAGGGCGGCAGGAGGCATTCATGGCCCGTGCCTGCTCCATGAAGAAGGGCGTCGTCATGATAGGCGTGGGCGGAAGCCTCGACGTCTTCTCCGGGGACGTGCAAAGGGCGCCGCTTGCCGTGCGCAAGGCGGGCATGGAGTGGCTCTACAGGGGGCTTTCCCAGCCCAGCAGGGCCAGGAGGCTCATGAAGCTGCCCGAGTTCGCTTTCACCGTGCTTTTCAGAAGGAGCCTGGCGAAGAACGGAAGGAAGCTTTGAGGCGCGAAGGAGTGATATAGATGGCCTTCGACGAGATAAAAGTAGCATACCTTGCCGAGAAGGCGCGCCTGATGAGGAGGGATTCCCTCAAGATGGTCGCAGCCGCCGGATCGGGACACCCCGGCGGGTCGCTCTCCGCCGCCGACATAATGGCCGTGCTCTTCTTCGACGAGATGAGATTCTACCCTGAACGCCCCAAGGACCCCGACCGCGACAGGTTCGTGCTGTCCAAGGGCCACGCGTCCCCGATACTATATGCGGCCCTTGCAAGGAGGGGCTTCATACCGCTGGAGGAGCTGAAGACATTCAGGCGCATCGATTCCAGGCTGCAGGGGCACCCTTCCATGAAGGCGCTGCCATACGTGGAGATATCGACCGGGTCCCTCGGGCAGGGGATATCGGCCGCCAACGGCATGGCTATAGCCGCAAAGATGGATGCAAGGCCGACGAGGGTCTATGCATTGGTCGGCGACGGCGAGCTGCAGGAGGGCGAGCTCTGGGAGGCGGCGATGACCGCATCGCACAGGAAGCTGGACAACCTGGTGGCGGTGCTCGACTACAACAGGCTTCAGATTGACGGCTGGATAGAGGACGTAAAGTCGCTGACGGGGATCCCTGAGAGGTTCAGGGCGTTCGGCTGGCATGTCGTCGAGATCGACGGGCATGACATCAGGGCGATCGGCACAGCCCTGGACGAGGCGAGGGTCGTCAAGGGCAAGCCGAGCGTGATAGTAGCGTCCACCGTCAAGGGCAAGGGGGTGTCCTTCATGCAGGGGCAGGCTTCCTGGCACGGGACGGCGCCGAAGAAGGACCAGCTCGACGCCGCCCTGGCGGAGCTGGGCGGGGAGGAGGGCGACGGATGGCAGATATGACCGCGACAAGGGCGGCATACGGAAAGGCCCTGGCAGAGCTGGGCGAGAAGCACGCTGATGTCGTTGTGCTGGACGCCGACCTTTCAAAGTCCACCATGACGGCCGAGTTCGCAAAGAGGTTCCCAGAGCGTTTCGTCCAGATGGGCATATCCGAGCAGGACATGATGGCGACCGCTGCCGGCATCGCCACGATGGGCAAGAAGGTCTTCGCGTCGACGTTCGCCATATTCGCCGCCGGGCGCGCCTACGACCAGGTAAGGAACTCAATAGCGTACAGCGGGCTTGACGTCAAGGTGTGCGCCACCCACGCCGGCCTTTCGGTGGGGGAGGACGGCGCCTCTCACCAGATGGTGGAGGACCTTGCGCTCATGCGCGCGCTGCCGAACATGACGGTGCTCTGCCCATCTGACGCCCCTTCTACGAAGTGGGCCGTCGAGGCGGCATATCAGCACCACGGCCCGGTCTACGTAAGGCTCGGCAGGGCGCCTGTGCCGCAGTACCATTCGGAAGGGACGCAGTTTGCGATAGGCAAGTCCGTCAGGCTGGCCGAAGGCAGGGACGTGCTGATAGCCGCATGCGGCATGCTTGTGGGCCCGGCCCTTGAGGCGGCGGCGGCCCTTTCGGGGGAAGGCATCTCGGCCCGCGTAATGGACATGGTGTCGATAAAGCCCATCGACGAGGAGGCGCTGGTTGAGGGAGCCATCGGATGCGGCGCCGTGGTCACGGCAGAGGAGCACAACATCATAGGAGGGCTCGGCGGAGCCGTATGCGAGGTCCTCTCCGGAAGGCATCCGGTCCCGGTGAGGCGGGTGGGAGTGAAGGACACCTTCGGGGAATCCGGCAAGCCAGAGCAACTGATGGCGAAATACGGGCTTACGGCGGCGGACATAGTCCGGGCGGCCAAGGAAGCCATATCGATGAAGTAGGACGAGACATCAATACGAGGTGGTGCGGACTTGATACATCTCAAGGGCGTTGGCAAGATATTCAGCAACAACGTGGTTGCCCTCAGCGAAGTCGACCTTGACATCAAGCGCGGCGATTTCGTCTTCCTGGTCGGGCCCTCGGGCGCGGGCAAGTCGACGCTGCTTTCGATACTGTACAGGGGGGTCAAGCCCACAAGGGGCACCGTCATGGTCAACGGCGTGGACGTGAAGGCCTTAAAGCACCACGAGGTGCCCGCCTTCCGCCGCAAGCTAGGCGTGATATTCCAGGACTTCAAGCTGCTTCCAGACAGGAACGTCTACAACAACGTGGCCTTCGCCCTCGAAGTCATCGAGGCGCCGCAGAAGGACGTGGCAAGGAGGGTCGGCAAGGCACTTGACCTGGTGGGGCTGACGCAGAAGGCGAAGGCCAGGCCCAACCAGCTATCCGGCGGCGAGCAGCAGAGGGTCGCCATAGCAAGGGCGATAGTCAACGACCCCATACTGGTCCTTGCCGACGAGCCCACCGGCAACCTCGACCCGGACACTTCGCGCGACATAATGGAGCTCATGAGCGACATCAACGAGCTGGGCTCCACGGTGATATGCGCGACGCACAACAAAGCCGTGGTCGACGAGATGAGGCGGCGCGTCATAGAAATGGAGCACGGCAGGATAATACGCGACGAGAGAAGGGGCGTGTACAGCTTTGAAGGCCCGATCGCTTAAGCTCATAGCCAACCAGACGTTAAGGGGCCTTCTGAGGAACTTCGCGCTCATGGCCCTCGTGATAGTGGCAGCCTGCATGTTCGTCCTGGGCTCCACCTTCGCGGTGGCGCTCAACGTGACGAACGTCGGCATCCAGCTGCAGAAACAGGTTGAGATCAAGGCCTTCCTGAAGGAAGGTGCCAAGGACTACGCAGCGATAGGCGCGAACATAAAGGCCATACCCGGGGTCAAGTCGGCGACTTACGTCTCCAAGGACGAGGCATTGAAGAGGATGGCCGAGGAGTACCCGGACTACAGGGAAGTGATTGCGACGCTTCCGTCCAACCCCCTGCCGGCCTCCTTCGACGTGGAGAT
>JAGOKM010000022.1 GCA_017994615.1 Bacillota bacterium | reverse complement strand
ATCCCGAGGTCATCTCATTCGGGGGTGGATTCCCCGACCCTGATATATTCCCCATAGAGCAGCTCAGGAAGGTATATGATTCGGTGCTGGTCAACGACGGAAAGAAAGCCCTGCAGTACACTACATCGGAGGGGCTGCCGTCATTGAGGCAGAAGCTTGCAGACCGCATGAAGAGGGCAGGCGTCGAGTGCGGCATCAAGAACGTCTTCATGATACAGGGCGCCCAGCAGGGCCTCGATATCACGGCGAAGATGTTCATAGAGAAGGGCGATGTGATCATCACCGAGAATCCCACATTCATAGGGGCGCTCATCGCCTTCAATCCGTATGAGCCGAAGTACGTGCCCGTCTCCATGGACGACGAAGGCTTGAGGATGGACGAGCTCGAAGAGGCGCTCAAGGCGAACAGGAACACCAAATTCATATACACAATCCCAGACTTCCAGAACCCGACAGGCATAACCATGAGCCTGGCACGCAGGAAGAGGATAGTAGAGCTCGCCGACGAGTACGACGTAATGATCCTGGAGGACGTACCATACAGGGAGATCCGGTACGAGGGTGAGTCTCTGCCCTCGATAAAGAGCTTCGACACCCAGGGAAGGGTAATACAGCTGGGCAGCTTCTCCAAGATACTCTCCCCCGGCATGAGGCTCGGCTGGGTAGTCGCCGAACCGTACCTTGCCGAGAAGCTCTGTCTGCTGAAAATGGCGGCCGATACCCAGAATTCCACGATGAACATGTACGCGGCGGACCGCTTCATGGAGATGTACGACATCGACGAGCACATCGAACGCATAAGGAAGGCTTACAAGGCGAAGAAGGACCTTATGCTCAGGACGATAAGGTCGGAATTCCCGGAGAACGTATCCTTCACGGATCCGCAGGGCGGCCTGTTCACCTGGCTCACCCTCCAGAAGGACATCGATACGACATGGTTAATGAAGGAAAGGACGCTTCCCGAAGTGAAGGTGGCTTATGTGCCCGGCGCCAGCTTCTACCCGGTTAATGAAGAGAGGAACCATTGCAGGATCAACTATTCGTGCATGTCTGACGAGAAAATCGTAGAGGGGATAACGAAGCTGGGTAAGATACTCAAGGAGTACTGCTAAGGCAGCGGCACCGGCGCATGTTTGAAGAAGTCACAGTCTGGCGTTCAGGCAGGTAATTGAAATGATCATAAGCGCATTGGTGGAAAACAGGTCCGATGACCCGAAACTCGGCTGTCAGCACGGCCTCAGCCTCTACATCGAGACGGGGACGCATAAGCTGCTCTTCGACACGGGAGCAGGCGAGATGTTCGCAGAGAACGCTGAGAGGATGGGCATAGACTTATCGAAGGTCGACATTGCCGTGATATCCCACGGACACAGCGACCACGGCGGCGGCCTCAAAAAGTTCATCCAGGTCAACGGAAAGGCGAAGATCTATGTAAACAGGAAGGCATTCCAGGACCATTACGCCTCAAGGCTCGGCGGGGAAGTGGCCTACATAGGTTTGGACAAAGAGCTGCTTGATGAGGGACGCTTCGTCTATGTAGATGCCTCATACAGGATAGACGACGGGCTTTGGCTGTTTTCGGATGTGAAGGCAGGAAGGTTGAACCCTTCAGGGAACGACAGCCTTCTTATGAAGCGAGGGGAAGAGATGGTAAGGGACGATTTCTCCCACGAGCAGAACCTGGTCGTCAAAGAAGAAGGGAGAACGGTCCTCCTGGCAGGTTACGCCCATAAAGGCATAGTCAACATCATAGAGAAGTACAAAAGGGAAACCGGCGGTTTCCCGGATGTGGTTATAGGGGGCTTCCATCTTTACAACAAATCGAACGATACGTGCGAATCCCCCATCATAGTCGCCGAAATCGCCCGGGAACTCCTGGCGACGGGGTCGAAATGCTTCACCTGCCACTGCACTGGCGAAGAAGCGTACAGACAGCTCAAGGACATGATGGGGGTAAGGATTGACTACCTCTCCACCGGGAACAGGATAACAATATAGTCTCATAAGAGCATAAGGAGGGCTCGGCAGAGCAAGACGTGCCGAGCCCTCCTTTGAAGTCCAGGCAGCTTATCGACTCTTTCCAGGCTATGAACCCAACCCCTCCAGCTTGGTGGAGGGCTTGCCGAGCCTCCTGAAAAGCAGCACCCAGAAGTACTCGATGCCGTACTTGAAGTCGGCTTTCTGCCATAACGCCAGCAGGAAGGCCCACAAGGCTATGTTGGCGGCCCCGAAGAGCAGGCATCCGTTTATCGTCTCGTTCCAGCCAGGGAAAACTTTCAGGCCTATCATCCGCAATAGCTCGGACGTGGTCGTCTCAAGCATGTAGATGGTGAGGCTCGCACGGCTGAACCATTTCAGCAGGTTGAACCCTCGGGCCAGCCGCAGCCCCCTGCCCAGGATGAGCAAGGCGAAGAGCAGCATCAGGATGAACGCCCCCAGTTCGAAGTTGGTCTTGAAGTACCAGAAGAAGTCGGGCTTGGAGATGGACTTCTCAAGGTTCAGCATGCCGATGATACCGTATACGAAGAATGCCAACCCCAAAGGGAGGCCCACCTGGGCTAAAAGCCTCCACCTGCCTTCGTAGGCCATCATGCCCACCATCATGCCTATCAAACCGTATGCAATGTAAGGCAGGAGCGGGTAAGGATTTGCAATGGCGAAGCTGAAGAAAGTCGAAGCCAGGTAGTCACTCTCTGCCATGGCCCTCTCGAACATGGGATAGATGTAGACCCTGGTGAAAGACAGTAGCATCACCAAAGTGCCCGAAAGGCCGAGTATCCAGTAGTTCATGCCCTGCCTTCCGGCCGCTTTGTTCCTGAGGAGCAGCGGGGCAAGCCCTGCCAGCACTATAAGGTTCATCCCTATCGTGGACAGGGACGAGCCTTCGAACCACTTATTGACGCCCGGCATGGTGAAGCGCATGTTCCTCAGCGTGCCTGCCACTGCTGTAAGCTCCGGCTGGTTGTTGACGAAGTCGATGCTCCACCTTCCGAGGAAGATGTTCAGCAGGTAATGGAAAACCAGATAAATCGCGCCGGCGATGAAAAGGTACCTGGCCTCGCCTGGCTTCCTGCCGACACTGTCATGCCTCAAGAGCATGTAGGCGTTCACCGCGCTCGAATAGATTATGAAGATGCCGCCCCAGAGTGCCATGAAGCTCATGAGAACTATGAGTATGGGAGGGTTGCTGAAATCGAGCTTGTGTATGTTGGCGAAGTTGAAGATCGACGAATGGAAAAGCAGTATGAAAACTACGGCTAATCCCCTGAGAACATCCAATGATGAGAGCCTCTTACCTTCCATCGCCTGTCACCTCGAAATTCCTGTGTATTCTTATGAGCTTGTTCGAATTGGGATTGAACTCGGGGTCGCCGAAGGCCACGATGACTTTGGGCCGGGCGCAGCCGTACGCCTCGAACACTGACTGGATGTTCATCTCTATTGGGGAGATGTCGAAAGCATCCTGAGAGGCGCCTGCTAACAGCCTCACTCTTACAAGTACCTCGTCCGGCGCGGACTGAACCACCTGGTATTCGTCGATCTCTTCAGAAGCCGTGTTCACCGCCCGGCTGATATAATCAGGGAATATGTATTGCCAGCCGCCGGTCTTCTCGCTCTTCGCCCAGAAGATGTCATCTGCCCTGCCCTGTATGCTTTCAATGACCCTGAAGCTGGATCCGCAGCTGCACTTGTGCGGGCTTATGGTCACTATGTCGTTCAGCTCGTAGCGTATTATTGGCTGCGACTTCTTGTGCAGGTCGGTCACGACCAGCCTCTGGCATGGCTTTCCCGGCTCCGTCCTGCTGCCATCGAAGTTGAGCGTCTCCACAAGGACCATATCCTCGTTTATGTGGAGGCTGCCATGGCTGCAAGATATGGCAATCGGCCCTTCTGTGCATTTGTAGATCTCGTGGACCGGACAGCGAAAGACTTCGGCAAGGTATCCCTTCACGTCGGGGTGGAGTATCTCGGCGTAGGATACCAGCTTCTTAGGGTTGATGTTCAGCCTACCTGCTTCGGCTTCCCTTGCTATCATCTTCAGCATCGACGGCGGGGCCGATATTACGTTCGGATTGAGGGCCTCGAGCTTGGCCGAGATGCCCTCAATGGTGTCGAGCTGGCTTATGTATGTGAGCTTATGGCCGAAGACGTTGAGGTTGAACGCGGGGGCGCTGACCCTCAGTATGAAGGCGAGGTTCAGCTTCTCCCCCTTCGGGAAGTCGAACCGTGCGAACAGCGCCGCCTTCATGTACATCTCCTCGGCCCGGGTGACGATCTCTACGCCCCTGTTGCCGCTTGTGCCAGAAGACATCCCCACGTTCACGCCCCGGAGCCTCTTCGTGAAGTCCCTGGTCCTTTCCACCTTGAGGCAGAATGCCATTACTTCCTCCCTTGTCAACCCAATGGTGTTGTAATCGGTGAGGTTCTCCATCATCACCTTCTTGTTCACCCTTGGAAGAGAGAAGAAATCATCCAGGTCCTTTCCCGCGTAGAGCCTCCCGAAGAACTTCGAACGGGAAGCGGCGTACTTTGCCATCGAAGTCGCCCTTCTCATCTGATAGTCTTCTATCTCAGCCTTGCTGTACCTCCTGTGCCTAAGCTTGCACAGCAGGTAGAAGAGCGGAAACACCCTCGTCTCCAGCTCTTCGGGCATCATATTGAGCAATGAGGCGGTTCGACCCATGCCTTCAGCCCCCCTACAGACATAATATAATCATGGGGGCAGAACTGATAGTTGGGATGTCAAATAAATCCTGCAGGTCAATCATTAGCATCATATAAAGTGTCTAGGTTGTTGTCCGAGAGACGTTAGAAGGGATATCCTTATATTGCGTAGAAACTATACATAGATTGCATGGACACTACCATCGAAACGCAACAAGGTTAAGGGCCATTCGTAAACAGCCGGGGTAACACAGGACAAATGCAATGTATCGACGTTCCGGGCCATGATAACGTTATGGCCTATATAGGTGACGATTATAGAAGATGGCGTAGATCCCCGTCCGTTCATTGATTTGAGAATGGACCTATGCACAATAAGAAAGAGACGTAAAGGCTTCTCCCCAGGCGGGATTTTAAAAGTGCCAATCCGAAGCATGGAGGATGAGCAAGTGGACAGCAACTCGATCTTCAAACGTCTGATAAAGGCCCCGAAGGTAAGCGAAGAGAAGATAGAGACTGAATACGACTTCGATAAAGCCACAGGGACCATAAGAAAATACAGGCAGCCCTCTGATAATGTGGGTGACCTTGTGATTCCCGGCGAGATCGGCGGCGTGGAGGTCAAAAGGATCGGGGACGAGGCGTTCGCCGACTGCAACGGGATATCAAGCGTGCAGGTCCCTTACAGTACGACCAGCATCGGCAACAGCGCATTCGCCAGGTGCTCCAACCTTGTCACCGTGATCATGCCCTCATGTGTCACGAGCATCGGGGATTTCGCGTTCATCGACTGCATCAACCTTTACAGCATATCGATCCCCCTGGGGGTAACCAGCATCGGCAAGGCCACCTTCGCCAACTGCGGAGGGCTCACCAGCATGGTCATCCATGAAGGCGTGAAGTCCATAGGCATGAACGCAACGCTTAGATGCTTCAGCCTCACCATCTATGCCGTGGAGGGTTCCTTCGCACATACCTACGCCACCGAGAACAGGATCCCCTACAAGGTCATTAGGCCCAGCTATTCTGCCAGAGGGAAGATAGTCGACAAGACAGGCAAGGGATTGCCGGGCATCAGGTTCATATTCAAGGAGAACATGTACGTCACCGCAGAGGACGGGAGCTTCACATTGATAGGATTGAGGGGTACGACTGCCGTCAGGCCCGAGAGCACGGGGGGATACCTATTCAAGCCGAGCGAGATAACCGTGAGCGGACCGTCTGATACCGCAGTATTCGAGGCATCCTACAGCATAACGGGGAGCCTGAACGTAAAGCAGCCAGAAAAGGCCGCCGAAGATGCTCCTAAGGCGATCACAGGCAGGGTGACCGACCGTTACGGGACAGGCATCCCCGGGATAGCCGTGACATGCGAAGGCAGGCAATACGTAACCGACAGCGAAGGCGGATTCCGCATCGAGGTCATAACATTTCCCGCTAAGGTAAAGCCGGATGGCGCGGACGGATACAGGTTCGAACCTGAGGAGGCCGAAGCGACATCGCCAGGGGATATCGGCAATATAGTGGCCTACTACAGCATAACGGGCACCATGAAGGACAGGTCTGGGATGCTCATCCCAGAGGCTTCAGTCCTCTGCGGCGAGGAGATCTACTACGTCGACCAGGAGGGCCGCTTTACGATACCTGATGTCAGCGGGCCTGTGACCGTTACACCTTTTGGAGCGAGGGGATACCAGTTCAAGCCGCAGGACGCAGAGGTTTCAGGGCCTAGAGGCGAGATTGCATTCCTGGCCTCATATACCGTCACCGGCTCCATAAAGGACCGCGATGGAAAGGGGATACCCGGAGTTACTTTCATGTACGGCATACCCGGGGTCGGCTTCATGTCGGGAGACAAGGCGTATACAAGCGACATGGACGGCAACTTCAGCATCTCTGACATCAGCGGCACGGCCGTGATTAAGCCTGTCAGCTCAGAAGGGTATGAATTCTCTCCCTCGGAGCTGTCGGTCACAGGACCCGCAAACGGAATCGCGTTCGAGGCTACCTACAGCATTTCGGGCAACCTCCGCGACAGGTCAGGAAAGGGATTGCCCGGCATCAAGTTCACGACTGGCTCGAAACAGTACGTAACGGACCCGCTCGGCGACTTCCGGGTGACGGGACTTAGCGGCAATTCGGTCATAAAGCCGGTCAGCAACGAGGGATATTCCTTCTCTCCCGCCGAAATCGCAGTCTCTGGGCCTAGGGAGGACGACATATTCTTCATCCTGTCTTACGCCATTGCAGGCAAGGTGCGGGACGAGGACGGCAAGGGGATCGAAGGGGCGAGCGTATACGCCGGAGGTAAGGTCGCCGTGACCGACTGGGACGGCGGTTTCATGGTCTCTGGCCTGAGCGGCGGCGTGTCAGTGACTGCCCAGAAGGACGGCTACTCATTCGCAGGAAGGGCAGTTGAGGTGAACGGTCCTTCTATCGGCATAGAAATAGTTGGGGCGAGGGAGGAGACGATCGATGTGGCTGAACCCGAGGCTGTGGCCAATTCGGAAGGTCATGCTGGAGAAGAAGAGGGCATAAGGGTTATCGAGATCGCCTATTCGACGGACGCGGACGGCAACTTCGACATCGAGGATATCTCGGGCACCGTCATCCTAAGGCCTGTCAGCAAGGAAGGTTACATCTTCACTCCCAGCGAGATAGTAGTCTCGGGGCCAGAGGACGAGATCTATTTCGAAGTATCGTACCTTGTATCCGGCACCGTGAGGGACGAAGAGGGCTTCGCCATCGAGGGGGCCACGGTCTCGGCTGCGGGCAAATCCGCGCTCTCCGACCTTTCGGGCCACTTCACCCTCTCCGGACTCAGCGGGAATGCCCTGGTAGAGGCCTCCAAGGAGGGCTATTCCTTCAAGACGGGGCCGATCGACGTAAAAGGGCCGACCAGGGACCTGGAGTTCGTGGCATACAACAGGGTTGCGGGCCGTGTGGCCGACGCCTTCGGCAACGGCCTGGAGGGCGTCACCATATCGAGCGGGGACAGGTCGGCGGTCACCGACCCGGACGGGTCGTTCGCCTTGCTGGGGCTCAGGGAAGGGGATGTGCTTTCTGCGTCGAAGCAGGGCTATGACTTCTCCCCGAGGCAGGTACAGGTGGCAAGGCCCTGGGGCGACATCGTTTTCACGGCGTCGTACGTCGTCACCGGGAGGGTCATGGACTCGAGCGGCAGGGGCATCCCCGGAGTAATAATATCCTCGAGCTCGGGCAGCGTCAGCACGGCCGAAGACGGGACATTTACGATAGGTGGCCTCAGCGGGCCGGAGAGCATCATACCCACCAAGGAGAAGTACTCCTTCAGCCCCAGGCTGCATGAAGTGACGGGGCCTGCCGGAGGCATTGACTTCAGGGCAGGGTATCGCATTACCGGCAGGATAGTGGATGCCAGCGGCAAGGGCGTCGGAGGGGTCGCCGTTATGGTAGGGGCGAAGGACGAAGAGCAGAGGAACTGAACGCACAAAAAGCTCGGTCCACTTTAATAGAAGCGGTGAGTTATGACAGGGGACAGGAGGCCTGCCCGTTCGACGGGCAGGCCTTTACATACCGGCGACGATGAACGCAAGGGAGCATATGCCGGCCAAAAGGACCGAGAATATGTACTGCCATGGCATGTCATGTCTTGAAAGCCAGTACAGTATGCCCGCCACGATAGCGGTGCCGGACAATGTCGCATACGTGGATGAGCCCGCAAAGAAGGCCCCTACGGCCAGAAGGAGCGAAACGACGGGGACGGTGGAGAAAGCCGCCTTGATGACCGTGCTGAGCTTTGAAGTCAGCGCGAAGTACGAAGCCAGTAGGACAAGGAGCAGGAACGACACCTTCAAAGCATGTGGATACCAGGCGTAAAGCTCGTTGGGATCTGATCCTGTGATCTGCATGATTGCCAGAGTTACGGAGTTATGCCACAGGAAATCAAGGATGAAAGATGCATTCACAAGGACGAAACCGATTGCGGAGATCATGAGGGACTGCCATACATGTTCCCCGAAAGGGCCGCCCGCAAAGGAAGGCCCTCGCCTTTTTTCAGTGTCTGACATCAATCTACCCTCCCGAAGGAAATCGCGGTTGTTTTAGCATTCTAGAATGCCCCGGCATTTTGCAGGCGTAGCGGAGGACAATGTCAACTTCGCCGCTAAGGGCGGATTAGCCGCGACTGCGGGGAGCCCAGCGCTCGGTGCAGCTGGGCCAGGCAGCTTTCCCTTACGCCGATGTAGAATTCCTTGCTAGGATCGCCGACGTTCCTTGAAAGCAGGGCGACGATCCCCTTGAACCCTTTGCCTTCCAGCTCCAGGGGCCCGACCTCGTCGACGAAGACGTGCCTTACGTCCTCCCTTGAGATTGCTTCTGCCACTATCCTTGCGCCGAGTGCGAAACACTCCACGTTGAATACGAACCTGTCGAAGTAGAACGACTCGGCGAAGCTGCCCCTATAGGATGCCTCCAAAATGGCCAAAGGGACGACTGTAGAGCTTCCCGCCCTGACCATGCCGTAACCTATGAACTCGCCTTCAAAGTAGGACTTGGGGCACAGGATGCCGTCGACCCCGTCATCCTTCAGCTCTTCAGAGAGCCTCTGCATGAGAGAAGTCTTGCCCGAATCAATGGCGCCTGTGACGTAAGTGAGCATGGCTTCCTTCGCTATATGGCCAGATTTGCCGCTATCGCAAGCAGCAGTGCGGCAATGGCCGCCCATGCCGAAGGGTCGGCCTTCAGGAACATGGGCGCTTTTTCTGACGACCTCAGGTAAGCGAGGATTATGAGCGCATTGACGGCGCTTTCCAGAAGGAGGAACCTCAAAGCATAGGCCCAGCCGCCGGTGACAAGGGCCGCGGGCAGGCCATACAGGGAGATTGCAAGCAGGTACAACGAAAAGGCGCCCCTCCATAGGAGGCCCATGCCGAACGCGGCTAGAGCCCCTATTGAGACCTTCCTGGAATCGCAATAGCCCATGACGACATAGACCGCGAGTCCCTCGGCAAGCATCGATAGAGCGGGGTTGACTATCCTGAGTGCGTCATAGCCTGGGAGAAGGAAGTCAGCGAGCTTTATGGATGCGGCGACCAGGGATGCAAGGAAGGCAGAATCAGGGCTTTTCGACGATAGGACCGCCCTGTGCATGAAGAAAAAGGCGATGGGGAACATAAGAAGGCCCGGCAGCCCAGGCAACGCGATTGCCGCCCTGTGCAGAATGAATCCCACGGTAGCCTCGGCGAAGCCCCAAAGGGCGCCCCAGAACAACACCTTGGTGAATGTTGCTTTAATCTGCCGTCACCTCCTTGAAGAAGCGGTCGACCATGTTCTCTGCGACCACCATGCGGTAACCTCTTGTAGAGCGCACGTCGTCGATCGGGGCCATTGAGCTTAGAAGCTCCTGCCTGGCACAGACCAAAGACCCGTCGCAGAGGAGCTCTTCGGCCTTCCTGCTGCGCACCACCGTTGGAGCTACTGCGCCCAGGGCCATCCTCGCGTCATGCGGCTTTCCGTTTTCCACGTACGCAAGGCCGTAGAAAGAGACTTTCGCTATCGCGTTTGCCCTCCTCAAGCCGGCCTTCCTGTAGAAATACCTGTTGAATGCCCCAAGCGGGATGATTACGCACTTCAATATCTCGCCTTCCGAAAGAGTATTCCTTCCGGGCCCTGCGATGAATTCGCCTATCCTGCAGCTTCGCGAAGCCCCGGCCGAGGCGATCTCCAGCACGGCATCCAATGCATAGAGCATCGTGAGGGAATCTCCTGCGGGGGAGGCGTTGCAGATGTTCCCGCCCAATGTGCCCAGGTTCCTGACGGCGGGCGAACCTATCTGCCTGACCGGCCCTTTCACGTATTCAGGGACGTCTACTGACCGAAGGATGTCCTCCATGCATGTTGCAGCCCCTATCCTAAGAATGCCGCCTTTCTGCGAGACGCCCTTCAGCTCTATAAGATGCCCGACCAGAAGGACGTCCTTCTTGAAGGAAGGCAGCGTTCCTGCTCGGGCTCGGCATTTTACCATGAGGTCCGTGCCGCCGGCCATGACTGCCATCTCCTTGCCACTAAGCAGGGCCAGCGCTTCATCCAGGCTTTCAGGCCTGTAAACCCTCACCATAGCCCGCCACCAGACCTTGCAGCCGACATGACGGCAGCTACTATTGCAGAATACCCGGTACAGCGGCACAGGTTGCCGCTCAAAGCCTCCCTGACCGCAGCCTCATCCGGGTGGGGGTTCACAGACAGCAGCGCTTCGGCCGCCAGCATCATCCCGGGCGTGCAGAAGCCGCACTGCACGGCCCCGGCTTCGGAGAAGCACTCCTTCAGGAGCGCGTACCTGGCTGTTTTGCGATATCCTTCTATGGTCACTACGTCCCTTCCCTCAAGGGCGCCGACAGGTATAAGGCATGAGTTGACCAGCCGGCCGTCCAGCAGCACGGAGCAGGCTCCGCACTCGCCCTCGCCGCACCCCTCCTTCGTCCCTGTAAGCCCCAGGGTGTCTCGAAATACGTCGACTGCCCTCATCAGGGGGTCCACATGGACAGACACCCAGGCGCCGTTGATCCTGAACCTGACCGGGTTAATCATCCGCCCCGCCCCCCTTTACCATGAGTTCCATGATGAGCTCGGGGGTCACAGGGAGCTTGTGCACCGGCCTTCCGAT
Source organism: Bacillota bacterium (assembly GCA_017994615.1). Classification (GTDB taxonomy): domain Bacteria; phylum Bacillota; class DTU025; order DTU025; family MWDF01; genus MWDF01. The sequence goes on along the minus strand of JAGOKM010000022.1, from coordinate 5,928 downwards.
GGCCTGCTCTACGGCCAGCGCATATGCAGGGGCGGCGCCGACCAGGGGCAGTTCGCCGAGCCCCCTGGCGCCGAACGGACCTCCTTCGAACGGGTTGTGTATGAGCCTGCTGGATATGCCGGGGAAGTCCATCGAAGTGGGGATGGCGTAATTGGTGAGGTTGTCCTGCATGATCCTGCCGCCTTCAGCTGTGAGCACCTCCATGCCGGCATACCCCAGCCCCTGCGCCATGCCGCCTTCAATCTGGCCTTCCACGATCCTGGCGTCCATCGGTTCTCCGATGTCGTAAGCACCCCAGGCCCCCTTCACTGAGACTTCGAAGGTCATGGGGTCGACCTCGACTTCCACTACATTCGCCCCCCATGCGTACTCGACGTATGCGTTGCCTTGGAGCTTCTCTGCATCCCAGTGGAGGTTGTCAGGATAGTGGAAGGAGCGTTCGATAACGACGGGCCCCTCTTCATTCCTGGATTTCATCTCGTAGGCGCACTCCTCCAGCAGCCTTCCGACGATCATGACGGTCCTGGAGGCCACGGTAGGGCCTGAATCAGGGCATGCATCCGTATCCGGGTAGCGATGCACCACCATATCAAGGGGCAGGCCCATGGCCCTGGCGACGATCTTGCGCAGCGTCGTCATGGCGCCCTGGCCGATTTCAGCGCTGGAGACGAGGATCTCTACCTTGCCGTCGGCAGCCCGCTCCAGCCTCACCCTGGATTTGAGGATCTCTTTCTCGCCCTTGCCGGTGAAGCCGCACCCATGGAAGAAGACTGAGCAGCCGATGCCTTTCAAAGGATTTGCCGACTTGCCGGTTGTTTCAGCCCTGGACTCATCGAACAGCCTCCTCTTGCGAAGATAATCCGAGGAGCGGGTCACTGCGTCGGCTATCTCTTCGAGCTTGATTTCGTGATGGAAAGTGCCGCCGGTGGAGGACGTATCCCCCTTCTTAAGGAAATAGCGTCGTTTCAACTCAAGGGAGTCTACTTTAAGCTCCCTTGCGATGTGCTCCATGTGCATTTCTACGGCGAAGAAGGCCTGCGGCCCGCCGAACCCCCTGAAAGCCCCGCTCACTGCGTTGTTCGTCGCGAACGATTTAGCCCGTACCCTGAGGTTTTCGACATTATACACCCCGCAGACCGAGAAGCTCATCCTCTGCAGCACCACGCTTGATAGGCCAGCATACGCGCCCGCGTCTATCCTGATGTCCACATCCCTTGCCGTTATCCTGCCTTCGGAATCAAGATAGCTCCTTATCCTGATCTTGGACGGGTGCCTCTTGGTCGTGCAGATCATATCCTCAGACCTGTCGAACACCAGCTTGACCGGCCTTCCTGTCTTAAGGGCTGCGATTGCCGCATGGACAGCCGGAATTGAAGGGTATTCCTCCTTGCCGCCGAAGCCGCCGCCGGTGGGCAGCTGGACCACCCTGGTCCTTCCGGATGGCGGGCCAAGCGCGGCATCGAGGGCCTCCTTGACCATGTAAGGGCATTGCATGCTGCCATAAACCGTAATCCTGTCCCCGGAAGGCTCCGCCAGCATCGCCTGGGTCTCCAAGTAGGCGTGCTCCTGATAGCCGGTCTCGTATTCGTCCTCTATGAAGGAAGTTGCGCTCCGCACGGCACCGTCGAAATCGCCCTTCTGGAATTCGTATGAGGTGAAGTATGGCCGGTCCGCGTATATGAAGCCGGACGTGCAGCCTGCCGCCTCGTCCATGGTCAGTATGGGCTTTTCAGGGGCGTAATCTACCGAAATGCCTTCCATGATAGAGGATATGGCCTGCCTGTCGGGACCCACTACAAGGAGGATGGGCTCGCCTATGTAATTCACCCGGCCGGTTGCGAAGAAAGGCTGGTCGGGTATGCTGTTCGGGACGATGTTGCTGCCCGGCACGTCGCCGTGGTCCACGATGAAGTACCCGTCGGGCAGGGAGGGTGTATGGACGGACAGGATCCTGGCCCTTGGCGACGTTGAGCGGAAGGTCTTTGCGAACAGCATCCCGGGCAGGGCGATGTCGGCGCAGTACAGCGCCCTTCCTTCGACCTTGTCGTCGAAGTCGGTCCTTCGGACGCTTTCCGTCATGAAGCCTTTCAACATGCCCCCTCCCTTCTGCGAGAAGCAAGGTAGAGCGCGGCCGACCTGTAATCCTCCTCCGTATCCAGGTCATTCAGTATCCCTTCGCAGTCTACGTCCACATATTCGGCTCCTCGGGAACGGATGAAATCCCTCAGGGTCTCAAAGCCCTTGCCTTCCAGTATGGAGTCGATGGCCTTACGACTGAATACGACGGGATGTCCCGCCTTACCTTCATGGCGGGGCACGATAATATCGGCTTCACAGGAAAGCAGCCTCCCGGTTACCGAGGGGCAGACAAGCGGTATGTCGCCTGGCAAGAACACGCACCTGTCGGATGTAACGGCTGCCAGGCCTGCCTTGACAGAGGAGAACATGCCTTCACGGTAGCTGCGATTATGTACAAGCAGGATGCCTGGCACCCCGGAGAGGGCGGAGACGACCTGCTCCTCAAGATGCCCTGTCACGACTATCGTCTTTGTGCAGAAAGGGGCTATGGATGCGACGCTGCGCCTTATGACGGGCAGGCCTTCCAGGTCAAGGAGCAGCTTGTTCACGCCCATCCGGGAGGACAGGCCGGCTGCTATGACAAGGCCGTCAACCATCGGGATCACCCCTTTTACGGCGTCGGGCATTCCGCACTGACCGGATCAATCCAGCTTCCTAGAGACCGGGGCAAGAAGGGCGTCGGCGATGAGCGCCATGAGGAGGACGGGCAGGGTGCCCTTGATTACAAGCAGGGTGTCATAGGTCCTTATGCCGGAGATGATGGTGACTCCGAGCCCTCCCGCCCCAACCGACGCACCAAGGGTCGCTGCCGATATGTTTATGATAAGCGCGACTTTGAGCCCTGCTGCGATGATGGGCGCAGCGAGGGGGAGCTCTATCTTCAAGAGCCTCTGAAGGTCGTTCATGCCCATCCCCTTCGCAGCCTCGGTTACCCCCTTCTGCACCTGTGAGAGGCCGGTTATCGTGTTTCTCAGCACGGGAAGCAGCGCGTAGATGAAAAGCGCCAGCATGCAGGGCAGGTTGCCGTATCCGAGCAGGGGGACCGACAGGGCAATGATCGCTACGCTGGGAAATGTCTCGCCTAAGGAGCTTGCCGATATGAAGAGGCTTTTCAGCTCGTCGTTCGCGGCAAGGTGCAGGGCGCAGCCCGTCAGAAGGGCGACTGCCAGCGCAAGGGCCGTCGGCACCAGCGCAATCGCCAGATGCTGCAAGGCGAGCACAAAGAACGGCGTCCTTTCGACGATCTTAGCCCTCTGGGGTGCGAACTTCAGGTAGAGCCCCTCCACGTAGCCGAAGCCGAACACGGAGAACGCAAGGAGCAATAACATGATCGCAATCTGGGCTTTCCTCATCTCTTCGCATAGTGCAGGAGCCATTTTATGTCCTCAAGGCCCATCCTGCAGTATCTCCCGTCGGGTTTTCGCACCTGTATGTAGTCCTTGTCCGACCTTATCATCATAGAAAGCAGGTCTTTCAACGTCGTTTCCGGGCTGATCTGGACCGCGCCTGCGTCCTTGTCGAGGGCTCCCTCATCCACGTCGCACAGCTCCAGCTCCCCGACTTCATATCTCTTCAGAAGCCTTAAAGGGTATTCTAAGCCGAGGAAGCCGCCCACGAAGCCGTCGTCCAAAAGGGCTTCAAGCCCCACGGGCTTGTCTATGGCGACCACCTTGCCCTTGTCCATGAGCGTGATCCTGTCGGCCAGCAGTATCGCCTCGTCTACGTCATGGGTCACGAAGATGACGGTCTTTTTAAGCTCAGTCTGTATCCTTAGGAACTCCTTTTGCAGCTTCTCCCTGTTCAAAGGGTCTACAGCCCCGAAGGGCTCGTCCATGAGGAGGACCGGGGGGTCGGAGGCAAGGGCACGAAGCACGCCTACGCGCTGGGCCTCGCCGCCAGATAGCTGCCTCGGGTACTTCGTCAGGTAACCGGCCGGCAGGCCGCCTATCCCCATGAGCTCTGCTGCGCGCTCCCTGATCTTGGGCTCCGGCCACTTAAGCAGGCGGGGTACGGTCGCTATGTTCTCGTATACGCTCATGTGCGGGAATAGGCCGACTTCCTGTATGCAGTAGCCGATGCCGCGCCTTAACACCTCTTCCCGGTACTGCCTGACGTCCCTGCCGCCTACATGTATGGTCCCCGAGTCGAAGTTCACCATCCTGTTGATGCACTTCAGGAGGGTGGATTTGCCGCACCCGGACGGCCCGATGAGGACCATTAGCTCACCTGGCGCCACATCAAGGCTAACCCCGTGGAGCACCTCGTTGCCGTCATAGCTCTTATACAGGTCTTTTATGCTAATCATCTGTGTGCAACACCGCCATCCGCACCCTCTTTTCGAGGTATCCGAGGAATCCGTCCAACAATAATGCCATGAGTATCACGGGAAGGGCGCCCAACAGGACGAGGTCCGGAGCTGCCTGGGAGAGGCCCAGGAAGATGAGCGTCCCCATCCCTCCGCCTCCGACCAGCCCCGCTATCGTGGCGTTGCCGATGTTCTGTGACAGGGCGGTCCTTATGCCCGAGAAGATTACGGGGAACGCGAGGGGGGCTTGTATGCGGATGAGCTTCTGCCTTCCTGTCATGCCCATTGCGTCTGCGCTGAAGAGGGCCTTCCTGTCCACACCGGAGAAACCTGCAAGGGTGTTTGCAGTTACGGGCAGCAGGCAGTAAAGGCCCAGCGCTATGAACGCGGGGGCGAAGCCTATGCCTCGTATCCCCAGGTCGGCCAGGACCGGCAACTGCCTGGACAGGTATGACAGGGGTAGCATTATAAGGCCGAGAAGGGACAGGGTTGGGATTACCTGCATCAGGTTTATGAAGCCCATGACCCACCTTCTGGCCTTTGGACTGACGTGGCACCAGTAGCCGAGCAGCACACCGGGCACTGTGGCTGCGAAGGCGGACAGGACGGCGAGCTTCATATGGTTGGCCACCTCTGAGAGGAACACCGTCCGGCGCGAGACGAGCTCCCTGTAGATCGACAGGTCATCCATGAGTCCCAAGTAGGCGCACAGGGCGAGGGATGCCCCGGCGGCCAACAGGGCGGAGTTAGGGACCCCGTCCCTTCCCGTGAGAATGAGCGAAGCAGCGCACAGCAGCCAGAATCCTGCGCCGAGGCCCAGCCGCGCGCCCTCAGGGGCAGTGCTGCCGGCTCCTGCCGCCGATACAGCCGCAATCAATGCGGCCGGCATAAGCGACCAGAGTATGCGAGGCGACAAATATCTGCCAATATCCCTGCCGAACCTAGCATAGGCAACGCCAGACAGAAGGATCAGCGCCAGCAGAGAGCCTATGATGAGGAGACCTTCCGGGGGAAGGTCCCAGAGGAAGAATGGAGAGCCCCTGTCGAGCCTGCTGGCCTTCAGGCTGGCGAGAGGCATAAAAGACGCGGCTGACATCAGAATCAGCCCTACCTTGTCCCTTATGCCTGCCTTTCTCATTTAAGGAAGCCGTTCGCCTTCAGATACTCCTCGGCTACTGCCGCAGCGTCCTTCCCTTCGTACGCCACCTTGGAGTTCAGCTTCTGGAGCACTTCCAGGGTGAGTGATTCGAAGAAGGGCTTGAGCGTATCCTCGATCTCCGGATATGCCCTGAGCACCTCGCCTCTTATCACGGGCGCGGGCAGGTAGACCGGGGGGACGTGTTCCGGATCGTCCAAGACAACAAGGTCCATCTGGTCCAGAGCCCCGTCCGTGCCGTAGACCAATGACGCGTTCACCCCGCTGGTGCCCTCGTAGAGGGCCTTGAGCATCTCCGCCGTGTTGCCCGAAGACAGTATTATGAGCTGTTCGTTGGTCAGCTTGAAGCCATAGGCCGCCTCGTAGCCTATCAACCCCATGGGGTTCT
>JAGOKM010000021.1 GCA_017994615.1 Bacillota bacterium | reverse complement strand
GGGTTGAACAGTCTGTGAGGGCAGCGGGAGCAGTCCCTGCCACCATAGGGATAATGAACGGCAAGATAGTGATAGGGATGGACGAAGACCAGCTGGAAGCGGTATCTCTGGAGACAGGTTCCGTGAAGGCATCCCTGAAGGACATACCGGCGGTCCTCATGGAAAAGAAGACGGCCGGCTGCACGGTGGCTGCTACAATAGCAATCGCCGCCGCTGCCGGGATCAAGGTTTTTGCGACAGGCGGCATAGGAGGAGTACACAGGGGAGCTGAGGAGACGTTCGACATCTCAGCCGACCTGAAGGTCCTTGCCGAGAACGAAATCGTGGTTGTCTGCTCTGGTCCGAAGAGCGTCCTGGACGTTGCGAAGACGATCGAATACCTTGAGACACTCTCAGTTCCGATTGTAGGATATAGAGTCGACAGGCTGCCTCTTTTCTATACGAGGAGCAGCCCATACCCTATAGACTACAAGGCCGCCACCCCAAGCGACATCGCAACGTTCGCCCGGCTCCGCTGGGCCATCGCTGAGGGGGGCATCCTTGTGGCCAATCCTGTGCCCGAGGATTCTGAGATGGACAAGTCCACGTTCGAGAGGGTCTCCAGGGACGCCATGCAGGCAGCGGAGAAGAGGGGCATCAAGAAAGCCGAGGTCACACCCTTCCTCCTCGATTACATACACAGGAACAGCGGAGGAGCGTCACTTAAGGCAAACGCGGCCCTGATAGAATCGAATGCCCAGTTAGGGGCCATGATTGCAGTCGCAATGAGGTGATTCTGCCGCATAGGCCGATGAGTGACCTCTGCCGCAGTCCAGATTATGCATAAAGCCGGGGGCAAGGCGTTTTGCGGCGCCAATGACCGAAGGCGCGGGGGAAGGCATATGGTTTTTTTCGAGGACTTCAAGATCAAGGACGGATTGAACGTCCATCTATGGCAGACCAGGAAGTTCAAGTCGGTGCACCTGCAGATCTACTTGCACAACCAGCTTTCAGACGAGACGACCACTTTCAACAACCTCCTTGGGGCGGTGCTGACCAGGGGTACTTCGGAATACCCCGAGACCAGGCAGTTCAGCAAGAGCCTGGACATGTTGTACGGAGCTTCTGTCTCCTACTCGGTGAGCAGGAGGGGTGAAAGGGGCCTGCTGAGCCTGTCTGCGGTCATGGCCGACGTCGAAATAGAAGGCCTGTCTCCGATAAAGGTGCTGAGCAGGCTACTCGCGTCCGTGCTCTTCGGCCCGGCGCTGGACGCCGGAGGTCTTCTCCGTGCGGATTACACAGCACAGGAGAGGTCCGGCATAGCCAACGACATAGCGTCGTTAAGGGACGACAAAGATGCGTGGGCTGACTTCCGTTGCAGCGCGAACATGTGCAGCGAAGAGCCCTTCGGCATACACCCGCTGGGCGACGAGGGCCTCCTTAAGAGCATAGGGCCGGAGCCGTTGACGTCCTGGTGGTCCGGAGTGCTTCCATCGTGCCCGGCAGACATCTTCGCCGTGGGTGATTTCGACATAATCGAAGCGCTTGAAGAGATCAGGCGGGCTTTCGCAGGCAGTCTGAAGTGCGACGCCAATCCGGGGAATCCGTTCGGGCAGGCCATTGTTCCTACCTCGGGAAGGCGCTTCATCGAATATGCCGACACCCAGCAGGCCAAGCTGGTCATAGGATGGAGGTCCCCGATAAGATGGTCGGACCGGGATTATCCAGCCCATGCAATGGCCAACCACATCTTCGGGCAGTACTCCCAGTCGAAGCTGTTCATGAACGTAAGGGAAAAGGAGGGCATGGCCTACAGCGTAGGATCCAGGCTCGAGCCCACCAAGGGGCTCGTGTTCGCCTATGCCGGCGTTGACAGCGGGAACATGGAGAAGGCCATTGATGTGATACTGAAGGAGCATGCTTCGCTTTGCAGCGGCGACATCACGGAAAAAGAGCTCGCCGATGCCAAGAAGAGCATGTCCCTTGGCATAAGGATGTCTGCTGACAAGCCCGGCTCCCTGTGCGGCAGGGAGGTTACGGGGATAGTGAATTCAGGAAGGTTCACTATAGAAGAAGCGGTAGAGAGGATCAACGCGGTAAGGGCGGAGGAGATAGCCAAGGCGGCTTCAAGCTGGGCACTCGACACTGTATTCTGCTTGATGCCAGAAACCTCCGGCAAGGAGGCTGGACGCAGATGAAAGACGGCTTCTTCAAACCGATCGAGCAAGCAGAGGTTAAAGTGCTGCCTTCTGGCCTGGAAGTGGCCGTAATCAGGAAGCCCGGCTTCGTAAGGAAGTATGCGGTCTTTGCGACCAGGTTCGGCTCTCAGGTGACCAAGTTCAGATTCTCCGGGGACAGGGAGGAGTACGAGCTTCCCATGGGCACTGCCCATTTCCTGGAACACAAGCTATTCGAACAGGAAAAGGGCAACATGGAAGAAAGGTTCGCCGAACTCGGTGCGACGTCCAACGCCTTTACCTCCAACGACATAACAGGTTACCTGTTCTGCTCGGACGGCAACTTCTACGAGTGCCTCGAGCTGCTATTCGAGCTGGTCTACAGACCGGTGTTCTCCGATGAGGGCGTCGAGAGCGAAAAGTCGATTATAAAGCAGGAGATCTCGATGACAAGGGACGATCCGGACTGGATGGGATACAGGACGCTGCTGACAATGCTCTATTCCAACCATCCCATCGCAATCGACCCCGCCGGCACCCCGGAGAGCGTGGACGAGATATCCCCGGAGGTACTGTATGCGGCCCATGACGCATTCTACAGCCCGGACAACATGACATTGCTTGTTGTGGGCGACGTGGACAGCGGGGATGTCTTCAGCGTATCCGGCATGCTCGATTCCAAGTTCGGGATGAAGCCGTCCGAGGGGGTCGAAGTGGAAGAGGCGACGGAGCCCGGCATCGTCAACGTCACAGAACGCGAGCTGACGATGGATGTAGCCAGGCCCATAGTATGGATCGGGATCAAGGACGACCCTTCTGCCTACACGGGCTGGACCCAGAAGAGGAGCCTTGCCGCATCCGTGCTGATAGAGGCAGTGTTCGGCAGCAGCTCAGAGCTGAACGACTCGCTCTATACCGACGGCGTAATCGATGACAACCTGTCATACGAAGAACATTATGCGCCGGGCTTCGGCTACATTAACGTTGTGGCGGCAACCGACAGGAAGGAAGAACTCGTGGCACGCATCACCGCTTCTCTCCTTAAGGTGTGCAAATCGGGGGTCGACAGCGAATCCTTCGAGCTCGCCAAAAGGAGGCTGACAGGGGCGCTCCTCAGGTCGTTCGATTCAGAGGAGTTCATAGCCTACGAGTACCTTGTGGACAGGTTCAGGGGCATGGAGCTCATGGACAGGCCGGTTATGCTGCAGGAGATTTGCCTGGACGACGTCAACTCCCTTGCAAGGTCCATATTCGAGCCCGGAAAGATGAGCGTGTTGACTATAATGCCATCCAAGAGGCAGGCAGGAAAGTGAAATAGCGGTGGAGGGGCAGCGCATGACAACCAGGCTCGTCCTTATGCGGCACGGCCAGACGGCGCACAACTCCGAGGGGAGGTTCCAGGGAAGGCTGGACGCCCCTTTGGACGATTATGGGGTCAACCAGGCGGAGGCAACGGCAGAAGCCCTGAAGGCCGGGATGTTGGGGCTAAGCCTGTATGCCATGTATTCCAGCCCCCTTGCAAGGGCTGCCAAGACTGCGCAGATAGTGGGCGGAAGGCTCGGAATGGAAGCGAAGTACCTGCCCGAGCTTATGGAGATCGACGTAGGCGACATATCCGACCTTACGGTGGATGAGGCAGTCAGGCGCTACCCCGGAGTAATGGACAGGTTCAGCGCGGACTGGTGGTACAACAGGTATCCCGGCGGGCAGAGCCACCATCTTTACGAGAAGGAGAACGTGCTGCCCGCCATAAGGAAGATCTACGACGAGCAGCAGGGAAAGACAGTGCTCGTCGTCACTCACGGAGGGTTCATCAGGACGGCGCTACTTCTCTTCCTGGCATTGGGAGATCCGAAGCCTTTCCTGAGGCACAGGATGGACAACTGCGGCCTGACGACTTTCGCACTGGACGGGATCGATGAGTCAGGGATGCCGCAGGGCCGCCTGCTGGAGATGAACCTTGTCCTTGCACGATCCGAGAAGGCCGTGATGGACGTCTACTCGAAGGAGGACGTCGCAAGATGAGCTTAAGGACCACGGCCTACCTCATAAGGCACGGAAGCACGCAGTGGAACGAGGAAGGCCGCTGGCAGTGCATGGACGACAAGGCGCTCAGCGAGACCGGGCAGAGACAGGCCGACGCTGCAGCTGAAGCCCTTTTTGAACTGGCGAAAAGCAAACCTATAGCGAAGGTGTACTCGAGCCCCCTTACAAGGGCGAAGCAGACTGCAGACAGGATAGCTGCAAAGCTCGGCATTGAAGCGGAAGAAGAGCCGCTGATCCGGGAATTCAACTGCGGGGACATCTCTGGTCTGGACTTCAAGGAAGCCAGAAGGCAGTTCGCCGAGTTCTATTCAAGGCTGGAATCAAATTGGCTCGACGAGAGGTATCCGGGGGGTGAAACCCACAGAGAATATGCCGAGCTTTGCGTGCTGCCGGCTTTGCAGAAGATGGCGGCCCTCCACCGAGGAAGGGCAGTAGTGGCAGTAACCCACGGAGGGTTCATAAACGCCGCAGTTGCGCATATCATGGGATTTCCCGATGGAAGGCCATTAAGGAGACTGACCATCGACAATTGCTCATACAGCGAGCTGGAAATTGAGACGAACGAGGAGACGGGCCATCAGGCAGGCAGGGTGATCTCTATCAATATCACGGCACATTTGAGGGTTGCCGGCCTTTTGGCCGCGCGGAGGCTCTAGGATGCAAGTCAGGACTACCTGTCCTCATGACTGCTACGATTGCTGCGGCATCGTAGCCGAAGTCGTCGGGGGCAAGGTAACATCGCTCGCAGGATCGCCGACCCACCCGGTGACCCGGGGCTTTTTGTGCGGCAAGGTATCGCGCTACCTCAGAAGGCAGTATTCGCCCGATCGGATTCTTCATCCTCTGAAAAGGCAGGGCTCCTCTTTCAGGAGAATCGGCTGGGATGAGGCCATTGACTCGGTCGCGGAGGGGCTTAACGAGGCAAAGCGCACGAAAGGGCCGAAATCGGTGCTCTGCTACACCGACGCAGGATCTATGGGATACCTTAAATCGCTCGAAGGAAGGTTCTGGGAAGCCTTCGGGGGTATGACAATCGCCTCCGGGTCGCTGTGCAGCGCAGCAGGGCTTGCTGCCTTGGCTGCGGATTACGGCCAGATAAGGCAGCACGACCCTTCTGACATCCCAAACAGCAGGCTGCTGGTCCTTTGGGGAAGGAATCCCGCGGTGACCAACATACATATGGTCCCCTTCATCAAGGAAGCAAAGGAAAGAGGCTGCAGGGTCATAACGATCAATCCTATGCCCTCGGAGTCCGCGGCCCTTGCCGACCTGGCCATCTCTCCTGCTCCCGGTTCCGACGCCGCCCTTGCCCTCGGTATGGCGAACGAGATAATCAGCTCTGGCATGGCCGACATCGGTTTCATCGAGGACCGCCTGGAAGGCTATGAGGCGTTCAGGGATGCCGCTTCCGAATGGGACCTGACAAGGACATCCGAGACGACAGGAGTACCGGAAGATGATATACGCCAGCTTTCGAGGTTGTTCGCTACGGTGAAGCCGGCATCGATATGGATGGGCTTCGGACTGCAGAGGCATTCTGGAGGAGGGAACACCGTAAGGGCGATAAACGCCCTCGGAGCCATAACAGGCAACATCGGCAGGCCGGGGGCGGGAGTAAATTACGCCAACAGATCCAGCAGGGTCCTGGCCCCCCTTTCAGGCGAAGGCGCTGGCCAGGAGATAAGGCGGGTATGGAAGGGCACATTGGCTGACGACTTGGAGGCTCTCGGAGAAGGAGAAGTCCTAGCGGCGGTTATCGCCAGGGCCAACCCCCTGCTTCAGTGCGCTGATTCTGCAAAGATGGAGCGGCAGTTCAAAAGGATACCTTTCAAAGTCGTGCTCGAGCACTTCATGACGGACACCGCCCAGGCTGCCGACATAGTCCTGCCTGCAGCTACGTTCCTAGAAGAGGACGAGATCTACTACTCATATTTCCACAACTTCATATCGCTCGGAACCAAGGCGGTCCAGCCTTCCGCCGAAGCCAGATCCGACCTGGATATCTTCAGATCCCTTGCGGAGCGCATGGGGTACGGATGCTTCGAAGGCAAAGACGCGCAGGACTGGATCGAATACGCCCTGCAGCCTGCTGCTGCGTACGGCATCACCTATGAAGCGCTCAAGCAGGAGGGATGGATCAGGTTCCCTTCCCCCGAGGTCCCTTGGCAGGACGGGGGATTCCCGACCCCGAGCGGCAGGATGAGGATTGGGACGCCTCAACCGCCGTCATATGTCAAGCCGTATGAGATGCCTGACGAGACCTACCCGTTCTACCTTATTACAGGGGCATCAAGGGACAGGCTGCATTCGCAGTACGACAACCTGGGGGCGGATGCGGACCCGCTCCCGTCGGTCTACATGAACCCTGAGCCAGCGCTCAGGATGGGGCTGAGGGAGGATGATGAGGTGGAAGTTTTCACAAGGCAGGGGAAAATGGTCTTCAGGCTGCTTTTCGACGACAGGATGAGGAAGGACCTGCTTTATGCCCACCATGGGAGGTGGAAATCCAGGGGCGGCGGGATAAACAGGCTCACCAGGGGATATTTGTCCGACATGGGAGGACAGGGCGCCCTGTATGACTGCGTAGCAGGGATCAGGCCTTTGGAGGTGAGTTGATGGCCAGGATAAGGATAATACTCAACATGAAAGCCGGAAGAGGGAAGAGCGGCAGGATATTCCCGGAGCTTGCGGGGCATATGCAGGAGCTGGGGCTGGAATACGAGGTGCTGGTCACCCAGAGGCAGGGACACGCCATAGAGCTGGCCCGCCAAGCCCGCCTGGAGGGGGTGCCCCTGGTTATCGCAGCCGGCGGCGACGGAACCTACCACGAGGTGATGAACGGCCTGACAGAGTTCGGCAGGCTGCCGTACCCTGTCACCGCGATGGGGGTAGTCACGACAGGAAGCGGCTGCGATTTCCCACGCTCTATAAGAATGCCGAGGAACGACTGGAGGTCGGCGGCACAGGTCATAAAGGAAGGGAAGCTGAGGAAGGTAGACATAGTCAAGGCCAGCTACATAGGATCCAGCGGATCCCTTGAGAGCAGGGCGTTCCTTAACGCATCTAACGCCGGGCTGACAAGCGAGACGATCTTGAGCGCCGAATCCTTCAAAGTGCTCGGTGGCAAGGCCGGCTACCTGCTTGCAGGCATCAAGACGCTGTTCGCATACAAGAACAGGGAAGTGAGGCTTGTCGTGGACGGCAACGAGGCATTCAAGGGCAAAGCGGCCGTTGTCACTGCCGGAAACGGCACATACTGCGGCGGCGGGATCATGTTCACGCCCAAGGCTGACCCGTTCGACGGCCTGCTTGACGCAGTGATAATCGGGGACCTGAACGTATGGGAGGTGCTCAAGGAAATCCCAAGGATATATCACGGAGGGCACCTTGAGAACCCCAAAGTGGTGTCCTTCAGGGGCCGGAAGATGAGGCTCGAATCGAAGCTTCCTCTTTACGTCGAGATGGACGGCGAACTGCCCGGGACCCTACCTGTGGAATATGAGGTCGTACCCGGAGCGCTGCAGCTGTTGGTCCCATAATAATCCAGGCAGGGAAGTCCGGCTAAAGTAAACTGCTGGATGATATAATAATTATTGGTTGTTGCCGATTGGCGACATCGCCAGATTTCGGAGGTGCTCTATGTCAGTGTGGGTAATCCTCGGCGCCCAGTGGGGCGACGAAGGCAAGGGCAAGGTCGTTGACTACCTTGCCGACAAGGCGAAGTTAGTCATCCGTTACCAGGGCGGGGACAATGCCGGTCATACCGTTATAAACCAATACGGCAAGTTCGGCATGCATCTGATACCTTCGGGCATTTTCAATCCCTCGGCCTACAGCCTTATCGGCACCGGCACGGTCGTAAACCCCATCTCCCTGCTCAAGGAGATGGACCAGGTGAGGGCCGCCAACGTGCCACTTGACAAGCTCATGATATCCGACAGGGCGCACCTTGTCCTCCCGTACCATGTAGCATTGGATAAGGCGGAGGAGAAATACCGCGCTTCGCTGTCGGGAAAGGAGAAGATCGGAACCACGCTGAGGGGCATCGGGCCCGCATATGCGGACAAATCGGCCAGATGGGGCATCCAGTGCGGGGAGATGCTCGACTGGGCGCACTTCGAGCGCAGGCTGAAGACGAACCTGGACAGGGCGAACCGCATGCTCGAACACGTTTACGGCGAACCTGTGCTGGATTACGGCGAGATGATGGTTGCGCTGGAGCCTGCGTGCCGTGCCATCGCTCCTTTCATCACCGACAGCTTCTCCCTTATGAGGAAAGCCCTGGACGAGAACTGGGATATGATACTCGAAGGGCAGCTGGGAGCCATGAGGGATCTGGACTGGGGCACCTACCCGTTCGTGACTTCCTCCAATCCCATAGCAGGAGGGGCATGCTCGGGGGCCGGCATCCCGCCGTCGAAGATAGACCAGGTAGTAGGGGTAGTCAAGGCATATTCCACATCGGTCGGAGAGGGGCCGATGCCGACGGAGTTGCAGGACGAGACAGGGAAGATGCTCAGGGACATAGGCGGGGAGTACGGCGTCACGACAGGAAGGCCGCGCCGCTGCGGCTGGCTGGACCTTGTTGCCCTGAGGTACGCTTCTCAGCTTTCGGGGTTCAACTCCGTTGCCATAACCAAGCTGGATGTTCTGGACGGGTTCAAAGAGCTCAAGATGTGTGTGGCATACGACGTCACAAGGCCCGACGGCAGCAGGTTCAGGACGGCTACGGTGCCTGCGGCGTACCTCATGGCCAGGGCTGAGCCGGTTTACATCACCATGCCCGGATGGCAGGCGCAAACCACGGACGTCAGGACCTGGGATGGGCTCCCTAAAGAGGCAAAGGAGTACCTGATGAAGGTGGAGGAGTTCATAGGGGCGAAGATAAAGCTTGTATCCGTAGGGGCCAGGCGCGAGCAGACGATATTCGTGTGACAGAGACTCAAATATGATATACGGAGGTAAAGCCTATGTGCCCAGAGAAAGAAGGGCGGTTGCCGGTTGAAATCAACCAGAAATGGTGCAAGGCGTGCGGTCTGTGCTACGCCCTGTGCCCTAAGAAAGTGCTCGAAGGAGACGAATGGGGCAAGGCTTTCGTAGCTCGCCCGGAGGATTGCATCAAGTGTCAGACTTGTGAAACCATATGCCCCGACCTCGCTGTCAAAGTAGTGGCCCTGAGATGGGAGAAGAAGGATGGTGAGTGACTTGGCCGACAGACTTAGGCTGATGCAGGGCAACGAAGCATGCGCACTGGCCGCAGCCATGGCGGGCGTTAGGTTCTTCGCAGGTTACCCGATAACCCCTTCGACGGAGATCGCGGAGCAGATGTCGGAGATGCTTCCGAAGCTTGATGGTAAGTTCATACAGATGGAGGACGAGATAGC
Organism: Bacillota bacterium; assembly: GCA_017994615.1. Lineage (GTDB taxonomy): Bacteria > Bacillota > DTU025 > DTU025 > MWDF01 > MWDF01. The sequence goes on along the minus strand of JAGOKM010000021.1, from coordinate 7,718 downwards.
ATCCATGGCCGCAATAGCGGGCGCGTCGCTGGCAGGGGCTAAATCCATGACTGCGACTTCGGGTCCGGGGTTTTCACTCAAGCAGGAGAACATAGGCTTCGCGTCCTTCACGGAGATCCCTTGCCTTGTGGTCAACGTCCAGAGGACAGGCCCGTCTACGGGCCTTCCCACAAACACGGCCCAAGGGGACATGATGCAGGCCAAGTACGGCTCCCACGGGGACGTGCCGGCGATATCGCTCTATCCTTCTACGGTGCCCGAGATATTCGACATGACAGTAAAGGCCATCAACATATCGGAGACTCTAAGGCAGCCGGTCATATTGCTGATGGATGAGATCATAGGCCACATGAGGGAGAAGATACTCGTGCCGACCCAGGAGGAAGTCGATGCGATGGTGCAGTCGCGCCCGAAGCCCAAGAAGGGGCTTGACAAGTATCTCCCATACGACTCGAGCATGGGTGACGTGCCGCCGCTGGCTTCTTATGGGGAAGGATACAGGTTCCATGTGACGGGGCTTTACCATGACGCGACCGGGTTCCCGACCTCCAAGCCCGCAGAGGTGGACCAGAAGATCAGGAGGATACACAGGAAGGTCGCTGCTGCTGCCAAGGACATCACGTTCCTCAGGTACGACAGCATGGACGACGCCGAATACGCGATCATATCGTGCGGATCGACCGCAAGGTCGGCCAGAAGGGCTGTGGCGCTGGCCCGCGAGAAGGGCATCAAGGTCGGAAGCCTGCAGCTGAAGACGATATGGCCGTTCCCGGAGGAGGCTGTTGGCGAAGTCTGCTCGAAGGTAAGGAAAGTGATAGTTCCCGAAATGAACATGGGGCAGATTGTACTCGAAGTAGAAAGGTCGGCTAAGGGGCGCTGCAAGGTGGTCCCGTACAACAGGGTGGACGGGGACCCCCTGACCCCTGAAGAGATCCTCGATACCCTGGCGAAGGAGGTGGCCTGGTAATGGCCAGAGAAGCATGGGATTACCTAAGGACTGAGAAGATGCCCCACATTTGGTGCCCCGGCTGCGGCCACGGCGTGTTGATGAACGCACTTCTGAGGACCATGGCCAAGCTTGATGTCAACAAGGACGACATCTGTGTCGTATCGGGCATCGGCTGCGCGTCGCGGCTACCCGGATATCTGGATTTCAACACCCTCCATACCACCCACGGCAGGGCCATCGCCTTCGCCACGGGGATAAAGCTGGCGAATCCGAGGCTCAAGGTCATAGTCGTATCTGGGGACGGGGACGCATCAGCGATAGGAGGCAACCACCTCATCCATGCTGCGAGGCGCAATATGGACATTACGCTCATCTGCATGAACAACAACATATACGGCATGACGAACGGCCAGTATTCCCCGATGACTCCTACTTCGATGATAGCCACCACGGCCCCTTACGGAAACCTGGAGAGGAACTTCGACCTCTGCAAGCTGGTGGAGGTTTGCGGGGCGAACTACGTGGCAAGGTCGACCGCGGCGCATCCGCGCAACATATCCCAGTACATCGAATATGCGCTCACCCACAAGGGCTTCAATTTCGTGGAAGTGATGACTCAGTGCCCGACCTACTACGGAAGGCGCAATAAGCTGGGCGGACCAGTCGACATGGTGAACCTCTTCAAGAAGAACACTATATTGAATACCGCGGCAGCCAAGCTCCCGCCCGAGCAGTGGGAGGGCAAGACGCTAATCGGCGAGTTCGTCAAGAAAGAGGACCCGACCTACCTGGACAGGTTCGACGAGATGGTCGGAAGGATAACTGGGGGTGTGAAGCCATGAGGAAGGAACTTAGGCTTTCAGGATCCGGGGGCCAGGGACTTATAACCGCCGGTATTATTCTTGCCGAGGCTGCCATGAGGGACGGCCTTGAGGCGGTCCAGACACAGAGCTACGGACCCGAGGCAAGGGGAGGGGCGGCAAAGGCGGAGGTCATTCTCTCCGACTTCGAGGTGGATTACCCCAAGGTGTCCTCGCCCGACTTCGTCCTTGCCATGACGCCCATAGCGTGCGACAAGTACGGCTGCAACCTGAAGCCCGGTGCGAAGCTCGTCGTCGACGAGGACCTTGTGCCCAATGCGCCGGACTCGAAGCATTGCTACAAGTTCCCAATAACGAGGATATCAAAGGAAATCACAGGAAGGCCCCTGTCGGCCAACATCGTAGCCCTCGGCGTATTAAACGAGCTTTTCAAGTTCGTCTCCCCCGAAAAGCTTGAAGACGCCGTAAGGCAGAGGGTCCCTAAGGCATCCGTGGAGGACAACATCAAGGCCCTGAACGAAGGAATCAGGGCGGCGAGAGAAAAGGTGCAGGGCAACTGAAGAAGAAGGGGCCGGATAACCGGCCCCTTTTCACGTGCATCGAAAGTACAACACCGGGGCTGTATACAATGTATAATTCAAGGTAGAGTGCATAAACGATACCCTGAAAGGAGTGGTACTGTTGGACCCCGCGATGTTTGCTTCAAGGACGGCTAACGTATCGGCCAGCATAATCCGCGAGATCCTGAAGCTGACCCAAGGCAGCGACATCATATCGTTCGGTGGGGGGTTCCCTTCGCCCCAGTCTTTCCCGGTGGAGGAAATGAAGCTCTTCAACGACGAGCTCCTTGCCAAATACGGAAAGGAGATACTCCAATACGGCACTACTGAAGGTTTCGCACCGCTGAGGGAGAGGCTTGCGAAGGACGCATCAAGGTTCGGCATAATGGCTTCCAAGGAGAATGTACTGCTCACTACAGGTGCGCAGCAGGTCATCGACCTCATGGCCAAGGCGCTTCTGGACAAGGGCGACGTGGTGCTGGTCGAGAACCCTACGTTCCTTGCGGCACTGAACGTCTTCAAGATGTACGAGGCGAGGATAATTGGCGTCGACACCGACGATAACGGCATTATAACGGAAGACCTTGAGCGCAAGATAAAAGAGCACAGGCCGAAGATGCTTTACATCATACCCAACTTCCAGAACCCGACCGGCATCACCACATCCTTGGAAAGGCGCCGGGACATAATGGAGGCATGCGGCAAGGCGGGGGTCCCCCTTCTTGAGGATGACCCTTACTGCCTGGTGAGGTTCGAGGGCGAGGAGATTCCAGCCACGGCTTCCTTCGACAAGTGGGGAACGGCTGTCTATGCCAGCAGCTTCTCGAAGACAGTTTCGCCCGGCATCAGGCTCGGGTATGCGATAGCCCCTAAGGACATCATGGCCAAGCTGGTGGTCGGCAAGCAGACCACGGACGTTTGCAGCAACAACCTGGCACAAAGGGCTGTCTACGAGTTCATAGAAAGCGGGAGATTCTACGAGCACATCAAGGATATAGTGTCTGAATATAGGCCGAAGAGGGACCTGATGTTGAAGGCGATGGATGAAAGCTTCCCTCGTGGCACAAAGCGGAACAAACCGATGGGCGGGCTTTTCCTCTGGGCAAAGCTGCCGAAGGGATTAAACTCGGAGGAGATGCTAAGGCCGGCCATTGAGAAGGCAAAGGTGGCATACATCCCTGGCAGCCCCTTCTATATCGACCCGTCTATGGGCAAAGACGAGATGAGGCTCAACTTCACGAACGCCACTCAAGAGCAGATTAAAGAGGGAATCAAGAGGTTGGGCGACGTGCTTAGCGGCAGGGCCTGAGATTGACCGGGAGATGGGGAAGGGCTCCTTTATGGGAGCCCTTCCTTCTCTATAGCAATATTGCGATATAATATATTATTGATGCATAAGCTGCTGAAATCACATATGTGCCGTAAGCATGTCGCGCTGGCCTTCATCGCGGCTTTTATTACATGCACTTTTCTGCAGGCAAGTGTCCGGTCGGCACCTGATGAAAGCTGGAAGCTGGATGTAACAGGATTCGGCCTTACGACTTCCTGGAACCTGCCGGCAGATGGGGAAGGGAGGGCCTATATCTTCGTAGACGACATGATAAAGGCACTCAGATTAGGCAGCGAGGTTACGGATGCCGGGATGCTGCTCGGTTGGGGCGGAAGGCAATCAATGCTGAAACAGGGGAGCACGGATTTCGGAGGAAGGACGCTGACGGGGCCGATCTTGCTTCTTGACGGAAAGCTCTCGTTCCCTCTCCTCGATGTAGATATCTTCGGTGTGAAGCTCACTACGGACAGAAAGGCAAAAACCGCAACCATAGCAGTCCCCAGGGCTTCACTGAAATCCCTTGGCGTGTCAAAAGCACCAGGCCCGACCATTTTACTGATTCAGCTCACTCATGCGCCGCAAAGCATCGTAAGCTTCATACTGACCTCTCCTGACAGGCTGGTCATAGACCTGGCGGAGACGACAGTGGACCCTGCCCAGAGCATGGATGTGACTGCGCCTGAAGCCACCAGGATCAGGGCTTCGATGAACAAACCCGGGGTTGCGAGGGTGGTGCTGGAGCTGACCAGGCAGGGGGCGGGTGCATATGTGTATCAGGATCCTTCAGATCTGAGCCTTATAAAGGTTTCATACCCAGGTACGGTCAAGGCGGTCGCTTTCTCCGAAAGGGGCGGTCTAACAGGTTACCTTATTAATTCAACGAAGCAGATGACAGCCTTGAAAACAACTACGGATGGAATTAGGGCGAGGGTGCTCATCCCTAATCATATCCCTGATAAAACCATCAAACCGAAGGGCGAAGGATATGCCATCAACCCGAGCCCCTACCCTTGGACGGATATGGAGCTGGACATCGGAGGCAGGTCGTTGGGGATTCCGATTATCGACGGCACTTCCGCATTCCTTCCGTTGCTCAACAGGATGACCGAAGCAAGGGCCGTGGTGAGAGGGTCCCTCGCCCTGGAGATCGACTTCGCAGAAGCCATAGGGCTCCCGGCCTTGATGGACGATGATGGGGCAATCACCATGAAGATTCCGGGGATGTCCGCCGCCCTACCCCTTGGAATCTCATCGCTTGCGGAGAAAGGCGTACGGCTCGACGCCGCCGACGACGGCAACAACGGAATCAAGCTCAGGATAACGGGCCTCGACTATAAAGAGGCATCGCTTTCACTTGAAAACGAAGGCAGGAGGCTGGTGCTGTCATCCGGGGGGAGAGTAGAGTCGCTGTCCGTGTTCGACGACAATGGCGTCAAAAGGCTCACATTCGGATTCAGCAGCCCGGCGCAGAAGCCCATACTTGTACCGCAGGATGACGGCTGCTATTTTATGGAGTTCCCCGGCATAAGGACTGTCGGCGAGAAAGCCGCTAAAACCGACCTTGGGCAGACGGGGAGCATCGGCTGGGTGGAAACGAATGAGGGCGTCAAATGCGTGCTCCGACTGGCAAGCGGCCTGGTCGCGCTGCAAAGGCAAAGCGCATCGGAAGGTTCTGTGATTATAGACGTGGGTTATAAGATTCTTGGGTACCGCCTGGAGAGCGAGAACGGTACCAGCCGGATTACGATAGAGGCGAGCGGCCCGATGAAGGCGCAAGTCTTCCGCTTGAGGGAGCCGGACAGGATCGTGGTCGACATGCCCGGTTTCGTCGAGGGCCCGCAGAGCTCGGAGGATGTGGCTGTAGGCGGCATAAGGAAGGTGAGGAGGGGGCAGAACACGATAGGTGTCGCAAGGATCGTGTTCGACCTTGAGAAGTACATCGGCCACACGTGGGAACCGACGCTAGCCGGGTCTGGCCTGGAGATTGTATTGGCCGAGAAACTCTCAGGCCTCTTCGGAAGGCTGATATTGCTGGATCCGGGCCATGGCGGAAAGGACGGGGGGGCAGTCGGCAACTCGATCATCGAGAAGCTGGTCAACCTTGACATCGCCCTAAAACTCAGGGGGATGCTGGAGGAACAAGGAGCGGTAGTCGTCATGACCCGCTCGGCCGATGTGAAAGTGGAGCTGCTGGAACGCTCCGGGATGGCAAACCTACTGCTTCCTGACGCCATAATCTGCATTCATTCGAACTCGGTGATTTCGCCCACCCCGAACGGCACCGAGACTTTCTACTTCAACAATGAGGAGCTCAGCAGGGAACTTGCCTCTGCTGTACACAAGTCACTAGTAGACAGGATCGGGCTTGCCAACAGGGGGCTTTTCAAGAAGGAATACCACATGATAAAGGAGACATACTCCCCCTCTGTGCTTATAGAAGTAGGGTTCCTGTCGAACGTCAATGATGCTTCCATGCTGGCGGACGATGCCTTCAGGACGAAGGCCGCCGTGGGCATATTCGACGGCCTCGTCTCTTATTTCAGCGGCACTGCCCAGGAGAAATGGGCTCTGATGAAAGAAGGGCTGACCCAGTCATCCATGGTCCCGCACTACGCAGAGCCGTCCTCAGCCTGGCCTGGGCTGTACTTGCAAAGGCCCTGGGCAGAGGAAGCTGTCAAACCGCCGGACCCTTCCGCCGTTTCGGAAGGGCCGGGATCGATGAAATAGAAAGGCTGTGAGCGTATGCCTAGGTCGGACGGAAGAACGAACAGCAAGATGAGATCCCCGAGGTTCACAAGGGGGTTCATAAGCTCCTGCCCCGGTTCAGTCCTGATTGAGATGGGGCACACAAGGGTGCTCTGTACCGCTACCATCGAAGACAAGGTACCGCCGCATGTCAAGGGCACGGGCAAGGGATGGGTCACAGCAGAGTACTCGATGCTCCCGAGATCATCGAAGCAGCGAGTAATCAGGGAGCGAACGACCCTGAAAACTGGCGGCAGGACCCATGAGATACAACGGCTTATCGGCAGGTCCCTGAGGGCTGTTACGGACCTTGAGGCGCTTGGTGAAACCAGCATCCTGATCGACTGCGATGTGATAGAAGCAGACGGCGGCACGAGGACCGCATCTATCAACGGTGCTTTCCTTGCCCTAGTGGACGCATTGGCGGCAGACGAAAGATGGAAGGGGGCCCCTTTGCCCATCAAAGACTGGATAGGCGCAATAAGCTGCGGGATAGTCGACGGCAAGCTCCTTTTGGACCTTGCCTATGACGAAGACTCTATTGCAGATGTGGACCTGAACCTTGTCATGACAGGCTCTGGAGGGATAGTGGAGCTGCAAGGTACGGCCGAGGGGGAGCCGTTCAGCGGGTATGTGGCCGACAAGCTGGTGAAACTGGCATCCAGAGGCATAGAGGCCATGATAAGGGAACAGAAGAAAGCGCTAGGCAAGGACCTCTCTGACAGGATAGGGAAGAGATGACAAGGGAGATATTCGTCTCTACGGGAAACGCAGGGAAGGTGAAGGAAATATCGAGGCTGCTCGGCGGGAAGTACAGCATCAAATGGAACCGCGACTTCCCCAATATGGCGATGCCGGAGGAAGCAGGCTCGACTTTCGCCGACAACGCCTCTATCAAGGCCATGGTGGCCGCAAACCACTCAGGCATGCTTGCCCTGGCTGACGACAGCGGGCTGGTAGTAGATGCTCTCGGAGGGGAACCCGGCGTCCGTACGGCAAGGTACGGAGGCGACTCCGCGATGGACGACCGTGGAAGGTATATGCTACTTCTGAGAAACATGAAGGACGTACCTGAAGGCAAGAGGTCTGCGAGGTTCGTCTGCGCCGTTGCCCTCGCACTTCCAGGAAAGCTTCTTGCGGTAACGGAGGGGGTTTGTGAAGGCAGCATAGCCTTCGAACCCCGAGGCGAAAACGGGTTCGGATACGACCCGGTTTTCGTGCCGCAAGGTTACAGCAGGTCGTTCGCGGAGCTTGGCTCAAACGAGAAGCACAGGATCAGCCATAGAAGCAAAGCCCTGGCCGCAATGTACCCG
>JAGOKM010000020.1 GCA_017994615.1 Bacillota bacterium | reverse complement strand
CCTCAGATCCGGGGAGCTGATGAGCGTGGCTTTCGACGGCAGGCACATATTCGCAGCCCTGTCAGCAGGGTACTCGAGCTCGATTTTCACGATAGACCCGGCTGCGAACAGGGCCGTTTCCCAGGCCTGGTCGCCAGGTGACAAGCCGGTCGCCATGCATTTCTCCGCGGGCAACTTGTATGTGCTTGACGGCGCAGGCGGGAAGATAAGGCTTTTCGACTCATCCATGAAGCTCAACTGGAAGCCCATAGAGATAACAGCCGAGGACCCCAGGGGGATAATAGTCAGGGAGGACGGGATAAAGGTGCTGTCCCCTAAGGAGGACAGCATATTCACGATAAAGCCCGACCTCGACGCCGTGAAGGCAGTTGACCTGCGCGCGACATGGAATTTGAAGGACATCGTGATTTCCCCGGGCTCGCTTTTGCCGAAAGATTATGCGCTGCTCATATGCGGGGATGTCGCACAAAGCGGCTACGACGAGTTCTGGAACGACACGGTATGGCTGTACAAAACCCTTCTTGCGCTGGGCTATACGAAAGAGAGGATCTACGTCCTCTACGGGGACGGCTTCGATTTCACCTCCGAGAATCCGGCATACAGGCATCCTGAAACGGTGACCGATTTCCCGGCAAGCATTGCGTGGGTGGACAGGGTGCTAGCCGGGATGAAGGACGGAGACCAGTCGATCGGCGTAAGCAAGATGGGCGCAAACGACAGCCTTCTCGTCTGGGTATTCGACCACGGGGGAGGAGGCAACACTGCCTACTTCTGCCTTACCGACGGGGCATACTACGACTCCACCTTCGCTGCCAGGCTCGACGCCCTCCAGTATAAGCAAAGGGCGGTATTCATGCAGCAGTGCAGGAGCGGCGGCTTCATCGACAACCTCAACGCCCAGAGGGGCTTCGCGTCTTCGGCCTGCATGCCGACCGAAAACGCCCACAGGTCGGACAACGAGAACGAGCTTTACAACGGGAAGTATTACAACCACGGCGAGTACAACTACCACATGATAAGCGCGATATCCGGCAGGACGCCCGCTAACACCCTGGTTAACGCAGACAGCAACGGCGACGGGAGGTTGAGCGCAAGGGAGGTCCATGATTACATCGTATCCCATGAGAGCCGTTCGGAAACGCCCCAGAGGGCTGACAACTGGGGCGTTGGCGGCGCTTTCTTCTTAAGATAGGCGGATTTCTCCGTATGCAGGCAAGAGGCTGCGCTGTCAAGGGGCGCAGCCTCTTCTATATGCCGTGCCTGCTCTCGTACATGAGCTCGTCCAGGCGCCTTATGAACTGCTCCTGGTTCATGCCCGATTTCCTGTCGTAGACCTGGCTTCCTACGCTGATGCTTAGGCTGAAGGGCAAAAGGCCCAGCTTGTTCCACCTGTCGAACTCCTCCCTAATCCTTGCCACCGTCTTCTCCAGCAAAGAAGGGTCGTCCAGCCTGGGCAGGATGACTAGGAACTCGTCGCCGCCGTACCTGGCGATGAAGTCGTCCTTCCTGGTGCTCCTCCTCAGCAGGTCGGCCGTCAGCTGGAGCGCCCGGTCGCCCATAACATGGCCGTGGGTGTCGTTTATGCTCTTGAAGTTGTCTATGTCAATGAAGATTCCCGAGAACGACGACGATCCCGCGGCCTCCCTGATCCGGTCCTTGATGTAGCTGTCTATGTCCCGGCGGTTGGATATCCCGGTGAGAGGGTCCGCTCCGAGCTTGTTCCTCTGGATGTTGAGGTGGATAACGAGGACCATGAGCGTAGAGGCAGACCACAATGAAGGCATACCGTAGAAGAAGCCCTGCATCGCCCCGCCTATGACAGGCAGGATGTGGAACAGCAGCAGGCTCAGGTATGTCCTCCTGTTGAGGTGCTTCTTGTTCATCATCACGGTGACGGTCGAATACAGGATGTAGGCCGCAAGGATTATCACGATAAGGTAGAAATGCTCGCCCCTGTGGTAGACGTTGGCCTCGTCCACGTAGAACATCCACCCGTTGAAGGGGCTCGCCAGGCTGAGGACCAGGTTTATTATGGCAGGGACCATCAGCAGCGCGTCAAGCCTTTTTGCAGCGAGGGTCCTTCCGTAGACGCTGTAGTTGACGTAAGCCGCCCAGAAATAGGTGGGGAGAACGTCAGCGGCGAAGTATACCGCATTCACCCATTCGTTGAAGAACTTGTTCGCGATGCCCGCCCTGCCGTCGCAGACCCAGGCAAGCGCCTCCAGTATGAGAACGAGCATGAGGGAGCATATGAACTTCACGTAATGCTCCTGGTTCACGGAGCGAAGCTCGTCCTGGTACTTCAAGTCCATGACGATTATGACGAGCACTATGATGGAGAAGAGGTTGAGGCCAACCTGAAGCGCCGTATACATCGAAGTCCTCCTGATAGGTCAGCTCATAATGATAGTATATATTCCCTTTTTCGAATAATTTCAAGGTCATATTAAAAAGGCCGCCGGAGACCTGACGGCATTTTAGCTGTATAATTTCCTTATCCGGTTTTCAGAGGTGGTTTGATGGATTCCCCGAGGAAGGAAGGCTCGAAGGCCAAGCTGTTCAGAGGCGCTGCAATACTAGCCGGCGCCAGCCTATTCGCAAGGCTGCTGGGGGCGGTGTACAGGATTCCCTTGGCCGGGATGCTAGGCGACGAGGGCGTCGGGCTCTTCGAGATGGCCAACCCGATATATTTCTTCCTGCTTTCCATATCTGTGGCGGGCATTCCCCTTGCGATTTCCAAGCTCATAGCCGAGAGGAAGGCGGTGTCCGACGGCGCCGGCGCCAGGAAGGTCCTGAGAGTCTCGGTAGTCATGATGGCGGCGAGCGGCGTCGGCGCAAGCCTCGCGCTCTTCATCTTGGCCCCCTACATCGCGGACAGGGTCTACCACGACCCCAGGGCGGTCCTGCCGTTGAGGGCCATCTCCCCCTCGCTGGCGTTCATGACCGTGATGTCGGCGATGAGGGGCTACTTCCAGGGTGTGCAGAAGATGGCCCCGTCTGCGATATCGCAGGTGACAGAGCAGCTGGCGAGGGTCGGGTTCATGCTCCTTGCGGCCTTCCTGCTGCTTCCTAGGGGAGTGGAGTTCGCCGCGGGGGGAGCCGCTGGGGGTGCTGCAATCGGCGGCCTTGTAGGCCTCGCCTTCATAGTCTCCGCCTATTTCCTCATGAAGGGAAAGCCGGAGTATTCGATACCCGAAGGAGGCTCCAAGGCAGAGAAGGGCACTGTAATAGCCGGCAGGATACTTCAGCTTTCGGTCCCTGTGGCGCTCACCAATTCGCTGGCTTCCATAAAGAGCCTCATAGATGCGGCCATAGTCCCCGGAAGGCTTGCAGCTGCGGGGTTCAAGGCCAGCGAGGCGACCGCCCTTTACGGGCAGTATAACGGCATGGCTTTTCCGATCGCCTATTTCCCCACCGCCATAATAGCGGGCCTCGCCTCGGCCACGGTGCCGTCGGTCTCGGAGGCCAACGCCAGGGGCGACAAGGAAGCGATCAGGGAAAGGGCGATCTATGTCCTCAAGTTGACCAGCCTGATCGCGTTCCCCGCTTCGATCGGACTTCTTGTCCTGGCGTCCCCGATAACGGGGCTCCTGTTCGGGAAGCCCGAGGTGGGCCCGGTCCTGGCGGCCCTGTCCATGGCGACGGCCTTCCTATGCCTGCAGCAGACCAGCTCGTCGATACTAAGCGGCATGGGGCACGTCTTGGACCCGTTCAGGAGCGCGATAATAGGCATCATGGTGAAGGTCGCGCTCGAGTTCTACCTGACGTCGCTGCCCGGGCTGAACGTGAGGGGCGCCGCCGTGAGCACGGTAGCCGGTTCGCTCGTCACTGTGGTGCTGAACCTCGTGCAGCTGGAGAAGAGGCTTGGCATCAAGGTGGGATACGCCAGGGCTTTCTGGAGGCCGGCGCTATCCTCGGCCGCTATGGGCGCAGTCGTCCTGCTCTCCCACGGCATTGTCGACAGGGCCATGGGCCACAGCAGGCTGTCAGCCCTGCCTACCATTGCGCTAGGAGGCCTGTTCTATATGGCGGCGATCCTGTTCTTGGGAGGGATGAGTCCGGAGGAGCTCGAGGCCATACCCGTAATAGGAAGGCGCGCCGCGGCTCTTTCCGCGAAGCTGGGATACAGAAGGAGGCGTTGAAGATGCTAAACGAGCTTGCCGGCAGGCTGAACAGGACCGCAAGGGAGCACGGCTGGTGGGAGAGGGAGAAGCCCTTCCCGGAGGTGCTCGCCCTCTGCCATTCGGAGCTGTCCGAGGCCCTCGAGGAGTACAGGGACGGGCGGGGCTACGGCGAGGTCTACGAAAAGGACGGAAAGCCCGAGGGCATACCGATTGAACTGGCCGACTGCATAATCAGGATCCTGGATTTCTGCGGTATGTACGCAATAGACATAGACGCTGCCCTTGAGATGAAGGCGAAGTACAACGAGACGAGGCCCTACAGGCACGGCGGAAGGAAGGCGTAGGCCCCTTTCATTCACGAACGGCAGGCAAAAGACGTCAGAGCTGCCTGAAGCCCTTCACCAGGTTCAGGCCCAAGGAAGCCAGCGCTATTATGACGCCTGTCACGGCGGGGAAGTAGAAGACCAGCCCGGCGTCTCTCCTTGCCACCATGCTGAATATGGCAAGGCTCAAAGGGGACATGAAGGAGACCACGAAGTGGGTGAATGCCGTCATCTTGCCCCTCATGTCGTCGGGCGACACCGTCATGAGGAGCACTCCCGCGTTTATGTTTATGATCACCATCATGAAGCCCGATACCGCAGATATTGTATAGAACCACCACAATGTCGGCTTTACCAGCCAGGACGTCAGGGCGAGCCCTATTGTTACCCCCGCCATCACCATCATGCGGGACCGCCTCTTCGGGTTCTTGACCGCCCCCATCAGGAGCGACCCCAATATGCTTCCTATGCTAAGGAACGTCATCACCAGCCCCAGCTGGGTCGCACCGTAACCGAGCCTGTCTTTTATTATGTACGGGACGGTGATGTTGCCAAGCGGCGCCAGCGCGAAGTTCATGATCCCGAAAATGAGCAGTATGCCCAGTATGGTCGGCATGCCGAACGTGAACCTGACCGCCTTCATGAGCGCCCCGATGTTCCCCTCGGCCGCCTCCGGGGGCGTATGCTCGTACCTTATGAACATCTCCGAGACGCCTGAGAAGAACAGGGCTGCGGCATTCACAAGGAACGCTGTCGCATAGCCGAAGGCCGAGACGAGAAGGCCTCCCAAAGCCGGGCCGAATATTCCCACCATGCCGGCCAGCGCTTGGGTGACGCTGTGCGCCCGCTGCAGGTTGTCCAACCCTACCAGTTTCGGTACCATGGCCGAGGCCGCCGGGTTGAAGAAGGAGGATATGATGCTGATGAGTATGCTGGACAGCACCATGTGCCAGATCTCGAGCCTGTCGAAGAAGGCAAGGACGGCCACCGTGCCGATTACCGCCGCGCGGCAGAAGTCCATCAGGAAGACGATCCTCCTGCGGTCCAGCTTGTCTGCCAGGACGCCCATGTAGGGGCCTAGTACGAGGGCCGGTATCATCGCGGCCATGGTGAGCAGGCCGGTCGCGCTGGGCGAACCCGTGACGTTATACAGCCACCAGATGAGCGCCACCTGATGGATGCTGTCTCCGATCATGGATGTGAACTGGCCGGCGGCCAGCAGGGTGAAGTCCCTGTTGATTAAAGGGTTGGATGCCAAACGCCAAGCTCCTTGTGCTTAGGATCTTTTCCTTCCAGGTATCTATTCTACCTACAGGTCCCTATAACCTTTAATTGCGAAAAGGCCCAATGTGGAAGCGAGGATTAGGACGCCCGAAACCACCGGGAAATAGAAGACGAGCCCCCGGTCGGCTCCGGCGACGATGCTGAACAGCGAAAGCCCAATAGGGGCCATGAAGCTGCTTGCCGTATTCATGAACGCGCTCAGCTTGCCCAACATGTCGTCGGGGGAGACCTTGACGAACACGACCCCTGCGTTGATGTTGATTATCGAGGCGGAGAACCCCATGGCGGCGAGCATCGTGTAAAGCCAGTAGATGCGGGGGATCATCGGCCAGGAAAGGAGGAACCCTCCCATGACGGCGCCGCCTATCGATATGGCCGTAGAGCGCCGCTTCGGATTCTTCACCGCGCTCATGAGCATCGAGCCTGATATCCCGCCTACGCTAATTGATGTCATGGTTAGCCCGAGCTCCCTGGAGCCCCTTCCCAGCACGTCCTTTACGAGGTATGGGATGGTCACGCTGCCGAGATGGGCTAGGGAGAAGTTCATCATGGCGAAGATAAGAAGGACACCTAGTATCGTAGGCATTCCGAAGATGTATTTCATCGCATCGGCCATCTGGGCGAAGTTCCCCTTGTCAGATCTATGCGGGACCGTCCGGTACCTGATGAACATCTCCGAAACGGCAGACAGCGCGAAGGATATGGCATTGATGAGGAATGCGGCCGAATAGCCGGCCCATGCAACCAGCGCGCCGCCCAGCGCCGGCCCGATTATGCCGACGAGGCCCATGAGCGTCTGGAACGAACCCTGGGCCCGCTGCATGTTGTCCATTCCGACAAGCCCGGGCATCATGGCCGTGACCGCCGGGTTGAACAGGGATGAGCACGCGCTGACCAGCACAGAGGATGCCACGATGTGCCATATCTCGAGCCTGCCTGCGAACGAGAGGGCCGCGACGGCGGCGATGATGGCGCCCCTTGCGTAGTCCATCCCGTAGACGACCCTTCGCCTGTCCCACCTGTCGGCGAGGACGCCCATGTAGGGCGAAAGGACTATCGACGGTATCATGGACGCAAGCGAAAGGAGCCCAGTGAGCGAGGGGGAGCCGGTTACGTTGTACACCCACCAGACCAGGGCGACCCTGTGGATGTTGTCCCCTATCGAGGAGACGAACTGCCCTACTGCGAGCAAGGCGAAGTCCCTGTTTATAAAAGGGTTAGCCAAAGAAGGAACACCCCTTCCTAGAAGGCCCTCTGCTCCATCACGCCGCCTACCAGCACGGCCGCCTCTTCGAAGCCCGCCGACCTGGCATGCTCGGTCAACCTGTCGAATCGGTAGGCGACATGCTCAGGGAAATGTGCGTCCGACCCGAAGCTGATGCAAGCTCCCGCCCTCTTGGCCGCCTTCAGCAGCCTGATGTCCGGATAGGGCTCGCCGCACGGCTTCCTCAGGCCAGCAGACGATACCTCAAGGCAGGTGCCCGTCTGCGCCGCGGCGGCAGCAAGCTCCTCGTAAAGGCGCTCCAGCTCTTCCTCGAACGCAGCGCCCGGCTTAATACCGAAGACTTTGATCACGTCCGGATGCCCGAAGATGTCGAACATTCCGGTCCTCACCGCCCTCACGGCGGCCTTGAAGTACCTTAGCCAGGCGCCTTCTACGTCCACGCCGCCCCAAAGCTCGCAGGACAGGTCGAACACCCAGTCACCCAGCCAGTGGACTGAACCGATCACGTAATCGAAGTCGTGCGAGATAAGATAGTCCCGCAATTCGTTCTCTGATTCGGGAATGTAATCGGCCTCGAGGCCGACCGCGAACCCGGATTCCCTGACAGTGCAGATGTATTGCTCTGTGTCCCAGCCCAGGGAGGAGACGCCTTCGGGCACCGGCCTTTTCAGCAGCCTCGGCCCTTCGTCCAGGTTGTGCAGGTGCTCAGATATGCCGAAACCGGCAAGGCCGGCATCAAGCGCATTCTTCCTGTAAAGGGCTAGATAGCCGGGGTCGAGCCGGCCGTTTTCTATGTGAATGTGATAATCGGCTAGCAGAGCTTCCACCCCTTCACACGGCAGGGCGCCATATGCCGGTTTGTTATATAATTAACATTATAAGTGCGGTTATGCCTTTCTGGAAGGAGAATTGCAGTGGACAGGAGATTATTCGCGACTTTAATTGCGGCCGTCCTGCTCGTTTCGGCCATGCCGGCCTCGGCCGCGCCGTCGCCGAACCCGGACAACCTGAGCCGTTCGATACTGGGCTACTTCACCGAGCTGGGGGGCTTGAAGCCGCCCGACTGGATGGCAGCCGGCACACGTGTGGTATACAAGATTTCCAACGAGGATTTCACCGACCCGGCGAAGGACGAATCCGGCTTCCTCATCTACGACATAGTGGACGTGAAGGATTCCTACGTGGCGAGCGCCCTTTCCACGTCGGAAGAAGTCTCCGGGCTTCCGCTGGGGCTGGTATACTCGTCGACATTCGTCGACCACCCTGCCATAGGAAGGTATTGGATCAGTCCGGGCCTGTTCAGGCAGGGGGTGCTTCCTAAGGAGAAGTCCGACCTCATTTACTTTACCTCCATCTCGCTGGGCGGGACGAAGTACGACGTAGCGGTGTTCTCGTTCGAATCGTCGACGGCCAAAAGGACGATGGCCTACGACAGGGAGACGGGGCTTCTGCTTCTGGTTGACATGGTGCTCTTCGACAAGTCGGGCAAGGACGCCGCCCAGACAGTCATAACGTATCTAGGCACGAGGTTCGCCTTCACGCCCTGGTACGGCGTCAACGTAGAGGGGCTTGCCACCGACACCAAGCTCACATACAAGGCGATATATATCATGGGCGGCAAGGCCGAGGAGCAGGCGCTCGAATTCAAGGTCCTGGAGAACAACGGCACCTGGGCCGTGCTCGAGAAGGTGAACACCGACCCGTCGGGAGCCAGGTTCACAGGGCAGACCATATCCACCACCTCGGGGGGCGACATCAACCTCCTATGGCTGCCTACGGACCTTCTCAAAGGCTTCAAGGACGGCGAGACCCTGTTCGAGGAGGACCTCACGTCGTCGACCGTCAAGGCGATGGGCATCAGCCAGGACAAGGACTTCGGCGAGGTCAGGTCCTTGCTGTTCATAGACAGGGCCGTGCAGACCGAATGCAGGTATTCGCTTAAGACCGGCTACATGGTGAGCCTGCACCAGAAGCCGCTTTCCGAGCGCATCCCAGAAGTGGTCTTCACCCTGGTGTCGGTCAAATGAGGAAGAGCTCCCCTGTGAGGATGAGGACGCCGGGATTTGCGCGAAGGGGCGCCCTGAGCTTCGCGCTTGCGGCAGCCTTGATGACGATCCTGGCGGTCGGCCAGGCGGGCCTCGCCGCGCCTTCTCCGCTTCCGGCCCCGAACCCATACAACGCAGTGCTGGCCGACGCAATACCGACACTGAAGGGGCTAGCCGCCCCGGAATGGCTCCTTCCCGGCTACAGGCTCCTACTACTACGGCCCCGACGATGCCGTGCTGGACAGGGAACTGCTTGTCATAGACATATTGGGGAAGGGGGAGGGATACGTCCTGAGCTCCAGCGCCGCAGCGCCGCTGGACGAAGAGGGCAGGATTCTAGGGCTTGAGCACGAGGGCTACGCAGTGGACTTCCCCGGAATAGGGGAGGCGTGGATCAGCCCCTCGGCGATTGCTGACCAGACCGCCCCTGCCCCGGCATCTGGCCTATTCCGCATTGGCGTATTCGAGAACCTGGTCCAGTATGACCCGGATGGACGGGCATGGGTCACAACGGTGGAAGTCGAGGACGCGGACGGCGGGAGCACCGCCGTGGACATCTACTACGGCAGGAAGAACGGGCTGGCGCTGCTCTTCGACATCTACGTATACGGGCCGACCGGGGACTACATAGGAGGCGCCGCGGTGCAGTACAGCGACTATGCGGTGTATGAGGCGCCGTGGATGGGCTCGGGTTTTGCTTCCCTAAAAGAGGGTTCGGCGCTGGAGTACCGGTTCAAGCTGGAATACCAGGACGGCAGGGCTGAGACGGGGAACATGCTTTACACTGTAGTGGAGAACCATGGCAGCTGGTTGAGGATGCATGAAGAGAGGTTCGTCGACGGGGCCAAGGCCGGAGAAAGGCCCTTCGTCGTGTCGGAGTTCTCCTTGGACGGGCTTATGTTCTGCCTGCCCGGAGGCAGGGCAGACGGCCTTGTGGATGGCATCACCTACTTCTACGACGGGCATACGCAGGCGAAGGTGGCGGCAAAAGGGCCGGCCGTCGTGGAAGGCGGCGACGCTTACGAGATCCTGTTCTATGACGGCACCTCGGCCGCGTCTGTGGCCTTCAGGCGGAAGGACGGCCTCATGGTAAGATATATCAAGGCTGCGTCGGATTCCGAGCCTTATGTGACGACGCTGGTCTATGAGGGTACTAGATAGTGGCTCTGGCAACAAGAAGCGGCAAATTCAGGCAGCACAGGCGCATGGAGGTGTCTTATGAAGAGCATGAAGTTTGCATCGGCCGCAGTGGCCTTGGCGATCGTTTTTTCAATGGCGGGATATGCTGCGGCGACGGAGCCGGAACCTTTCCCGAGCGGGCACGTAGAGGCCCTAATAGGGCTTTCCCCGGAACTGGGGCAGCTCTCCTCCCCGTCCTGGCTCATGACCGGATACAGGTACTTCTATGACGTCTACTACTATGACAAGGACAACGAGGTGGTAGACAGCGCTGTTCTGGTTTACGACGTAGTCGGCAAGGGCTTCGAGCATGTCGTGACCAACTGCTACCTGGCCAGCTTCGACGAGGATGGCGTCCTTTCCGAATTCGCCCAGCAGTATTACGTGATCGACTTTCCGGGGGCCGGCGAGTTCTGGGTGAACGTCAAGGGCGTCGACGGCGACAAAAAGCCAGAGACCGCATACGGAGTGCTCAAACGCGGCACATTCGAGCATATGACAGCCTACAATGAGACGGGCGAGGCATGGTACGCAGCCGTCACCAGCTCAGACGGAAGCACCGACACGGAGCTGTACTACGATACGGCTGACGGCCTCATGCTGCAGCGAGACGACTATGTGTACGACGACCAGGACAACTACATGGGCGGGACATCCTATATGTTCTACAAGGCGGAGGAGTACTACGCCCCATGGCTGGACTTCGGCTTCACAGGCCTTAAGGTGGGGATGGAGATCTCCTACGACATGATCGTGGTATGGGGGGACGGCAGCAGGGCGACGGGCATCATGACGTTCTACCCTGAGGAGAACTACGGCTCATGGGCGTACATGTCACAGTTCCTGGAGTCTGAGGAGCTGGGCAATTCGACCGGCGACAGGGTGGTCTCCGAGATGTGCACCGACGGGCTCATGGTATGGATGCCGACGGAAGCCTTCCCCTACATCGAGAAGGATGACGTCTATTTCCGGGACGAGGAGATAGGCTCCCTAGTAAAGGCCGGAGACATGGTAGACCTGGGGGAGCTGGGGCTTGCCAGGGAGATACATTTCAAGGACGGCTTCTTCATGGCAGATGCATACTTCAGGCCAGAGGACGGCTTCATGTCGAGGTACTATCAGTATCCCACAGAGTTGAAGCCGTTCGAGATAATCCTCACGCTAAGGGGCGTAAAATAAGGCAATACGATCAAGTCCGCGGACAAGGCTGGCTTAATTCATCCGGAGATACAAAAGCGCTGCGAAAGCGCCCGTGAAGGGGCGCTTTCTTCTTTGGTAGCTGAGCCTGCATCCACCGCCGCATTCGCAGCGATGAACCACTTTGGGGGTGCAGCTTATTTGCGCAGTTCATGTCCACCGCTCCTTCGCCGCTTAAGTCCCATGTGTTGTTACGGTTATGCCTATGAGCGCGAAAGGAGGCTCTCTATAAGCTCTTTGAGCTTGCGCTCCTCTTCGAGCCTGCCGATCCTGTCCACCTCCACAGTCAAAGTCACTATGTCTCCCTCCGAGAGTATTTCGGGCATGGCTTCGACCGGCCAGACTACCGTTTGAGCGGGATCGTCGCTTCCGACGAGGACATAGCTGCCCTCTTCGATCCGATCTACTGAGAATCTGACCTTCATACTATCGCCTCCATCAAGGATTGCATATCTTGCAGGGCCTTTTGCCCTTTGCGATCGCCTCTTCGCGGTCCTGGTAGGTCACAAGGTTCGCCTTGGAGATGCCCGCCACCGATTCGCAGCCTGAGAAATGGAACACTGTGGAATTTACGCTCCCTACCAGCGTCCTTAAGGCGGACTGCGAGTCGGCACCGATGGATCCCCTGGTGTCTCCCTTAAGGCTCCTGCCGTTTTCGGTCGAGACCCACCAGTTCGTCCCGTCGCTTGTTACTTTCACTGTGCCGTCCTTGTCAGTGCGGAATATCTGGGCTCCGGCCGCCTTGATCTTGTCCAGGGCCGCTGCCTGCGGATAGCCGTAGTCGTTCCCGGCCCCCACCTGTATGACAGCTATCTTAGGGGATGCCGCGGCCAGCATCTCCCTCGAATTGGAGTGCCTGCTGCCGTGATGCGACACCTTGTACAGCTCCACTTCCGGCACCCTGCCAGCTTTCACTATCTCCAGCTCCTGCTCGATTCCTGTGTCCGCCGGCAGAAGAGCGTCGAAATCAAGGTATCTCAGAAGCAACATCGCGGATGAATCGTTCAGGTCCGACGGCATCTTGTCGTGAGGCCACAGGAAGCTCAGAGCGACCGATGCTCCCAGCTTGAAAGTGACTCCTGGCCTTGCGAGGTAGAACTTGGCCGGACTTTTCCTGACGGCTTCAAGGTAGTACCTGTATGAGCTGGTAGTATGGGTCCGTCCGATGTCATATACCGCGTTGACCGGCACGCTCTCGATCACCTTCGAGAGGCCTCCGATGTGGTCGGAATGAGGATGCGTGGCCACGATGTAATCCAGCCTGGCCACCCCCTCGTCCCTGAGGGCGCCCATTACCGCGCCTACGTTCTTGTACTCCCCTGCGTCGATGAGCATGAACCTGCCGTCAGGCGACTTTATCAGGATGCTGTCTCCCTGCCCGACGTCTATGAATGTTATCTCCAGCAGCCTTGCATCTGCGGCGCCGGCGCAAGGCGCCAGGGTCCCGGCAATGGATGAGGCTATAGCAAGGGCGGCGACGATCGCCAGGGCGGCCCTGTAGATAACCTGCTTTACAATATAAGGACCTACTCGCACAGCCTTGCCCACCCCCTTAAGCCCACGATTCAATAATACAACGGAAATGCAGCGGCTGCTAACGGGGCGCCCCCTGCATGGAAAGGATGTCCGAGGCGACGGACTTCTCCAGGGAACCTCTTGCCGTATCGTCCTTCGCCATTGACAGCCTAAGGCATGCCCCCTCGGCCGCCTCAACAGGCAGAAGGGACGCCGGGAGGACGACGAATGACCCGTCCTCGAGCACGACCACCGCCATGTCCTCCTCTATGCGGTCCAGCACGGCTAAGGGCGCCGTGCCGTCCGGAACGTTCCCGGAAGAGCTCAAAGGCAGGGGGATCAAAAGCAATGAAGACAGCAATAAAAGCGTCACGAACCTAGTTAAAGGCATCTTATCACCTCCTTGCGACCATTTTCGGTTCCGGGGGAGGTCCCCATCTACGAGCGCAGGAATGAAAAAAGTGCGCCCATATGGTAGATTCATCCCATGCGGAGGTTTAGATGATAGACATCCATATACACATATTGCAGGGGATGGACGACGGCGCGATGGACATCGACGAGGCCCTCACAATGCTGGCCAAGTCCGAGATGCACGGAGTCACCGACGTGATAGCCACCCCCCATTCGTGGGCGGTGGACGACAAAGCCCACATCAAAAGGGCCGTAAGGCAGCTAAACGATGCTGCATCGGAAATCGGCATAAGGGCGAAAGTACACTTCGGATGCGAATTCAACGTCATGAGGGGCGAGGCCATAGACGCATTGGGCGACAGGCTGAAAGACCTCACCCTTGCTGGAGGAAGATACCTGCTCACCGAGTTTTCCAATTCCACGGGGGCATCGATAATCTATCGTTGCGTCGAAAGGATAGTCGACAAGGGGCTGGTCCCGGTCATCGCCCACCCTGAGAGGTACTCGGTCATGTGGGACGGCCTGGGGCCGATGAGGAAGGCAAAGGAGATGGGGGCCTTCGGCCAGGTCTCCATGGGCGATCTCATAGGAAGGGGCGGAACGGTGGCGCTCGAGGCGGCGCTTTCGATGCTTGACGAGGGCCTGTGCCAGATCTGCGCGACTGACGCCCACACCCCGGACAAGCTCGAGGCATACATGTCGGCGGTGGGGGTTGCAGAGGCGAGGTACGGCAAAGAAGGCGCGGCGCGATTGTTCACGGACAACCCGGCCGTCGTACTGAACGACTTGGAGCCTTCCCGGATTAAGGGCGCCCTCGACTGAAATCCCATGTGGAACCGACGAAAAATCCCGGCCCCAGGGCCGGGATCTCTTTTTGTCATGGTGGGGCAAACAGGACTTGAACCTGTGACCCCCTACATGTGACGCAGGTGCTCTGCCAGCTGAGCTATTGCCCCATGACGGCGCCCGTTGGTCATGTCCGGCGCCATTTATATTTTCCATCTGCCGCCGCTGCGGGTCAATGGTTTTCGTCCTGGCACTCCCAACGGGATTCGAACCCGTGTTATCGCCTTGAAAGGGCGGTGTCCTAGACCTCTAGACCATGGGAGCGCGGTTAGCTTTACAATAATATCATCAGTAAAGGGGGATTTTCAATACTGGCAGACGACCTCTCATCATGCCTGCGCCCTCTTTGTGCGAAAAATGGCACAAATCGCCGGCATGCCGCCCTAGCTGCAAGTTACAGGCCCGTCCCCCTAAAATAGTTGGCCTTGCAAGGTGCAAACGGCGCCGATATGCGTCATAATATAAAAGGAAACGTGTCACATCCAGAAGCAGCTTCGAATCCGCAGTACTTTAAAACAGGAGGGATAAGAGTGAGGAAAGTAATCGTGCTAGCACTCATGGCGGTCCTGGTGATTACGACCGTGGCCATGGCCGCCCCTGCTAAGATCGAAACAGAACTCAACGTCCTTACGCCGGTCGCGAAATTCGTATCCGACGCCGCATTGGAAGGCTTCGTGAAATGGGCAAAGGCAAAGTACGGGATAGACGTCAAGGTCAGCAACACTTCCGCAGGCACACAGGTTGCCGCAGGCAGGATACGTGAATGGGGAGCCAATCCCCAGGCGGACATCATTTGGGGCGGCGAGACCGTCATATACGACGGGCTGGCGGCCGACGGCTTCCTAATAAAGCATGAGGCCCCACAGGCGCTCCTGGACAAGATCCCCGCATCCATGGGCACCCCGAAGCCGCTTCCCCTGAAGGACCCCAAGGGCTACTGGACGGGCACCGCTCTTGAGCCCTACGGCATCGTCTACAACGAGGGCCTTCTGATAAGGAGGCTCAGGCTCACGGCCCCCACGACATGGGACGACATCCTCGCAAGCCCCAAACTCAAAGGGCAGATCGCGCAGTGCACCCCCGACAACTCCAGCTCAAGCCACTCGACATATGAAGTCATACTCCAGAGGCTGGGCGAGGCGAAGGGCTGGGAGTGGCTGTCGAAGCTCGGAGCCTACACTGGGCAGTTCGTCGCAAGGTCTAAGGATGTCCCGTCGGTCGTCGCAAAGGCCGAATATGCGGTCGGTTTCGCAGTCCCCAGCTACATGGCGTTCGAGGAGTA
The DNA here is from genome assembly GCA_017994615.1 of Bacillota bacterium. Taxonomy (GTDB): domain Bacteria; phylum Bacillota; class DTU025; order DTU025; family MWDF01; genus MWDF01. The sequence goes on along the minus strand of JAGOKM010000020.1, from coordinate 1,875 downwards.
CCTCAACGGCTACGACATCAGGTTCGTCGCCCCTGAGGGCTGCTATGTCACCCCTGAGCCGATAGCCGTAATCAAGAACTGCAAGAACCCCAACACCGCCAAGGCGTTCATCGAATACCTGCTCACAGAGGAAGGCCAGAGGCTCTTCATCGACCGCGGCCTGTTCCCCGTGATGCCGGAGATGAAGGTCGAAGGCCCCAAGGGCTCGACCGCGGAGCTGGCAGTGCAGTTCTACGGCGGACGCAGGTCCTACTTCGAGGGCAAGGTCGAGAACAGCTACGACAACGTCCTTGCGGACAGCCGCTATGACGCGGTCAACAAATACTTCCGCGAGAACATCTTCGCGAAGATAGACGCCCTGAAAGCCAAGTACTAACCAGCGACAGCTGTTGCTTAAGGCGCGGGCGGGCCGAGCTGCCCGTCCGCGCCTTTCATGTGCGAGCCCGTCCATCAAAGTTTCGTTGAGGTGAGACCATGGAGATTAGACTTAGCGGCGTTACGAAGCGGTTCGCGAAGTTCGAGGCTTTAAGCAGGGTTGACCTTGAGATCAAAGACGGCGAGCTGTTCACCCTCCTGGGTCCTTCAGGATGCGGGAAGACGACGACCCTGAGGCTCATCGCCGGATTTTACATACCTGACGAAGGCAAGATATTCTTCGGGGGCAACGAAGTGCAGGACATCCCTACTTCGAAGAGGAACATCGGCATGGTGTTCCAGAACTACGCCCTCTGGCCCCATATGACGGTGTTCAGGAACGTCGCATACGGGCTGCAGTTCAAGGGGATAGCCAAGTCCGAATGGGCGAAGCACGTGAACGAGGCGCTGGTCAAAGTAGGGCTCGTAGGATACGAGAACCGTTATCCGGGCCAGCTCTCAGGGGGCCAGCAGCAGAGGGTGGCGCTCGCTAGGGCCCTGGCCTTGAACCCCGACGTGCTTCTGCTTGACGAGCCCCTCTCCAACCTCGACGCGAAGATAAGAGGGTCGGTGAGGGCGGAGATCAGGAAGCTCCAGCAGGCTCTCGGCATAACGACGGTCTACGTCACACACGACCAGGAGGAGGCCCTCACCCTCTCGGACCGGATAGGCATCATGAACGAGGGCAGGCTGGTCCAGGTCGGCAGCCCGCACGACCTGTACGAAAAGCCGGTGACGAGGTTCGTGGCGGATTTCATCGGCATCAACAACCTCATCTCGGGGAAGGTCAAGTCAGTGGACGGGAAATGGATCTCGGTGGAGACCCCTCTCGGAATCCTCACCGGGTCGAGCTTGAGCGACTGCAAGACAGGTCAGAGCTGCACTGTAGCCTTCAGGCCCGAGAACGTAAGCGTGGCCGAAGCGTCGGAGCAACGCGCGTTCGACAACCTGCTCGAAGGCAAGGTCAGCTTCGTCAGCTACATGGGCAACGCCCTCAGGTATGAAGTGGAGCATGCGGGAGGGCTCTTCAGCAAGGCCGACATCAAAGACCCGCTCGGGCATAAGGAGCTTTCGTGGGGCACCCATGTCAAGCTAGGCTTCCCCAAGTCCGCGGCCCTAATCATACCTGATTGACCGGACCGCTCCAAAAACAAAGGGCAGGTGATGCTTATATGAACGACAGGGGCGGAAACGGCATGATAAAGCTCAGAAGGTGGTTTAAGGCCTCCAACCCGTGGGTGTGGCCGATATTCCTTTTCCTGGCCTTCTTTGTGATATTCCCCCTTGTAAAGCTCTTTGTGGACTCCTTCACTACGGCGGATGTGCCGCTGTCACCCCTTAGGGAGGCCATAATGACGGTCGACCTGATGGAAGAAAAGCTTTCAGCAGGCAGACAGCAGGACGCGGAAGCTGCGCTGGCCGACCTCCTAGTCCAGGTGGAAAGGTCCAAGACCGCGATAA
>JAGOKM010000126.1 GCA_017994615.1 Bacillota bacterium | reverse complement strand
CCAACCTTTCCCTTTTCCCTTATCGCCCTCTCCGACGTCCAGGTGTCGAAGAATACGTTATAGGCCTCGAGCGACTTCCTCTGCCAGGCCAGCATCGCCCCCAGGGCGTATTCCCTGAGCCTTGCCTTGGCCTCTTCCGCAGGCAGGTCCAAGATCCCCGGGCCCAGGTCCTCCCCCGCCTTCATTGCAATGTCCTTCACGTACAGCCCTCGGTAGCCATCCTCCGGGAACGGGTAGTCCTTCCCGTGCGCTTCGGCCAGCCTGGCGTACACCGACTCGGCAAGGACGTTGACCTGGTTTCCCGCGTCGTTTATGTAGAACTCCCTTTCCGCATTGTAGCCTGTGAAATTCATCATCCTGGAAAGCGAATCGCCAACTGCGGCGGCCCTTGCGTTCACGATGTTAAGAGGGCCCACCGGATTGGCCGATACGAACTCGACGTTGACCTTCCTGCCCTCACCCTTGTCGCTCCTGCCGTAATCCGCCCCAGCCCGCCTTATCGCCTTGATAGCCAGGTCCAGCCAGGCGTCGGCCAGGAAGAAGTTCAGGAAGCCAGGGCCGGCTACTTCAGCCCTTGCTATGAGGGGGTCTTTCTCGTCAGAGATCTGCGCAGCCAGCAGCTCCGCCAGCTCGCGCGGCTTCATGCCGGCCCTCTTCGCCAGCGAAAGAGCCACTGGAGTCGCGAAATCGCCGAACTTGGGATCCTTGGGGATCTCCAGCGGGATATCATAATCGGGCATCTCCATGAATATGCCCTTCCTGACGAGTCCTTCTAGGGCCCTGAGCACAGCAGCCCCGATAGCCTTCCTCAGTTGGTCCGATATGTTCACATGCTGCGTAGCAGGCATCTTTACCTCCGTAGCCGGCGGTGCTGCGCCGGTTTTACTATCACCTATTATCTTAGTATAATAAACAAATGGGTCTGTTTGGAACGATTTTGAATCGAGGATGGCGCCCATGGGCATCTCCATTTCCATAAACGATGTGTCCAAGAAGTTCGGAGAACGCACCGCGCTCAGGAAGGTGAGCGCCAATGCCGCGTCCGGCAGGGTGCTTGTAGTGACCGGACAGAACGGCACGGGCAAATCGACCCTCCTCAAAGTGGTGGCAGGGCTCATAAGGCCCAGCACAGGCGAAGTCAGGTATTCGGACGGGACGTCGACCGGGGATGCGGCTCGTTTCAGGGACAGGATAGGTTTCATCTCTCCCGAGCTTGCGCTGTATGAGGAGCTCACTGCCCTCGACAACCTCGCTTTCTTCGCAGGCCTGAAGGGCGTGCAGGACCCTGTCGCAGCCGGAGAAGCCCTCCTCAAGAGGGTCGGGCTGCTTGACCGAGCTGACGATCCGCTGGGCAGCTTCTCGTCAGGCATGAAGCAGAGGGTCAAATTCTGCTTCTCCCTTGTGAACGACCCCGACGTGTGGCTGATAGACGAGCCCACTGCCAACCTGGACGACCCGGGCAAGGAGCTTGCATATTCCCTGATCTCCGAAAGGCGCGGGAGGAGCGCGATAATAATTGCGACGAACGAGAAGGAGGAGGTGCCCCTAGGAGATGAAGCCGTCATCCTTGGCAAGTAAGGCCCTCCTTGTCTTCATGAAGGACGTCAGGTCTGAGGCGAGGACCCGTTACGGAGTCGGAAGCATCGCCCTTTTCGCCGTGACTTCGCTAGTGGTGGCAAGCTTCGCTGTGAGCCCTTACGCCCTGGAGCCTGACGCGCAGTCGGCATTCCTCTGGGTGGTCCTCTTCTTCTCGTCGATGTCCGGCCTGTCAAGGTCCTTCGTCAAGGAGGAGGAGACCAGGACCTCGGTCGCCCTGAGGATGTCTGCCGAGCCGCTGGCCGTGTTCTTCGGGAAGCTCATGTTCAACCTCGCACTCATGGCCGGCGTGGAGATTGTCGTGGTGCCGATGTTCCTGCTGTTCATGGACATTTCGCCGGCGACGCCTTCCCTGTTCTTCGCATCAGTCGCCCTGGGGACGGTTTTCATTTCGGCGGCCACGACGATTGTCGCGGCCATAATATCAAAGGCGAACTCGAAAGGCGCGCTTTTCGCCGTGCTTTCGTTCCCGGTGACGATGCCGGGGCTAATAATGGCGGTCAGGATGACCAACGCGTCGCTTGCCGGCATGGGTTTCGCTTCCGCATTAAGCGAGGTCGCAGGCATCCTCGCATTCACTGTCATCCTGACGACCCTTTCGGCGCTGCTGTTCGAGTTCGTATGGAACGACTGATGCGCCTGTGACGTATAATTACTGTCCGGAGGTAGTAATGTTCCTGAAATACTTGTTGGGTTTATGGATGGCAGCGGTGTCACTTGCCGCCTTCGTCTGGGCCCCGGCGGACGCGACGCTGGGGGAGATATCGAGGATAATATTCTTCCACATACCGACGGCATGGGTTTCGGTGGTCGGCTTCCTTGCATGCATGATTCATGGGGCAAGGTACCTGAAGAACAGGGACCTCAAGGAGGACGCGGCCGCCGCCATATGGGCCGAGATAGGCCTGCTTTTCATAGTGATAGCGACTGTGAGCGGCGCGATATTCGCCAAGGCGACCTGGGGCGCCTACTGGAGCTGGGACCCGAGGCAGACGTCAATATTCGTGCTTTTCCTGATCTACATGGCATACCTTGCGTTGAGGAGCGCGATAGACGATCCCGACCGCAGGGCGGCGCTTTCCTCGGTATACTCGGTAATCGCCTTCGTGACGGTGCCGCTTCTGGTGTTCGTTATACCCAGGCTTCCGGGCATACAGGGCCTGCACCCGGACGATGCAATAATATCCAGGGACCTCAACATGGATACAAGGATGCTGGCTGTCTTCATTGCGTCCCTGATAGGTTTCACAGGGGTCTCCGCCTGGATGTTCGGCTTGAAGATGAGGATGATGGGGCTCAGGATGGCGGACAGGGCTTCGTCGGAGGAGGAATAGATGGATTTCGCATCGGCAGGTTCGCTTTGGATAACAGGGTTGGTGGCGGTTGTCACTTGGGCCGCGGTTTTCTTCTACATGCTGAAGGTCGACAGGGACCTCTCGAAGGCGGAGAAAAGGCGCGGAAGGGCAAAGTAGGATCGGCCCTGGGCGCAGACCCCGTTCCTTACCGGAGGGGCATTTGGCCGTAGAACGGCCGTTTTGAGGAGGTCGTACCCGGAAGTGGCGAAGAAGAAGACATTCGGCCTTGTGGCCGCGATAATCATCCTGGCTGCCATGGCGGCAGTCGTCCTTATAGCTTTCTCAGGTTCGCTCACGCCCTATGTGACGCTCGCCGAAGCCAGGCAGAAGGGAACCACGGTGCAGGTGGCCGGCGTCCCTGACTTCGCCAGCCAGCGGTATGAGGAAGGCACCAACGACTTTCTCTTCGAGATGACCGACCACGTCGGCGAGTCTGTGACCGTCAGGTTCCAGGGCGCAAAGCCTTCGAACTTCGACGAAGCCGAAAACGTGGTTGTGATAGGAAAGCATTCTGGCACTGAGTTCGTCTCCAGGAAGATGCTGGTCAAATGCCCGTCCAAGTACCAGGCCGGGGGTGGAGGTAAATAATGAACGTTTGGAACCTGGCGCTTGCGGCAGCCTTCATAGCGGCGGCAGCTTCGGGCGCATTCTATGTCATGGCCGGGAACATATCCCGGCACGGCGACCCTTCCGC
>JAGOKM010000125.1 GCA_017994615.1 Bacillota bacterium | reverse complement strand
CGCCTTTTTCATCACATCGTCCCCCCTGAAGAGGAAGCGCGCGAGGTAATCCCTGGCCTGGCCTAATGTCCAGGGCTTCCTGCGATATATGTGGTCGAGCACCGTCATGTCGTCGTCCAGGCCCCTTATGTCCTGGTAGAAGACCGACTTCTTCATGTTGACGCCCGGCTTAACCTCGCCGCTGTCGGGCGAAAGGTCCCCCGCCAGGATCCTTATGAGGGTGGTCTTGCCCGAACCGTTTGGCCCCACGACGCCCAGCCTTTCGCCTCTTTCTACGTAGAGGTCCAGCCCTTTGAAAAGGGCCGGCCCGCCGAATGACTTGGAAAGCCCCGTCGCGACGATTGCGTACTTGCCGGTCCTTGTTACATCGCCGAACCTGATCTTCATCTCGGCGGCCTTCCTTGGCCTGCTGACGGCCCTCGCCTGGATCCTGGCCAGCATCTTCTCCCTGGACTGCGCCATGGTGGTGCGGTTGCCGGCCTTGTAGCGCCTTATGTAGTCGGCGAGCTTCTCCATGTATTCCTGCTGCCGGGCGAACTGGTCCATCCTGTTTTTCAGGTTGAACTCCTTCTGCGCTATGTGGTCCTCGTAGGACCCCTCATAGGCAACCAGGCTCAGGTCCTCTATCTCCCAGACGTGGTCCACGACGGCCTCCAGGAAGTACCTGTCGTGCGACACCAGCACCATGCTGCCCTTATAGGCCTTCAGGTAGCCTTCGAGCCATTCGGTGGAGGAAAGGTCCAGGTGGTTTGTGGGCTCGTCCAGCAGCATCAGGTCAGGCTCCGAAAGCAGCAGCCTTGCCAGGGAGGCCCGCATGAGCTGCCCGCCGCTCAAAGTGCCGAGGTCCCGCCCGAGGTCGTCCTCAGAGAAGCCCAGCCCGAAAAGGGCCGCCCTCGTCTTGTATTCCCTGCCGTAGCCGTCCTTGGCGCTTATGTGCTCATGCAGCCTGTCGTACCTTCGCATCGCGTCTTTCAGCTCGCGGGAGCCGGGCGGGAGCGAAGACATGTCGGCCTCGAGCCTCCTCATCTCCTCCTCCGCACTCGCGACGTCGGCGAATGCCTCAAGGGCGTACCCAAGAAGGCTTTTATCCAGGTCCGTCTCGGGCGTCTGCGAGAGGTAGGAGAGCTTGGTGCCGGCCGGCATCGATACGCTCCCCGAGTCGTAGTCCTCAAGCCCTGCGATTATCCTCATGAAGGTGGTCTTGCCCGTGCCGTTCCTGCCGATGAGGGCGACTTTGTCCCCCTCGTGCACGGCGCAGCTCACATCCCTAAGTATGGGTGTGGAACCGAAATACTTGTTCAATCCCCTTACGTCCAGGACGGGCATACCGTTACCCCCGCAGTCTCCTACTTCGCCTCGGTGTGCTTGGCGAACGCGCTGTGGTTGTGGATGGATTCCATGCTCTCGCACTCTACGTCGAACCAGCTTACCAGCGGCTCGTTCCTCAGGGTGATCACCGTGTCCCTCAATATGTCCTCGACGAACTTGGCGTTCTCGTAGGCCTGCTCTGTGACGAACTTCTCGTCCTCCCTCTTAAGGAGCGGGTACAGCTGGCAGCTGCCCTGGCTTTCGAGCCTGTCGACCAGGTCCTCGATCCAAAGGAAACCGCCGTGGAACCTGACCGTGGCCCTGATGAGCGTCCTCTGGTTGTGGGCCCCGAAGTCGGAGATCTCCTTGCTGCAAGGGCAGCAGGAAGTCACGGGGACCTCTACGCCCAGCAGGAACGTATGCCTGTCCTTATCCCTCCTCGCCCTGAAGGTGCAGTCGTAGTCCATGAAGGAGGACCTGCCCGAAACGGGGGCCTTCTTCTCTATGAAGTACTTGAACGCGATCGTCACCTCAGCCTGGTCCGCCTCAAGCTTCCCGCATGTGTCGACCAGCAGGGACCTGAGCTCTGCGTTGGATATGGGCTTGCTGCCCCATGGGATGAGCGCCTCTATGAAGCGGCTCATGTGCGTCCCCTTGAAGTGCATCGGAAGGCTCACCGAGAGCGAGACGTTCGCCATCACCTGCTGGAAGCCGCCCTGCCTGGTCCTTATGAGAAGCGGCATGTGGAAGCCCTTGATGCCGACGTTCTGTATGTCTATGCCCCTTGCGTCCGCCTGGTTCTGTACGTCTTTCAAATCATAGCCCCCTTAGGTTTGATTCCGATAGACTTCATCCTCCGGGCCTCCTCCAGGTCCTCCGCCGTGTTCACGTTGAAGAACGCGGCCTCCAGGTCCGAGCCGGACCTTCTGGCAGCGGCTTCGGCGTCCAGCTTAGATGCCCTAAGCTCCTCGGCCAGCTCGATAAGGCTCCTCCTGCCGTCGCGGAGGAAGTCGAGGATCCTTCCGTAAGCCCCCCTGCGATAGAAGGCATGGAGCGGCTCCAGGCCCCTTTCCCAGACCGGCACGGCGCAGAGCGCGTCGTCTGGCAATCCCTCGACCGTGCCGATGAAGTCCGCAATCAGCGCGGCGTCCAGGAAAGGCATGTCCGCCGCAGCAACGAAGCACCAGTCGGCCGAACGTTTCACCGCAGCCGCGATCCCGGCCCCCGGCCCGGCTCCGACCTGCTCGTCTGGTATCCTCCGCAGGACGCATTGCCCGGCGAGCTCGAAGCCACCCGGCGCCACGAGGAACGGCGATTCGAAGATCCTAGCCAGAGCGTCCGCGGACATCGACAACAGAGGCGTCCCGCAGAGGTCGGCCTGCAGCTTCCCGCCCGCGGCATGCCTGCCGCCCGACGGGAAGCGGCTGCCTCTTCCGCCTGCGAGTAGCGCTGCGTCAGTCACACGGCCCTGCATCATGACCTCCATTCTATTATTACACCAGAAAACCGGCGCCCGGTTCAAGGAAAGCTGCCTAAATGGGGACCGCGCCTGGGAGGTCTGCCAAATATATGTTTACATTTCCGCCCGTTGTAGTATATTGATTTGCGTAACGGCAAATACGGCCGTAATACTGCGGGGAGGAATTACAATGGCAAAGGGAAAGTTCAGCTTACTGTGGATCCTACTTGGAGTGGTCGTGGTTGGGATCGTCGGCTACATAAGCATCGGAAACCAGCTTGTGAAGCTGGACGAGAACGTGAATACCGCATGGGCGGAGGTCGAAAACCAGTTCCAGAGGAGGTATGACCTCATCCCCAACCTGGTCGCCACCGTCAAGGGCTTCGCCGCCCAGGAGCAGGCGATAATAGATTCTGTAACAGAAGCGAGGGCCAAGCTCGGCGGCGCGGTGACCATAGACGACAAGATCGAGGCGTCCAACCAGGTGGAAAGCGCCCTTTCCAGGTTGCTAGTGGTAATTGAGAACTACCCGGAAATCAAATCCGACGCCACCTTCATGGCGCTCATGGACGAGCTGTCCGGCACAGAGAACAGGATAGCCGTCGCTCGCAACAGGTACAACGAGGAAGTCCGCACCTACAACACCAGGATAAGGACGTTCCCGACAAGCATTATCGCCGGCATGAGGGGTTTCACGGCTAAGAAGCTGTTCGAGGCGGCTGCAGGCTCCGAGACTGCGCCCGTGGTGAAGTTCTGATGAACTCCAAGGCAGGAAGGCCGGTCCTGATAGGGGCGATTGCGGCGGCGTTGATGCTGGCCGCGTTGCTCCCTTCTTACGCCGCTATACCGGCCCAGATGAGCCCGCCGAGGCTCCTTTCCGACTTCGCAGGGCTCCTGGACGAGGCGGCCGAAGG
>JAGOKM010000124.1 GCA_017994615.1 Bacillota bacterium | reverse complement strand
GGTAGAGATGGACGGATTCGAGACGAACTCGGGCGTGATAGTGGTCGCGGCGACCAACAGGCCCGACATCCTGGACCCTGCCCTTCTCAGGCCAGGCAGGTTCGACAGGCAGATAACGCTGGATGTGCCGGACGCGAAGGGGCGCGAGGCCATACTTAAGATACATGCCAGGAACAAGCAGTTCGCAGGCGACATGGACATGAAGGAGCTGGCAAGGCGCACGCCCGGCTTCACGGGCGCGGACCTCGAGAACCTGCTCAACGAGGCGGCCCTTCTGGCCGTAAGGTACAGGATGAAGAAGATTACGATGGACGTCGCCGACGAGGCCATCGAGCGCATAGTCATGGGCCCTGCGAAGAAGGGCAGGCTGCTGACGGGCAAGGAGAAGGACCTCGTGGCATATCATGAGACCGGGCACGCCCTTCTGGCGAAGCTGCTCCCCGGCTCCGATCCAGTCGTGAAGGTCTCGATAATAGGAAGGGGCAGCGCAGGCGGCTTCACGCTCGTTATACCCGAGGACGAGAGGAAGTTCAGGTACTCCTCCAAGGAGGACTTGCTTAACAACATAACGATGTCCCTGGGCGGGCGCGTGGCGGAGGAACTGTGCTTGGAGGACGTCTCGACCGGAGCGTCCAAGGACCTTGAAAGGGCCACCGGCCTTGCAAGGAAGATGGTCGTCGAATACGGCATGAGCAACCTCGGCCCTATAACCTACGGCAGGCAGGATTCGCAAAACGTGTTCCTAGGCCGCGACATATCCAGGGAGCGCAACTACTCCGAGGAGATCGCCGCCCAGATAGACAAGGAAGTAAAGAACATAATCGACGAGTGCTACACCAAGGCGAAGAAGCTGCTCGGCGATAACCTGGAACTCCTGAAGAGGGTGGCCATGGTCCTCAAGGAGAGGGAGAACCTGGAAGGCAGCGAGCTCGACCTGGTCCTGGAGGGCAAGGAGCTGCCACCCAAGGAAGTCCCGCAAGCCAGCACGCCTACACCGGACACCGAGCAAGACAGGCAGGAAAAGCAGGAAGTCCGGGAACCGCAGGCCGATTTCGGAAGGAAGGCCGCAGAACAGCACTAGGTGACGCAAGATGACCCCGTAAGACCACCCGCAGCCCGTAAAGGGCTGCGGGCCTGATAGATTTGCGTAACATGACCGGCTTATGTACCGGATGATCAGGAGGGATATCGTGGACCTCATCGAATCACACCCTATCCTCGAGTTCGCACACGGCAGGAGGGTGAGCTTCACTTTCGACGGCAGGGCGATGGAAGGTTTCGAGGGAGAGCCCATTGCGGCAGCGCTCCACGCCAATGGTGTAAAGGTTTACAGGTACAGCCCCGAGGCTCACAGGCCGCGGGGCTTTTTCTGCGCCATAGGTAAGTGCAGTTCCTGCTTCATGGTCGTCGACGGCGTGCCCAACGTGCGTACGTGCGTGACCCCACTGAAGGAGGGCATGGCAGTTAAGACACAGCACGGCAGGGGAAGCGTGCCCATGCTGGCGGAGGGCGGTGAGCAGGGTGCGTGAAGTCGAACTGCTGGTAATAGGAGGAGGGCCCGCCGGCCTTTCTGCAGCGGCCGAGGCGGCCGGCATGGGATCTTCCGTCCTCGTCGTGGACAGCGGCCCGATGCTTGGAGGGCAGCTCATCAAGCAGACCCACAAGTTCTTCGGCAGCAAGGACGAGCACGCGGGGACCAGGGGTTTCAAGATAGCAGAGATGCTGATGGATGAGATAGCAGGTCTTTCCGACAAGGTGGAGACGATGACCGACACTACTGCGGTGGGCTACTACCGCGAGGAAGGCGCGGTATCGCTCGCCAGGGGCGAGGACGAGTACTTCCTCATAAAACCCAGGAAGATGGTCATTGCGGCGGGCGCGCAGGAGAGGCTGATACCGTTCATAGGAAACGACCTTCCCGGCGTGTACGGCGCCGGTGCCGTGCAGACGCTCATGAACGTCTACGGCGTGGTCCCGGGAAAGAAGGTCCTGATGGTCGGGGCCGGCAACATCGGGATAATCGTGGCCTACCAGCTTATGCAAGCGGGCGTCGAAGTCGCCGGCGTCGTGGAGGCGACCCAGAAAGTCGGCGGTTACTGGGTGCACGCGGCGAAGATAAGACGTCTGGGAGTGCCCATCCATCTGATGCACAGCATAAAGAAGGCCCTAGGGGAAGAGTCCGTGGAAGGCGCCGTGGTCATGGAGCTGGACGAGAAGTTCAGGCCGACCGGCAAGGAGTTCACGGTAGATTGCGACACCATCTGCCTCGCCGTGGGGCTCACGCCTACGGTGGAGCTGCTCTGGCAGGCCGGATGCAAGATGAAGTACGTGCCGCAGCTGTGCGGGTACGTGCCGGTGAGAGACCTAGGCCTTAGGACCACAAACCACGACATATGGGTGGCTGGGGACTCATCCGGCATCGAGGAGGCGAGCTCTGCCATGGTCGAGGGAAGGCTGGCCGGTTTCGGAGCCGCCGCGGCCCTCGGATACGCCCCAAGGCCCGGAAGGTACGAAAGCTTCGTGGCGAGGCTCGACCATCTCAGGGCGGGGGAGGTCTGCGACAAGATAAGGGCGGGCCTTGAATGCGTAATCTGCGAAGGAGGCGGCGACGATGTCTTTTACGAATGACGAGCTCCTGTACAACTCGGGAGTGCTCATTGGACCCAGGGACGGCGTCGTGGCGCCCGAGGAGGATGCCTGGAAGTCCAAGCGGGGAGGTTACGTAGTGATCGAGTGCCCGCAGAGGATACCCTGCAACCCCTGCCATACGAGCTGTCCGACGGGGGCCGTTAAGCCCTTCGCGGACATAAACGACGTGCCTGAGGTGGACTACTCGAAGTGCACAGGATGCTGCAGGTGCGTCGCGAAGTGCCCGGGTCTCGCTTGTTTCGTGGTCGACCTTGCCTGGAAGGAAGGCTGGGCGCTCATGAAGCTGCCCTACGAGATACTGCCAAGGCCCGCAAAGGGCATGGAGGCGGACTGCCTGGACAGGCAAGGCAGGGTCGTGTTCCGCTCGAGGATCGAGCAGGTGCTGGAGCCGTTCAAGGACAGGACGTTCGTAGTGTCGGTGCCGGTGCCGTATGAGCTCAAGGACCACGTACGCGCCGTAAGGGTGGTGGAATAGCATGGCTGTCGAAGAGAAGGTGTACATCTGCAGGTGCGAGGAAGTAACCCTTGACGAGGTGAGGGAATGGATATCCAGAGGATACGACACCCCCGAGGAGCTAAAGAGGGTCACCAGGATCGGCATGGGTCCCTGCCAGGGCAGGGGCTGCACGGACATACTCGTAAGGGAGATAGCCAGGATGAGGGGCATCCCCGTTAGCGAGGTCAAGCCCCCCAGCTTCAGGCCCCCGGCGAAGCCCGTCAAACTCGGGATCCTCGCCGAAGCCGCGAAAGGGGGCAACGCAAGATGAGGACGAGCGCCGACGTAGTGATAATCGGTGGCGGCATAAACGGCTCCTCTGCGGCGTATAACCTGGCCAAGCTGGGCGTAAAGAACATAATCGTGCTCGAAAGGGACACCATCTGCGGAGGGTCCACCGGAAGGTGCGGGGCGGGGATAAGGGCCCAGTGGGGCACCCTGATGAACTGCCAGATCGCCGCGAACGCCATATCCACTTTCGAGGGACTGAAGGACGAGCTGGGGATGGACAAAGGCCTCAACCAGTGCGGCTATCTCATGGTAGCCTCGAGGGCAGGGGCGTCCGAGCAGCTCAGG
>JAGOKM010000019.1 GCA_017994615.1 Bacillota bacterium | reverse complement strand
ATCATGTACTCCTCGACCCTGACCTCGTTCTTCTCCGCTTCCTTCCAGCGGGCTTCCATCTCGAAGTTGAGCTTGTTCATCTTGTCCGGGTCAAGGTCGAACGCCTTCACTACCCTTGAGGGCCGCCCCTTGGCGCCTGTTATGGCGAAATCGCTCTTGTGGGGGTCGTTCGGCTCCTTCATCTCTGGGAACTCGACGGATTCCATCATCTGGCCAAGCACGCCGTCGGCCAATATCATCACCGGCATCTTGTACTTCTCGCCGGTTTCGAATGATATGTATATCAGGTCAACCATCTCCTGGATGCTTGCGGGGGCGAAAGTCAACAGGTGGTAGTCGCCGTGCCCGCCTCCTTTGGTGGCCTGGAAGTAGTCGCTTTGAGCCGGCTGTATGTCGCCCAAGCCCGGTCCTCCCCTTACCATGTTGACGATCAGGGGCGAAAGGAGCGAGCCGGCTATGTAGGATATGCCCTCCTGCTTGAGGGAAATGCCCGGGCTCGACGAGGACGTCATCACCCTTGCGCCCGCCGCGGCGGCGCCGTACACCATGTTTATGGCAGCCACTTCGCTTTCGGCCTGAAGGAAACAGCCGCCGACTTCGGGCAGCCTCCTTGACATGTATTCCGGTATCTCGTTCTGAGGAGTGATCGGGTATCCGAAGAAGTAGCGGCATCCCGCCCTGATGGCGGCCTCTCCTACTGCCTCGTTGCCCTTGAAAAGCTTCCTCTCAGACAATTTCACAGCCTCCTTAGTTAAACTGGTTTACGGTTTGAAGACCTCTATGGCTGAGTCGGGGCACATCCTGCCGCAGATGCCGCAGCTTATGCATATTTCCTCGTCCACCAGGTGTGCAGGAAGGTATCCCTTGGAATTAGTAACCTCTGCAATCCCCAGGCACTGCTTAGGGCAGTACTTTACGCAAAGCTCGCAACCTTTGCACCTTTCCACGTCGATTACCACTTTCTTCAAAAAGGCAGACCTCCTTTCTCAGTTCTTGGCGCAGGGGCAAGGGCCCTTGCCCCTGCTTCCGCAAGGGCCAGCATCTCGTCCTCGCCAGGGTATCTCATCACTTTCGCAAGCGATGAAACCTTCTCTTCTATCATAGAACAAATCCTGTCCGAATAAGCCAGGCCGCCTGTTATCACCACGGCGTCGACCTTGCCTTCGAGGACAGCGGACATCCGCCCGATCTCCTTGACTATGCCGTATACGAACGCCTTCTCTATGAGGATGGCATGTTCGTCGCCGGCCATGACCATCTCTTCAAGCTTGGTTCCTGAGTTGGTGCCTATGTGGGCTACGAACCCTCCCCCGCCGCTTAGAAGCTTCCTTGTCTGTGCATGGGTGTACTGGCCCGAAAAGCACAGGTCGATGAGGCCCGTAAGCGGCAACGTCCCTGCCCTTTCCGGCGCGAACGGCCCTTCCCCGTCCAGTGCGTTGGCGACGTCGACAACCCTGCCCTTCAGATGCGCCCCTACGCTCACTCCGCCTCCCAGGTGGCAAACTATCAGGTTCGCCTCCTCATAAGGCTTCCCAAGGTCTGCCGAAGCGCGCCTGGCCACCGACTTCTGGTTCAGGGCGTGGAATATGCTTACGCGCTGCATCATCGGATGGCCCGAATACCTTGCAAGCTCGCAGAGCTCGTCCGTCGTGACGCTGTCGGCGATGAATGCCTTTATTCCCCTTTCCGAGGCTATCCCCCTTGCGATCAGGCCGCCCAGGTTGGACGCATGCTGGCCCTTTGGATGCAGGAGCTTGTCGTATATGTCGTCGTCCACCTCATATACACCGCTCGGCATCGGGGGCAGCAGGCCCCCTCTTCCCACCACGGCGTCCAGCTTCGGGTTCCCGTTAGACATGAGGAATTCCCTAACCGCCTGCGACCGGAATTCGAGCTGGTCTGAGACCTGTGGGAACTGCGCAAGGGCCTCGTTCGAGTGCCTCAGGGTCTCGGCGACTGCGGACCTGCCGTCTTCGAATATGGCGACTTTTGTCGAAGTTGAGCCGGGATTCACTATAAGCAGCCTCATGGGCAGCCCTCCTTGCCTAAGGAAACTACGAATTCTTTGCCACAGCGACCGCGGTCGCCATGGAAAGCAGCTTCGTCCTGGGGGAATCGGCCCTGCTTGTAAGCACGATCGGGGCGCGCGCCCCAGAAATCACGGCGCCGCATTCCACATCTGCGAAGTAGCTCAGAGCCTTGTAGATAACGTTCCCTGTCACAATCTCAGGGCACATGAGGATGTCCGCCTGCCCTGCCACCGGGCCAGACACTCCCTTATGCCTGGCAGATTCCTGCGAAACGGCGTTGTCCAGCCCGAACGGGCCGTCGACAACGCAGCCTTTTATCTGCCTGCGGTCGCTCATCTTGGCAAGCAGCGATGCGTCTATCGTGGCGGGCATGTCAGGATTGACTGTCTCGACGGCAGCTATGCAGGCCACTTTGGGGTTTTCGTTGCCCAAAGCGTGAGCCACCCTGACGGCGTTGTTGATGATCTGTATCTTCTGGTCCAGGGAGGGGGCTATGTTCATCGCGCCGTCCGTAAGGTAGAAGAACCTGTCGAACTTGGGGGACTTGATCACAGCTACGTGGGAGATAAGGCTCCCCGTGCGAAGGCCCACTTCCTTGTCAAGCACCGCCCTCAGGAAATCCGTGGTGCCGATCAACCCCTTCATGAGGGTGCCGGCTTTCCCGGAGCTTACGTGCTGCACCGCCTTCAGTGCGGAAAGCTGAAGTCCCGGTTCGTCGACTATCTCGACGCCGTCCAGGCTGAGGCCGACCTTCTTGGCCAGCTCGCCAATGGACACCCCGTCGCCGAAGAGCGAGAAATCTGCAAGGTCGATGTCCCTTGCAAGCTTCACCGCCTCCAGCACGTCGGCGTCGTTCGCAGCCGCAATCGCTATCCTCTGCCTTGCGCCCGATTTCGCCTCGCTTATGATCTGGTCGAAGGAATTGAACATCAATTATCCCCTCCTAATACTTCTTCACATCTATCAGGCCCGCAACGGCAAGCGTCGCACCTTCTCCCAGCGCCTGCATCTCGTTTTCGCCCGGATAGACGAAGATGCGACCTAGGAACCCCACTCTTCTTCTGACCTCTTCGACGAACCTCGTCCAGTTGGCCAGCCCGCCGGTCAATATGACGCCGTCCAGCTTGAACGACAGCACGGCGGCATAAGCCCCTATCTCCTTGGCGTTCTGATAGGCCATTGCGCGCATAAGCTCGGCCGCCTTTTCGTCGCCCGCATCTATCCGCCTGTTCACTTCCCTTGCGTCGTTCGTTCCTGCATATGCAATGAGTCCACCTTTATGCAGGAACATGTCCTTTATCTCAGCTTTCGTATACTTGCCCGAAAAGCACAGGTCCACAACCGCCCCTGACGGGAGCGTCCCCGTCCTGTCGAGCGTGAAAGGGCCCTCGTCGTTGGAGTTGTTCGCGTCTATGAGCCGTCCGTCCCTCATGGCGCATACGGTGGTGCCGCCTCCCATGTGCGCAATCACGAAACGTGCCTTCTTGAGCTCGATGCCAAGCTCGGCGGCAGCACGCCTTGCCGAGGACCTGGCTGAGAGCGCATGAAGCAGGGAAACCCGCGGTAACTGTGGAAGGCCTGAGACTCTCGCCTCCGGCTCGTACTCGTCGGTCGAGACGGGGTCGACTATATACGCGGGCACCCCTGAACGCCTCGCAATGTTCAGCGCAATGGCGCAGCCCAGGTTGGACGCATGGTGGGCGACCGGCCTTTCCAGCGCGTCTTCCACCATCCGGTCGTCCACTTCGTAGACTCCGCCCTCCATGGGCTTCAAAAGGCCGCCCCTGCCGACTACGGCAGAGAGCCCTTCCTGGACCCAATGCCCGCCGGCAAGGGCGGCTTCTATCATTTCCAGCCTGTATCCCAGCTGGCCTTTTATGGAGCCTTTAGATGAGAGGACGGCAACGTCGTGCTCGATGTTCATAGAGGTCACGGCCTTGCCGTCCCTGAAGACGGCCAGCTTTGTCGAAGTAGATCCCGGATTCACAGCAATTACGGTAATCGGGCCCCTTGTCGTCTCCTTCATAAGGCACCTCCGAATTGTCATGTCCTTTCGCTGAGAGGTTCAATCCCTGCGCTTGGGCCTCGGCGTCACGTTCTCCTCAAGGTCGTCGCCGCTTTTTTTCGGCTGGAACCTGTCCCTGCCCTGGAACCTCTGGTGCGGCGCCTCCCCTCCCTCAGGCCTTTCTGGCTTGGGGAGCAGCTCCTTGTGGGAGAGGTTCAACCTTCCCTGCGAGTCGATCTCCACAAGCTTGACCATCAGTTCGTCGCCGACTTTGACCACGTCCTCGACTTTTGCGACCCTCTCGGCAGCAAGCTGGGAGATGTGTACGAGGCCCTCCTTGCCGGGAAGTATCTCGACGAATGCGCCGAAGTTCATGATTCTTGTGACCTTGCCCTTGTAGACGGCCCCTACTTCGGGGTCGCTCACCAAGGCCTTTATATAGTTCTCCGCCTTGATGCCGCCCTCCTGTCCTACGGAGGAGATGAAGACCCTTCCGTCATCCTCTATGTCTATGTTGGCCCCGGTCATCTCGACGATCTTCCTTATCATCTTGCCGCCGGGCCCTATGACCTCGCGGATTTTGTCGACGTCGATCGTGAAGCTTATAATCCTTGGCGCGTACTGCGAAAGTTCGGCCCTCGGCTTGTCGATGCACGCCAGCATGGTCTGGAGTATGAACAGGCGGCCTTTCCTGGCCTGCTCGAGCGCCTTCTCGAGTATGTCCCTAGACAGCCCGTCGACCTTGATGTCCATCTGTATGGCGGTTATCCCGTCGGCGGTGCCGGCCACCTTGAAGTCCATGTCGCCGAGGTGGTCCTCTATGCCCTGGATGTCCGTGAGTATTGTGAAGTCGTTGCCGTACTTGACCAGGCCCATGGCGACCCCGGCCACAGGCTTTCTTATCGGCACTCCGGCGTCCATGAGCGCAAGGGTGCTTCCGCAGATCGACGCCTGGCTGGTTGAACCGTTCGATTCTATGGCCTCGGAAACCATCCTGATAGTGTAAGGGAACTCCTCCTGCTTGGGTATCACCGGCACAAGGGCCCTTTCAGCGAGGGCTCCGTGGCCTACTTCGCGCCTGCCCGGGCCCCTCATCGGCTTTACCTCGCCGACGGAGTATGGAGGGAAGTTGTACTGATGCATGTAGTTCTTGGATTCCTCATGTCCTAGGCCGTCTAACACCTGCTCCTCGCTCGCCGAACCTAACGTGCAGCTGGTCAGAACCTGGGTCTGGCCCCTCTGGAACAGGCCGGATCCGTGAACCCTCGGAAGCAGGCCTACTTCGCAGTAAAGGGGCCTGATCTCGTCGAGGGCCCTGCCGTCGGGCCTGATGTGCTCCTTTGTGATCATCATCCTGACTACATGCTTCTCCAGCGAATCGACCATGTAGGTTATCTCCGCGGGGTCCCATTCTTCCGCGTACTTCTCCAGGAAATGCTCCTTTATATGGGCCTTGGTCTCCTCTATCTTGGCGTCGCGCGAAAGCTTGTCTGGGTTCTTGACGGCTTCTATCAGCATCGCCTCACCGTATGCAACCACTTCGGCAGTCTTCTCAGCCGCCGGCTCGAAATTCTTGAACTCGACCTTTGGCTGTCCCGCCGCCGCTACTATCCCGTCCTGGAAGGCGATTATGCGCTTGATTTCTTCGTGGCCGAAGAGTATCGCCTCTAGCATGTCCGCTTCGCTGACTTCGTTGGCCCCTGCTTCTACCATCAGTATGGCGTCCCTTGTGCCAGCCACTACGACTGACATGTCGGATGCCTTCTGTTCTTCAATGCCGGGGTTGATTACGAACTTGCCGTCGACCCTGCCGACCTTGACCCCGCCTATCGGGCCCTGGAAGGGCGTTGGCGAAATCGAAAGCGCTATCGACGCCCCGTTCATCGCCACAATCGAGGGTTCGACTCCGGGCTCGACCGAAAGCACGGTCGCCACTATCTGGACGTCGTTCCTGAAACCCTCCGGGAAGAGCGGCCTTATCGGTCTGTCTATCATCCTGCCCGCGAGTATGGCAGCTTCGCTGGGCCTGCCTTCGCGCTTGATGAACCCGCCGGGTATCTTGCCTGCGGCGTACATCCTCTCTTCGTAGTCGACAAGCAACGGGAAGAAGTCTATGCCCTCCCTGGCCTGCTTCGCCATGGTGGCCGTCACGAGCACGACTGTGTCGCCGTAGCGGCACATTACCGAACCGGACGCCTGCTTTGCGAACTTGCCCGTCTCGGCTGTGAACGTCCTGCCGCCGATTTCCATCTTAAAAATCTGATGCATCTTCTCTTTCCACACTTCCTCTTCAAAATAAGAGAGCGCGGTCCCGGCAACGATTGCGCCCCCACGCTCTCATGAACTTGCCCTTTTACTTGCGCAACCCTAGCTTCTCCACTACTGAGCGGTAGCGCTCAACATCCTTGTCCTTGAGGTAGTTCAGAAGGCTCCTCCTCTGTCCTACCATCTTCAGAAGGCCCCTTCTGGAATGATGGTCCTTCTTATGTTCTTTAAGGTGCTCGGTAAGGTAGTTTATCCTCTCGGTGAGCATCGCCACCTGCACCTCCGGCGATCCTGTGTCCCCTTCGTGCAGCTTGTAGGCATCGATGATTTCTCTCTTCTTTTCCTGCATCAACGGCATTTCTTTCTCCTCCATCTTAATACCCCCTTTGCCAAGTTGCCGCCGGAGATGCGGGCAACCGAGCAAGGGTCGGCTTAATACATATAATATTATATCATTGCAGCTAATTCCTGTAAATCTCGTAAGTTCATGCCCTCGGCCCGAAGAGGACATAACTCCCTCTGTCGGGTCCCTCCGTTCCAGTGGCGCAGAGCCTTACCTCAGGGGACGTCCCGTCATATGATATCGCAAAACAAGCGTCGAAGCCTTCGAACGGGCCTTCGATAACGGGCATATGGCTGAACACCTTGGTATAGAACCTCATATCCGCAGGAGGCAGCTCTATGCCCCCCACAGGCAGCAGCAGCGCTCCTTCTCGCCTTACCTTTATGAAATGCCACCTGCCCAGCATCTCGGCTGCAGCTTTGGGTTCCCCTGCAGCAATCCTCCTCCTTATCTCTGTGCTAGAGATCCTGATGCCGTTCTTGTCTATCTCATCAATGACTGTCAAGGCTATGCCGTGAAGCGAACAAAGCCGCTCAAGTAGGTCCACATCGCCCTTTCCGTGCCGCCCGAACCTGTAATCGTGCCCCACAGTAAGGCTAGAGGGTTGGAACCTGCGCACGATGAGCCTTTCGAAGAAATCCTCCGCCTCCATATGGCAGAGGCCTTCGTCGAACCTCAGAACCTCTACATCATCCGCACCTGCCATCTTCAGCAGTGCGACCTTGTCCTCCAGGGACACTATCTGCCTGGTCTTCCCGTTCGTGCCAAGGAGGGACCCCGGCAGCCTGTCGAACGTGACGGCTGACGCGCCGCAAGGTCCGCCCGCTCTGGCGGCCTGCCGTACCAGCGTC
Source organism: Bacillota bacterium (assembly GCA_017994615.1). GTDB lineage: Bacteria > Bacillota > DTU025 > DTU025 > MWDF01 > MWDF01. Next base: position 10,325 of record JAGOKM010000019.1, on the reverse strand, counting down.
CTGTGCGCGAGGTGCACTCCGTCGAATGTGCCCAGTGCCAGGGCTTTGCCTCGGGTTTCAGGCATTTGCGATTTCCTCCGGCTTGATGAAGACCGTCTTTGGCTTCAGTATCGACTTGTCTGGCGCGTTTGACGGCAATCTGTGCACTTCAGCGATCGCCGCCGCTCTGCCGCCCGGGCCGACCAGCAGGACTTCAGTCGCCCCTTCAAGGGAATAGGCGGCTATGCTGCCGCCGTTGCAGACCAGCTTCAACTCCGCCTTGTCTAGGGCAATCGCCTGCATCCACGGTAAAGCGCTGCTTATATCCCTGAGCCTGGGCTGCAATTCACCTTTACGGGCAAGTTCCAGCGCTTGCTCCAGGCCGAGGCAATCCTCCTCTGCCCAGCCTGACGACCAGGTCCTCCTGAGGGATGACATATGGGAAGGCACACCCAACGACCTGCCTATGTCTTCGCAGAGGGTCCTTATGTAGGTGCCGTGGGAGCATTCGATCTCCAAGGGGACCCTATCTCCGAAGAGGATACGGTCCTTGCCTTCCGGCAGGGAGGCCTTGAGCTCGCTTATAGTGACTTCCCTTCCGGGCCGGTCAACAGTGAGCCCATGCCTGGCCAGCTCATACAGCTTCTTGCCCCCGACCTTCACAGCGGAGTACATCGGCGGCTTCTGCACGATTTCGCCTATGAAGCCGCTCAGTGCGGCGGCGAAGGATGACGAGGCAATGCTCATGTACGGGCTGCTATCCAGCATTTCACCGCTTGCGTCCGCGGTATCAGTGGATGTTCCGAAGCAAATCTCCGCAGAGTACCTCTTTGTGCCATGCATGAGCCGCGAGGATATCCGCGTCGCGCTCCCTATGCAAATAACCAGCACCCCTGTCGCATCAGGGTCGAGCGTTCCCGTATGCCCTATGCGCCTTTCCCCCGTCGCATTCCTGAGCCTGGCTACGATATCGAAGGAAGTAAGCCCGGCCGGCTTATCTATCCCTATTATGCCGTCCATCGCCGCATGCCTCCGCAATGGCCACCTCGACGACGGCCAGGACCCTGCGCCTGGCTTCCTCCAGGCCGCCTTCAATGGTGCAGCCGGATGCCCTCATGTGCCCGCCTCCGCCCATGCTGGCCGCGATCTTCGAGACATCGACGGCGCTCTTAGACCTGAAGCCCACCTTCACGACGCCGTCTTCGAGCTCCTTGAATGCTACGCAGACCTCCACTCCTTCTATGGACCTGCCGTATGAGATGAAACCCTCTACGTCACCTTCGGTCAGCTCGTACCTCTGCATAAGGTCACGGGTTATGTCCATGACCGCGAGCATCCCGTCGGACCTGAGCTCGAGAGCGGACAAAGCCTCGCCCAGGCCTTTGACCGCGCCGTACGGCTTGCTGTCGTAGACGCTCATCGACACGTAATAGGGGTCGGCGCCGGCCTCTATTAGGTCGGCGGCCGTCCTGAAGCAACCTGCTGTCGTGTTGCTGTACCTGAACGACCCGGTGTCGGTTGAGATTGCGCAAAAGAGCGCAGTGGCGTTGTCGGGCCCGAACTTCGCGCCGAGCGCCTTTACGAGGTCCGCAACCATGAGCCCCGTGGCAGGGGACGAAGTGTCTATCCAGCACATTTCGGTGAAGCCTGAGTTTGTCATATGATGGTCCACGTTCACCTTGGCCTTGGCTGACCTGGCGGGCCTTTCCGCTGAGCCTATCCTCTCGTACGAGCCGACGTCCAGGATTACGGCAAGGTCAAGCCCGTCAGGGATGCCTTCGGGGCCGGAGGCTATCAGATGCGATCCGGGCAGGAATGTCAAATTCCTAGGGACTCCGCCTTCGACCATCATGTAAGTCCTCTTTCCCATGCCGATAAGGGTGAGCCCCAGTCCGAGGACCGACCCGATCGCATCGCCGTCGGGCACGATGTGGGAGGTCACAAGCACGCTCTTCGCGTTCTTAATCTGCTCTGGCAGCCAAGTCGGTACGTTCATGCATTCTCCCCTGACTCGGACTTGATGTCGTTGAGTATCTCAAGGACCTTGGCGGCCCTCTCCATGGAATGGTCCGGCCTGAAAGCAAGCTCAGGGGCGTGCCTCATGGCAAGCCTCCTTCCTATCTCCCCTCTTATCCTGCCCTTCGCAGATTCCAGCGCCTCGGCGGCAAGCTCTGATGCAGCCTCGTCCTTCTTGAAGGAGCTTACGAACACCTTCGCAAAGGACATGTCGTGGCTGAGCTCCACCGCCGTTACGCTGACAAGCTGTAGCCTCGGGTCGCTAAGGTCCTTGGCCATCATTGCCGAAAGCTCGTCTCTTATTGCGTCTTGTACTTTATTCCTTCTGAAGGACATAGTCCGCTCACCCCTGTCATCCTATCTCCAGCCTCATGACGATCACCTCGGTCACGTCCCGGGCTTCGATGTATCCTATTATGTCCTTTATCCGCCCCTCTACGTACGACGGCGAATCGCCAACCACCGCCACCGTAAGTTCGGCAACCTTATGGCTGTCCCTGTGCCCAGTCTCGGAGATTGCCACGCCCTTCAGCCTTCCAAGGCCTTCTGTCAAACCCGTTATGACCGAACGCTTGTCCTTGATGCTTGCGCAGCCTTCGGTCCTTATTAGCAGGGTGGCCCAGGCTATGCTTGAGCTCATTGCCCTTCTACCTGGATGGTCCTTTTGACCTGCTCTTTGCCGTACGCCTCGATCACGTCGCTCTCCTTGATGTCATTGAAGCTTTCGAAGCCGATGCCGCACTCGAATCCGGCCAGAACCTCCCTGGCATCGTCCTTGAACCTTCTGAGCGAAGTTATCTTCCCCTCGTGTATGACAGCACCGTCTCTTATTATCCTTGCCGTCGCGTTCCTGGTTATCTTGCCCTCTGTCACATAGGACCCGGCGATGTTGCCCGCCTTGGGGACGCTGAACACCGCGCGCACCTCTGCCTTCCCGAGGCTTACCTCCTTATACTCCGGCTCGAGGAGCCCTTCCATGGCGAGCGCCACGTCGTTGATCGCTTCGTAGATTATCCTGTATGCGCGTATGTCGACCCTGGATTCCTCCGCCGCCTTGGATGCTGCGCTATCGGGCCTTACGTTGAAGGCTATGATGATCGAATTCGAAGTGGATGCCAGCATAACGTCGGATTCGGTGACCGCACCGACTCCGCTGTGCACCGTAACCACCCTGACTTCATTGTTGGAGAGCTTCTCCAAGGACCCCTTTACGGCCTCGACGGAGCCCTGCACGTCGGCTTTCACTATGATGTTCAGGTCCTTCACTGCCCCTGAAGCCTTCTGGCTGAAGAAGTCCTCAAGAGTCACCCTCTTGACCTCGACGATCTCGCTGAGCCTGCGCCTTTCAGACCTGCGTTCCGCTATCACCCTTGCCTCCCGCTCGTCGGTTATGACGTCGAAGGGGTCCCCGGCCTGAGGCACTCCGGCAAGGCCGAGTACTTCCACAGGCGTAGACGGGGCGGCTTCGCTTACTATGTCGCCCTTGTCGTTCATCATGGCCCTGACCCTGCCGAACACCTCGCCTACTAGGTAATAGTCGCCCTGCTTCAACGTGCCGTTCTTGATTAGCACGGTCGCCACCGGGCCCTTGCCCTTGTCGATCTTGGCTTCTATGACTATGCCCTCAGCGCGCCTTTCGTAGTTCGCGCGAAGGTCCTTCATGTCCGCCACAAGGAGTATCATCTCGAGGAGCTCGTTTATGCCTATCTTCTTCAGCGCCGAGACTTCCACTGTGACGGTGTCGCCGCCCCACTTCTCCGCTACCAGCCCCATGTCGGCAAGTTCCTGCAGCACCCGGTCAGGCTGTGCGTTCGGCCTGTCTATCTTGTTGATCGCCACGATTATCGGAACGCCTGCGGACTTCGCGTGGTTGTAAGCCTCTATGGTCTGGGGCATTACGCCGTCGTCTGCTGCGACAACGAGCACGACGATGTCAGTCACCTGGGCGCCCCTTGCCCTCATCGACGTGAATGCTGCATGCCCCGGCGTGTCTATGAAGGTAATCCTGCGCCCCTTCAGCTCCACCTGGTAGGCGCCTATGGCCTGGGTGATCCCGCCCGCCTCGCCGCCTGCCACGTCAGTCTTTCGGATGGCGTCCAAAAGCGATGTCTTGCCGTGGTCGACGTGTCCCATTATCGTGACGACAGGAGGCCTCGGCTTCAGGCTCTCGGGCTTGTCCTCTTCCTTCGTCAGGGTGGTCTCCCTCTCCTCCGCCTCGGATTTGAGCTCGGTCTCTATGCCGAACTCCGATGCGACAACCTGGGAGGTATCGCTGTCTATCACCTGGTTTATGCCCGCCATGACTCCGAGGGACATTAGCTTCTTTATCAGCTCTCCGGGGGTTACCTCCATCTTGAGCGCGAGGTCCCTTACTGTCATCTCAGCGTCTATGATTATCTTCCTGGTCTTGGCCGTCTTTTCCCTCTTCCTCGCCGACTTCCTGGTTCCTTCGTCCTCGTCCAGGAGCTCGACGTCGATGTTGCGGATCTTCTTATCGAGCACAGGGTCGGGCGCCATGCCCTTCTTGCCCTTCCTTGCTATTGCCGGCTTCCCCTTGATCGGGCCGCGGATGTCGCGGTCGTCCTCGGAGGTGAAGCGCCTTTCCTTGCCAGTGTTTCCCCACGACTTCCCCTTGCCCTTGTTCACTGGGACTTCAGCCGACGGGGGCGGCACTGTTATCGCCGCCGGCGCAGAAGGCCTCCTCGGACCGAAGCCGGTGCCGGTTCCCTGAGGCCTTGGCGCAAACCCGCCCTGCCCTTGAGGTCTTGGCGCAAACCCGCCCTGCCCTTGAGGCCTGTTGTAAGTTGCCGTGCCGAGACCTTGTCCCTGCGGCCTGGGCCCGTAGGTCGACGACCCCGGCTGCCTGTATGTGGCGGTGCCCAGCCCCTGGCCCTGCGGCCTGGGCCCATAGGTCGACGACCCCGGCTGCCTGTATGTGGCGGTGCCCAGCCCCTGGCCCTGTGGCCTGGGGGCGTATCCGCCCTGTCCCTGAGGCCTGTTATACGTAGCAGTGCCAAGCCCCTGGCCCTGCGGCCTGGGTCCAGATGCTGCAGCGGCAGGCCTCGCAGCTTGCTGCTGTACTGCCTCTTGAGCTTTCGCGGCAGTTGTTGCCGAAGGTTCGCCCGCCGTTTTTTCTGCTGGCTTCTGAGCAAGGCCTACCTTTGCTTCGCTGTCATCTGCTGCCTTACTTTGCGACAAGGTCTCCTCAGCCTTTGCTTCGATCCGGGAATCCGCAGGCTTTTCCGCCTCGACCGCCTCTTCGGCGGCATGCCGGCGCTTCTTCTGGGCTGACTTATCTTCTGAAGGCTTTTCAACTGCAGAATCCTTATCGGCGGCTTTTGCTGCTGCCAGCCTTTCCTCCGCCTCTTTGTCCGCTTTCTCCTTCGCTTCCTCGATCTGCCTTTCCTTCGCCTTCCTGGCTTGCATCTCTGCTTCGATCTTCGCCCTCTTAGCCGCTTCCTCCCGCTCGAGGGCCAGCTTGGCTTCCTGTATCCTGTGCTCCTCCTGGGCCTGCTGCAGCCTTGCCGCCGCCTGCTGGAGGGCTGCGGCCCTTGGTGCAAGGCCCGGTACGGGCTTCGCCGCCGGCTGCTGTATCCTGGGTGCCGACGGGGCTGGCCTCTGATGGGTCCTTTGCATCTGGGGGGCGCTCTGCCTCGTAGCCCTGTTTATCTCTATCAGGGGCTCGGCAGGCGGCTGGGGCGCAGGCTGTGCCTTCGGCTGCTTGGCCGGCTTCTGCTTCTGAGGTGCGGACTTCTCCTTCTCAGCATTAGGGCCGTACTTCCTGAGAACATACTTAGCGGCGTTGTCGTCTATCGCGCTCATATGGTTCGCAGTGGGCACGCCCAGGCTGTTCAGCAGGTCCACAAGGTCCTTGCTGGGCATGTTTATCATCTTTGAAAGCTCGAAAACTCTGACCTTACCCAAATATCCACACCTCCAAGAATTAGCGCGGTTCTTCCTTCAGCATCTGCTGGGCGAAATGCCAACCGGTGACGGCGGCAACTGCAACCTGCCTCCTGCCTAAAGCCCTGCCCAGTTCGTCCTTCGTGGCCGCGTATCTAACGGGCACTCCCTTTTCCTTGCAGATCGAGGCGAACATGCCAACCGTGCTGCGGCCGGCATCTGAAGCCAGGACAAGGAGCTTGACCTTGCCCTTGGCGATGGCCGCCTCTGCTGCGTCCGTGCCGACCTCGAGGGCGCCGGCCTTCCTGGCAAGCCCCAGGAAACCTAAGTTCTTCTCAAGGTCCACCCTGCACCTCCAGCGATGCCCTCAGCTGCTCTATGACCTCGGGCGATACTTCCCTTTCCAGGGAACGCTGCAGCTTCTTGGCTTTGACCGCCTTTTCCAGGCAGTCCCTGCTGTCGCAGACGTATGCACCCCTGCCCGGCAGCTTGCCGGTTAGATCGACCTTCACATCGCCTTCGGGAGTGCGCACTATCCTTACCAGGGCCCTCTTCTCGAAAGTGCCTCCGCAACCCAGGCATGTCCTTATAGGCTGCTTCTTTGCCCTCTTCAACCGATCACCCCTAGAAATCCACTTTTCCGGCGCCGGGGAAGTCATAATCCTCCATGTCTTCCATCTGGGCGTCGCTCTTTATGTCCACTTTATAGCCCGTGACCTTGGCGGCAAGCCTAGCGTTCTGCCCTTCCCTTCCTATCGCCAGAGACAGCTGGGAGGCCGGGACGACGACCGTCGCCACCTTGGTCTGAGGGTCATGCATGACCCGGATCGGTTTGGCTGGGCTCAATGCGTTGCTGACGAACTCGGCAGGATTGTCAGACCAAGGTATTATGTCTATCTTCTCGTTGGAAAGCTCGTTTACTATGCTCTGGATCCTTGACCCCTTCGTCCCTACGCAGGCGCCGACAGGGTCTACGTTGGCATCGTGCGAGAACACAGCGACCTTGGACCTGGAGCCGGCCTCCCTTGATATGCCCTTTATCTCCACGAGCCCGCTCTTGATCTCCGGGACTTCAAGTTCAAGCAGCTTCTTCAGGAGGTTGGGGTGGGTCCTAGATAGCTGTATGGTCGTCGACCCCCGCTGAAGCTTCTTCACCTCGAAGACATAGCACTTGATCCTGGATCCGACCATGTAGCGCTCTCCGGGTATCTGTTCATGCTGGGGCAGGAATGCCTCGACCCTGTTGATCTCCACGACCACGTTCCTTGGGTCTACCCTCTGGACTATCCCGGTTATTATGTCGCCTTCGCGGTCCGCGAACTCCGTATAGATCATGCCGCGCTCGGCTTCCCTGATCTTCTGAACAATGACCTGCTTTGCTGTCTGGGCTGCAATCCTCCCGGTCACGAAGTCGTCCATGCTCACGGGTATCTCTACGACGTCGCCCTCCTCCTTGCCGCCGTAAGGGGCTGCGTCCTGTAAGCTTATCTGAGACCTTTCGTCATCGACGTCCTGGGCCACGGTCTTCAGGGCGACTACCTTCAAGTCCCCTGATTCGGGCTGTATGGTCACTTTGACGTTGGAATGCGTTGCGCTGTAATGCTTCCTGTACGCCGCGCTCAGAGCAGTCTCAAGGGCGGGGATGAGAATCTCCTTGGATATGCCCCTTGAGCGTTCTATCTCGTTTATCGCGCTTATTATCTCCTTGCCCTCGATCTGCTGGTTCATTCCCCTGCGACCCCCTAATATCTTGCGGCCAGCCTGGCCTTGCTTATCATCTCTAGCGGTATCTCCGAACGTTTTCCTTCTTCGTCCTCTATCGTCACTATGCCGTCCTTAAGGCCTATTAGCATGCCCTCGTGCCTCTTGGAACCGTTTATCTGCTTGTATGTCGAAAGGAGCACGTTCCTGCCAGAGAACTTGCCATATTCCTCATTGAACCTTATGGGCTTCTCCCCTGAGGAAGTCACCTCCAGGATATAGGCGTCCGGTATGGGATCGGCGCTGTCCAACTCCGCATCGACGGCTTCGCTCAAAGCCGCGCAGTCTTCTATCCCTACGCCTCCGTCTTTCTCGATGTAGAGCCGAAGGTACCAGTTCTGGCCCTCGGAAGAGAATTCGACATCCAACAGCCTGAGGCCCATCTTTTCGGCAATCGGCGCCGCCATTGCGCCCACCTGCAGCTCTATTCCCCTTACGTCCATGTTCCGGTCCTCCGTCTAACGCTCCGGCAGCCTCTTAAACACGAAAGAGTGGGAAAACCCACTCCTGAAAACAAATAAGCGTTGGCTACCAAAAGAATACTACTACAATACTGCCGCCTTGGCAAGTATATCGGTATCTTGCGCATACATCAATTTCATGGGTCTAAGGCTGGCTGTGATTTTTGAGGACCTTATGTCTTCTACCCCTTTACCTGCTGTCAAACTAAGGACAGGAAATGGCGCGTGAGGCGATCAGAAAAGGGGCATATGCTCGCTTTCCCTCAGAGACGACAGGGCGCCGCATTCCCTAAGGGCGTCTATGTGAGTCTTGGTAAGCTCAGACCTTTCCTTTAAGTCCTCGATAGATGTGAACGGCCTGGCATCCCTAGCCTCGGCTATCTTTAGCGCTACCCTTTCCCCGATCCGGGGTACCGAGCACAAAGGCGCCCTTATCGAATCGCCTTCCCTTGAGAACCTGACCGGGTGCGATTTCCATATGTCGACTTTCTTGATCGAGGTGCCGCGCAGTAGGGCCTCCCTCACAACCTCAAGGACGGGCACCCTGTCCTTGTCCTTCTGGGTTGCCGCCTTGTCGGAGTCTATCTGCCTTATGAGCCTGTCTATGTCCCTTACGCTCATATCCGCGAAAGACGGGTCGAAATCGAAGGCCCTTACGGTGAAATAGGCGCCATAGAAGGCCTGTGGGTCGTGCACCTTGGCGTAGGCAATCCTGAAGGCCATCATGACGTATGCGCATGCATGCGCCTTCGGGAACATGTAGCTTATCTTGTTGCATGAATCTGCGTACCAGTCGGGCAGGGAGAGCTTGCCCATAGCCTCGGCGTCCTTGGCCGAGAGGCCCTTGCCCTTCCTCACCCTCTCCATTATCTGGAAGGCATCCTTCGGATTCATCCCCTTGGAAATGAGGTAGTTCATTATGTCGTCCCTTACCGAGATTACGTCGCTCAGGCTCCCCCGGCCCGACATGATAACTTCCTGCGCGTTGCCGAGCCATACGTTGGTGCCGTGCGAAAGGCCCGATATCCTAACCAGTTCGTCGAAGGTCGAGGGCTTGGTCTCGGAGAGCATTCCCCTTACGAACCTGGTGCCGAACTCAGGGATGCCTATTGTGCCTACCTCCTGCCCGTACTTCCTCCCGTCCAGGTCGAGGGCCTCGATTCCCGAGAAGATCGACATCGTCCTGGGGTCGTCGAAAGGCACTTCCCTGTAAGACCTTCCGGTAATATCCTCGAGGGTCCTTATCATAGTCGGATCGTCATGACCCAGAAGGTCAAGCTTAAGAAGGTTATCGTGCAGCGCAGTGTATTCGAAGTGGGTAGTTATGACCCCCTTCTCCTTGGAGTTGGCCGGATGCTGGACAGGCGTGAATTCGTGTATGTCCATGCCTTTCGGCAGGACTATGATGCCGCCGGGATGCTGTCCAGTGGTCCTCCTGACGCCGCTTGTGCCGATGGAAAGGACGGTCGACTGGGCTTTGCCCACAGGCTTCCCGGTGTGTTCCTCGAAGGCCCTTACGAAGCCGTAAGCCGTCTTCTCCGCTATTGTCGCTATAGTCCCTGCCCTGAAGACGTTGTCCGCGCCGAACATCTCCTCGCAGTACTTATGTATCCTCGGCTGGTATTCACCCGAGAAGTTGAGGTCTATGTCGGGCACCTTGTCTCCCTCGAATCCGAGGAAGACCTCGAAAGGTATGTCGTGCCCCTGCTTGCTGTATCTTGCCCCGCATTCCGGGCAGTCGCGGTCCGGCAGGTCGAATCCGTGCTTCTGATTGAAAGGCCCGAAATCAGAGGATTTGCACTGGGGGCATCTGTAGTGGGGCGGCAGGGGGTTCACCTCTGTGATGCCAAGCAGCGCCGCAACCAAAGAAGAGCCTACCGAGCCCCTTGAGCCGACCAGGTAGCCGTCCGACATCGACTTCTGCACCAGCCTCATGGCGATCAGGTATATGCTGGCGAAACCGTTGCCAACTATCGACTTGAGCTCCTTTTCGAGCCTCGCCTCTACTATTTCTGGGAGCCGCTCGCCGTAGAGCTGCCTTGCCTTCCGGACCGCCTTTTCCCTCACTTCATCCCCTGCCCCTTCGATTACAGGGGTGAAGAGCCCGTCAGGCACGGGTTTGAGCTTCTCGACCATGGAAACTAATATGTTCGGGTTTATTACAACGGGGCCAAGGGCGTCGTTTTCACCAAGGTAGGAGACCTC
>JAGOKM010000123.1 GCA_017994615.1 Bacillota bacterium | reverse complement strand
CCCAACACGGAACCCCTCATGGAAAAGCTATTCCAGTACAGGTTCTCCTTGAGCGGCAAGATCGCGGGCCATCCTTTCGGCAACCTGTTCCTTGCGGCGATGACGGACATAACAGGGGATTTCCAGAAGGCCATTAAAGAATGCTCGGCGGTCCTTTCGGTAAGAGGCGAAGTCCTACCGGCTACGATGAGCATGTGCGTATTGAAAGCCGAGATGTACGACGGGAAGGTCGTCTACGGCGAATCCAACATCAGCCGCAGCAAATCGAGGATAAAACGCCTCAGCATCGAGCCGCAGGATGCAAAGCCTCACCCGTCTGCCATATCGGCAATCCTAAACGCGGACCTCGTCGTAATAGGCCCGGGAAGCCTATATACATCGATAATAACGAACCTTTTAATACCACAGGTGGCGGACGCATTGAGGGCGAGCAAGGCAAGGAAGATATACGTTTGCAACACGATGACAGAGGCTGGAGAAACTATAGAGTACAGTGCAATGGACCACCTGAACGCGATGTTCGACCATGCGGGGCAGGGGATATGCGACAGCATACTTGTCAACAACTCAAGGATTCCCGAGGAGCTCCTTAAGGCCTATAGGAAGGAAGGGGCGGCCCAGGTGAGCTACGATGCGCAGATGCTAAGGGAAATGGGCCTTACGGTAGGCGAGTTCGACGTGGCCTCCGCCGGCGAGCACTACAAGCACGACCCTGACAAGCTGGCGAGGGCCATAATGAGCATGATTTCCTGAAGGAGAGCCGGATATGCAGCTTCACGACAGCATGAAAGACGAGCTCGTAAGGCTGGCCGAGCCGAGGCCCTGCTGCAAGGAGGCCGAGCTTTCGGCCATCGTCAAGGTCAACGGGGCCGTATACCTTGCAGGCGGCAACAGGATGAGGCTCATGATAAAAGATTCGAGCGCCGCCGTGGCCAGGAGGACGATGAACCTGCTCGCAGACTCGGGTTGTCGAGAAGTTGAGCTCGTGGTCCGCATGAGGCAGAGGATACAGAAGAGCAACTCCTATATAATCAGGATTAACTCCGACGAGAAGGTAAAGAGGCTGTTGACGGGGCTCGGCATCCTCAGAGAAGGAAGGCTCATAAACGAAGTCCCTCATGCGTACTTAAAGAAGAAGTGCTGCGCAAGGGCATATATCAGAGGGGTATTCCTGGGGGCGGGTTACCTTGGCAAGCCTGCGTACGGGCATCACCTTGAGATAGCAGTGGAAGACCGCTCATACGCTGAATCCCTTGCGGAGTTGCTCAAGAAGTTCGACATGAACCCGAAGGTGATAGAAAGGAGGACGTACTTCGTAGTCTATCTCAAAGAAGGGGACGACATAGTGCAGTTCCTCAATGTAACCGGGGCGCATTCGACCCTATTGGAATTCGAGAACTCCAGGGTCATAAAATCGATCAGGAACGATGTGAACAGGCTGGTCAACGCAGAACAGGCCAACCTTGAGAAGACAGTCGAGGCATCGGTCCTGCAGATGGACAGCATAAGGAAGATAGCTGAGAAGGTCGGACTGTCGCGCCTGTCGCCGCCGCTGGCAGAGGCGGCAAGGCTCAGGATGGAGAACCCGGATGCCACCCTTGCCGAGCTGGGCAGGATGATGGACCCTCCCATCAGCAAGAGCGGCATGAACCACAGGATGAGGAGGATTGCTACGATAGCATCGAAATTGATAGAATAACTCGAGTATGTGAAAGTTGACACACATTTTGCACGCTAATATATTTTAATGGTAATGCTGAAAACGGAGGTGAATGGCCCAAGGGCCATGAAGGATGAAGAAGATCAGAGTGGGGATCAACGGTTTCGGACGCATAGGACGCCTGGTATACAGGGCAGCGATGAACCATGAGGACGTAGAGGTCATAGCCGTGAACGACCTCACCGACGCGGTGACCAACGCGCACCTTCTCAAGTACGACTCCAACCACGGGACACTCGATGCGGAAGTGAAGGCGGACGGTAGCTCAATCCTGGTAAACGGAAAGCCCGTGAAGGTCCTCGCGGAGAAGGACCCAGGGGCGCTTCCCTGGAAGGACCTAGGCGTCGATGTGGTAATAGAGTCCACTGGGCTTTTCACGAGCAAGGACAAGGCTATAAAGCACATAGAGGCCGGCGCCAAGAAGGTTATCATATCGGCCCCCGCCAAGGATGAGGACATAACCATTGTGATGGGAGTAAACGAAGGCAAGTACGACCCGGCGAATCACCACATCATATCGAACGCATCATGCACGACCAACTGCCTTGCGCCGCTTGCCAAGGTGCTCCTTGACAGCTTCGGAATCAAGCGCGGACTCATGACGACCGTCCACTCATACACCAACGACCAGAGGATACTCGACCTCGCCCACAAGGACCTGAGGCGCGCAAGGGCGGCAGCCCAGTCGATGATACCTTCGACGACCGGCGCAGCCAAGGCGATCGGCCTCGTCATCCCCGAGTTGAAGGGCAAGATGAACGGCTATGCCATGAGAGTGCCCACCCCTAACGTATCGGTAGTCGACCTGGTCTGCGACCTCGAAAAGAAGGTCACTGTGGAAGAAGTGAACGCAGCCCTCAAGGCGGCATCCGAAGGAGCCCTGAAGGGCATCCTAGGATACACGGAAGAGCCTTTGGTGTCGATCGACTTCAACCACGACAGCAGATCCTCGATCGTCGACGCCCAGAACACGATGGTCGTAGACGGCGACATGGTGAAAGTCCTCTCCTGGTACGACAACGAATGGGGCTACTCCAACAGGGTGGTCGACCTGACAAGGTTCGTAGCCTCGAAGATGTAGTGCGGGAAGCGTGAACGATATGGGCAAGAAGACCGTAAGAGACATTGATGTAAAAGGCAAGAGGGTTCTGGTAAGGGCCGATTTCAACGTACCCCAGGACCCTTCCGGCGCAATCACTGACGACAGGAGGATACTGGAGGCCTTGCCGACCATCAAATACCTTCTTGAGCATGGGGCGTGCGTGATACTCGCCTCCCACCTGGGAAGGCCTAACGGCGAGCGTAACCTCAAATTTACGCTTAAACCGGTGGCGGACAGGCTGTCTGGGCTTCTGGGCGCCGAAGTGAGGCTTCTGCCCGACTGCGTCGGGCCGGAAGTCGAAGAAGCGGCCAGGGCTTTGAAGCCGGGCGATGCCGTCCTGCTGGAGAACGTGAGGTTCCACAAGGAGGAGGAGGCAAATGACCCCGCCTTCGCAAAGCAACTGGCAAGCCTTGCCGATTATTTCGTGATGGATGCGTTCGGCACAGCGCACAGGGCGCATGCGTCTACCGAGGGGGTAGCCAGGATAATCCCTGCAGTAGCAGGCCTTCTGGTGGAAAAGGAACTCAAGATCATGGGCAATGCCCTGTCCAATCCCGAAAGGCCGTTCGTAGCGATACTGGGCGGCGCCAAGGTCAAAGACAAGCTGGGTGTTGTCCAGAACTTGCTGAAGAAGGTCGATGCCCTGCTTATAGGCGGTGGAATGTCATACACGTTCCTCAAAGCGCTCGGATACGAGGTGGGAAAATCCCTCCTCGACTCCGAAAGGCTCGATTACTGCAGGAAGATAATGAAGGACGCCGAGTCGATGGGAGTCAGGCTTATGCTGCCCGTGGACGTAGTCGTCTCCAGCGATTTCTCCGGCAGCCAGCCCTCCAGGGTTGTGGATGTGGACAGCATACCAGCAGACGAGGAAGGAGTAGACATCGGGCCGAAGACGCGGAAGGCGTTCGCAGAGGTGATCAAGGGGGCCAAGACCGTAG
>JAGOKM010000122.1 GCA_017994615.1 Bacillota bacterium | reverse complement strand
GCGGAGGCCGCGGCATAGGAAGGGCTATCGTCGATAAGTTCATCGAGTACGGCGCCGAGTACGTATATGCAGTGGTCCTCAACCAGGAAGCGCTGGCTGAGCTTGAGAAGCTTTATAAGAACGTAACGGGAGTGGTCCTGAGCGTAACCGACACAGCTGCCGTGAACGCGTTCGCGTTGAAGGTTAAAGAGGAAAAGGGAAGAATAGATGTACTTGTGAACAACGCCGGCGTGACCAAGGACGCCCTCATCCACAAGATGACGGACGAGGACTGGCAGTTCGTTATAGACGTCAACCTCAAGGGGCCCTTCGTGATGACCAGGGCCATAGGTCCTATCATGATGGAGACGGGCAAGGGCGCGATAGTGACGATCTCTTCGGTCGTCGGCCTCGACGGGAACATCGGACAGACCAATTACGCCGCGACGAAGGGCGGGGTCATTTCGATGACGAAGACCTGGGCGAGGGAGTTTTCGAGGAAGGGCGCGAACGTTCGCGCCAACGCTGTAGCCCCCGGCTACATCAACACACCCATGATGGCGACGGTCCCGGACAAGGTACTGGAACCCATCAAGGAGAAGACATACTTCAAGAGGCTCGGGGAGCCGTCGGAGATTGCGGAGGTAGTCGCGTTCCTGGCAAGCGACGAGGCAAGCTATGTGACCGGGCAGGTCATAAGGGCCTCCGGAGGATTGGTAGTCTAGCGAATTGAAGAGGGATACTATATCTGAAAGCACAGTCACGAAGATCAAGAAACAGGAGGGGTAAAATGAAGAAGATTCTGTTAATCGCCCTTGCAGCGGCACTCATGATGACCGGCACCGTATTTGCGGCCGAACCGGGAGTCACCGAGAAGGAAGTGCTCGTAGGAAGCTTCATAGCGCAGTCAGGCCCCTACGCCGCAATCGGCGTCCCGTACGCCAACGGCATCAAGGCCTATTTCAACTGGGTCAACAAGAACGGCGGGGTCAACGGCCGCCAGATCAAGTTCATCATCGAGGACGACCAGCTCAATGCAGCAAACACCACGGTCGCGGTCAAGAAGCTCGTCGAGCAGGACAAGGTGTTCGCGCTCGTCGGCGGGCTCGGCACTCCCGGTGTCGTGGCAACATACAAGTACCTTGAGACCAACAAGGTCCCGCACATCTACCAAGGCGCCGGAAGCGGCCTCATCGCCATCCCGCCGAACAAGTACATATTCCCCGTGCAGCCCAACTACACCACCGAGGGAGTCCTCATGGTGAAGTACCTGGCCGAGACCAAGGGCGCGAAGACGATCGCGGTCATCTACAGGAACCTGGACGACGGCAAGGAACTGGCGGCGTCAGTAAAGGCTGAGGCAGCAAAGCGCGGAGTCAAGGTAGTAGCCGACATACCGGTCGAAGCGACGGCTTCCGACATGTCCACCCAGATCCTGCAGCTGACGGCGGCCAATCCCGACGCGATCGTGGTCGGCCTCTTCAACCCCCAGAGCGCGTCGTTCCTCAAACAGGCAAGGGGAGACTTCAAGCTCACCAAGCCCACATACCTGATGACGTACTCCAACGCGGACCTGACAGTGGCGGCCGGCGCCGCAGGCAATGCCGTAGGCGTCGAGGCGATGGCATGGGTTAGCGTGGACTTCACGGATCCCAACCTTCCTATATTCAAGGTATACCAGCAGACGTTCCCCGGCCAGCTGCCCAACGCATTCGGCGTAGCAGGGCTAACAGCGGCCGAGATATTCGTCGAGGGCCTGAAGAGGGCCGGCAAGAACCTCACCAGGGAAGGCCTCGTCAAGGCGATGGAGTCGTTCGAGAAGTTCACAGGCATGGTAGCCGTCGACATAAGCTACGGTCCGTACAATGTGAACGACTGGACCTGCCGCCTCGGCAAGCAGTCGATGTACGTCCTCAGGTTCACGAAGGACAACATCGAGGTGGCAAGCGACTGGATCTACCTCAGGTAATCAGGGTCTTAGCGCAGGCCGCGGGCGCCCGTTTCGGGGCCCGCGGCCTTAATCCACATAAGGAGCATCCGACATGCTTGAGACGAGAAACGTGACGGTCCGCTTCGGCGGGCTTACTGCCGTCAAGGACATGAGCATGAAAGTCGAACCCGGCACCATACATTCGCTCATCGGGCCCAACGGCGCCGGCAAGACCACTCTCTTCAACGTGATATCGAGGATCATAGAGCCAACAGCAGGCGAGGTCCTGTTCGACGGCGAGAGCCTCAATGGCTTGAGCTCGGAGAAGGTCATCTACAAGGGCATATGCCGCACATTCCAGAACCTCCAGCTTTTCAGATATACGACGGTCTACGAGAACATCTTCTCGGGCTTGGTCCACGAGTACAGGGGGAGGGAGCTCCCGTTCATACCGGGGGCAGGGAAGGCGTTCATCGACGAGACCCGGGACCGTGTGCTCGAGGTGGCCGAGATGCTCGGCATAAAGGACAGGTTGGGCTCCATGCCCGCTTCGCTTCCATACGGGATACTAAAAAGGGTCGAGCTGGCCCGCGCCCTTGTGTCGAAGCCTAAGATGCTGCTGCTGGACGAACCTGCTGCCGGCCTCAACAACGACGAGACCAAGGAGATAGACGAGGTCTTCCAGAGGGTCAACTCCATGGGGATAACGATGTTGCTGGTAGAGCACGACATGAACATGGTGATGAAGGTCTCGGACAGGATCACCGTGATGAACTTCGGAGAGAAGGTCGCAGAGGGCACCCCAGAGGAGATCGCATCCAACCCCAAGGTAATAGAGGTATATCTGGGCAAATCGGACCTGGGGGTGAAGAAGGATGCTTAAGGTGGAGAATTTCACGGTCAGCTATGGCCACGTGAGGGCTGTCAAGGGGATCAGCTTCGAAGTGGCCAAGGGGGAGATCGTTACTATAATCGGCGCAAACGGCGCAGGCAAGTCGTCGACGGTGAACGGACTCGCCGGAATAGTGGAATCAGGCGGGAGGGTCGAGTTCGACGGACACGACATCTCGAGGATGCCCAATTACGCAAGGGTCTCGAAGGGACTCACTCTATGCCCCGAGGGGAGGCACATATTCCCAGAGCTGACGGTGGACGAGAACCTCAGGATGGGCTCATACCGGAGGGGCAGCTACTCTAAGGGGCTGGGCTTGGTGCACGACTTGTTCCCTGTGCTCAAAGAGAGGAAGAACCAGGTTTCTGGCTACCTTTCGGGCGGTGAGCAGCAGATGCTGGCGATAGGAAGGGCCCTCATGGCCGACCCGAAGCTTCTCATGCTGGACGAACCGTCGCTCGGCCTTGCGCCGATCTTAGTGGACCAGGTGTTCGCCTCGCTTGAAAGGCTCAGGATCGAACAAGGGCTCTCGATACTGCTGATCGAACAGAACGCGTTCAAGGCGCTGGGCATTTCGCAGCGCGGCTACATAATGGAGACAGGCAGCATCACCCTCGAAGGCAATTCGAAGGACCTCTTGGAGTCCGAGGACGTCAAGAAGGCCTATTTGGGGATATAGGAGGAGACGGCGATGAGTTTAGGGATAAGGTTGATGCAGGCCGTCCTCTTCGGGATATCGAGGGGGTCCCTTTATGGTCTGATGGGGCTTGGCATCTCGCTGATATTCAGGACAGTGGACGTCATGAACTTCGCACACGGCAATTCCGGCATGATTTCGACATTCGTGGCCCTTTCCGTCTACATGCTCACGGGGAACATAGCCCTGACGCTGTTGGCGGGGGCGGCAACGGGGCTTTTGCTTGGCGTCCTGATCGACAAGGCACTGATGAAAAGGGTCAAGGGCCTTTCGCACAGTTCGATGC
>JAGOKM010000121.1 GCA_017994615.1 Bacillota bacterium | reverse complement strand
GGAGGGGCCCTCTGCCATCACTTCCTGTGCCGTGCCAGCAAGCTGCCTGTTCACCTCCAGGGAAATCCTGTTCTGGAGTTCGATCAGCCTGCCTATCCTGTCTTTCTTCTCCTCCTCTGATACCTGCCCCTGCATCTTCTCAGCGGCGGTGCCCTTCCTGGGCGAGTATACGAAGGTGAAGGCTGCGTCGAAACGGGCCGCTTCCACGGCCCTCATCGTGTCCTGGAAATCCTCCTCCGTCTCGCCGGGGAAACCGACCATTATATCGCTGGTGATTGCGCAGCCGGGCACGGCCCGCCTGACCCTGTACAGAAGGCCTAGGTATTGCTCTGAGGTGTAGCCCCTGTTCATCGCCCTAAGCACCCTGTCGGACCCTGCCTGCATGGGCAGGTGGTAATGTTCACAGACCTTGTCCAGTCGGGCGAGGGCCTCTATCATGCCGTCGTCTACGAACCTCGGGTGCGATGTCGTGAACCTGATGCGCACGCCGTCGGGCATCTCGTCGTTTAAAAGGCGCAACAGCGATGTGAAGTCAGGCCTCCTTCCGTCCACATCAGCCAGCCCCTTGCCGTACGCGTTGACGTTCTGCCCCAGCAGCGTTATGTCCCTGGCCCCCGATTCCACCGCTTCTTGGCATTCGCGCAGTATCTCGCGCGGCTGCCTGCTGCGCTCCCTTCCTCGCACATAGGGCACTATGCAGTAGGCGCAGAAGTTGTCGCAGCCGTAGGTTATGTTGACGAAGGACTTCAACGGGTCCTTCCTCAGGACCGGCAGGTCCTCTACTACTTCCTGCGCCGAATCCCAGATCTCGATCACCCTTTGGCCGTCGTCCAGCCTTGATAGCAGCTCGGGCAGCCTGTGTATGTTGTGCGTGCCGAAGGCGAGGTCTATCCAGGAAAGCCTCCCCGCCAGCTCTTCCTTGACCCATTCCTCCTGGGCCATGCAGCCGCATATGCCCACCAGAAGGCCGGGCTTCGACCTTTTTAGCCTCTTGGCCTCCCCGAGGTTGCCCATCGCCCTGTCCTCTGCGTTGCCTCGCACGCAGCATGTCATGTACAAGATCAGGTCGGCGTCACCGGCGTCCCCGGTCAGCGCATAGCCCGCCTTCTTAAGGTATGCGCCGACCGTCTCCGAATCCCTCTCGTTCATCTGGCAGCCGTGTACTACGACCTTCGCCTTCCTGACGGCCTCAGGCATTCCGGCACCTGCAATCCCTTGCAAGCATGAGGACGTATCTGTCCACCGACCGCTCCCCCTCCCGGTACATCTCATCCTCCTCGGGCACCGTGAAGGTCCCCGCGTATGAATATCCTGCATTGAGCGCCGTCCTGCCCGACGCGTAATTGTCGGGCCGGGTGGTGATCACTAGGTACGGCATCCCAAGGCTTGCCGCGAAACGCTCTACTAGCCGGCAGGCCCTGGCTGCGTAGCCCCTGCCGCGGAAGCCCTCCGATATTCCGTACCCTATGTTTCCGGCCCTGAATGTCACATGGTCGTTGTAGCCGGCCCTTAGCACCAGGCCCCCTGCTGCCTCGCCGGTCGCCGCGTCGATTACGTAGAACTCATAGAAGGGCACGTGAAGCCGCCCTTCCTCCACTTCCTCTGTATAGGCCTTGAGGGCAAGGCTCACCGTCCCGTCGCAGAGCGACTCGGGTTCCCGGTACTGAAACTGCGGCATCAGAACCTGATCCCCGCGGACTTCAGGCGGGCCAGCGCCTCGTCCAGCTGGTCCTCCTTGACAGTCAGGGATATGCGGAAGTAGCCCTCCCCGGCCTTCCCGTATCCGTTCCCCGGGGTTATGACCACGCCCGTCTCGTCGAAAACCTTCTCCGCAAACCCGGCGGAGGTGTAACCATCTGGCACCTTCGCCCAGATATATATGCTCCCGTTCGGGCTAGCGAGGTTCCAGCCCATGGAGTTGAGGGCAGCTACCACCTTGTCCTTGCGCCTCCTGTAGATCTCCCTCATTTTGTCCACCGCGTCCCAGGGCCCGTTAAGGGCCGCTGTGGCAGCCACCTGTACCGCTTGGAATGCTCCCGAGTCTATGTTCGACTTGAGCGTGGCCACCGTGCCTACGAGCTCCGGGTTGCCGACAACCCAGCCGATCCTCCAGCCCGTCATGTTGAAGTACTTCGAAAGGGACCCTGTCTCTATCGAGACGTCCATCGCACCCTCGAAGCCCAATATGCTTGGCGCGGGCTTGCCGTCGTACGTTATCTCCGCATAGGCCGAGTCATGCACGAGTATTATGCCGTGCTCCTTCGCGAAAGCTATGGCCTCGCGGTAGAAGGACGCCGGGGCGCAGGCCCCTGTCGGGTTGTTGGGGTAGTTCAGGAACATCAGGGCCGCGTTCTTGGCCACATCGGACGGTATCAGCGTGAAGTCCGGCAGAAAGCCGTTTTCCTCGAGAAGCGGCATGTGATGCGGGATGCCCCCTGCGAATACCGTCCCCGCCTCATAGACGGGATATCCCGGGTCCGGCACGAGGTTGTACCTGCCCGGGTCAGTGAAGCATAGCGGGATGTGCCCGATGCCCTCCTTCGAGCCTATGAGCGAGCATACCTGGCTGTCCGGGTCAAGCCCGACCGAAAAGCGCCTGCCGTAATAGTCGCTGACCGCCTTCCTGAAAGGGCCCATCCCCCTGGAAGACGGGTACTGGTGGTTCGCCGGGTCCTTGAGCCCTTTGACCCCCGCTTCGACGACGTGCTCGGGTGTCGGCATGTCGGGATCGCCTATCCCTAGGGATATGATGTCGCGCCCTTCGCGCCTTGCCTTCTCAATCTTGGCCTCTATCTGCGCGAACAGGTACGGCTGAAGGTTCTGTATCCTCTGTGCCCTTTTGATCATCTGCTGAACTCCCTTCATCCTATGAATCTGTCGGTCAGGGTCCCCTTGAACACGAACGAGGCGGGGCCCGTCATCATCACGTGGTTGTCCTTTTCGGACCATTCTATGTCGAGGGATCCGCCCGGCAGGTCTATCCTGCTTCTGCGCCCGGCCCTGCCAGAGATGCTGGCCGCGACGGCCACAGCGCAGGCGCCGCTCCCGCACGCCAGCGTCGGGCCCACACCCCTCTCCCAGACGAAAACCCTGATCCCGCCGTCGGGGAGGACCTCGGCGAACTCGACGTTCGTCTTGCGGGGGAACGCGGGGTGCGTCTCCATCAGCGGGCCCAGCCTCATCATGAGTTCCCTGCTGGTCTTGGGCACGAATACCACGGCATGGGGGTTGCCCATGTTGACGCAGGTGGCCGAAAGCCTCTCCCCATCCGCCTCGAACGGGGCGTCCACCACCGATTTACCCTGCGCTGCAACCGGTATCCGCGACGGTTCAAGCGCAGGATCCCCCATGTCCACGACCACCTTCCAGTCGCGCCCGCCGCGGTCCGCTATCGTGGCGAGCTGTATCCCCTTCAAGGTCTCTATGCTTATGGGCTCCTTCGCGCCCCTGTGGCGCTGCGCCCAAAGGACGGCTGCGCACCTTATGGCGTTGCCGCACATCTCGGCCTCGGAGCCGTCCGAGTTGTAGATCACCATCCTCAGGTCGGCCCTGTCGGAGGGCGTAAGACAGATGAGCCCGTCGGCCCCCACACCGAAGTTCCTGTCGCATACCGCGACTGCTTTTCCTTTGAGGTCCTCAAGCTCCGAAACTTCGCAGAAGACGAAGACGAAGTCGTTCCCAAGCCCGTGCATCTTGTAGAATTCCATAGGTACACCGTCCATTCTAGATTATGGCCGCGGCTATCGCGGCGACTATGAGGGCAGGCAGCATGTTTCCCGCCTTTATCCCCGCTTTCATCGAAAGGTTGAAGCTCAGGCC
>JAGOKM010000120.1 GCA_017994615.1 Bacillota bacterium | reverse complement strand
GCACTACAGGATAGACGAGGACGGCTATAACAGGTTCGTCGCCGGCGGCGAGGCGAGGGCGAAGGAGATTGCGGAACTTTGCTCCGCCCAGGAGTCGCTGATCAACGACATCAACAACGAGCTGAAGAGGATTGATTCCGAGATAGAGCAGCTGAGGCCGTGGTCTTCCCTTACTTTGCCCGCTTCTGAGCTCCACACGCTAAAAAGGCACGATTTCTATTTCCTTTCCAACGAGAATGCGAAGAAATCCCCTGAACTGGGCGAAATAGCATCTGGGCTCGGCGCCGACATTGCATACGCGGACCTTGGTTCATCAGGAAACAGGCGTTTCTCGGTTGTGGCCTTAAACAAAGAAGATGCCCCCGAGGCACTCAGGAAGCTGTCCTCCATGGGCTTCGAACAGGCTCAGATTCCCGAATCGACCCTTCCGCCGGCACTTGAGATAAAAAGGCTGGAAACCAGGAAGGAGGAGCTGGGCAGGGCCCTGTCGGAAGCATCCGGCAATGCCTTGAAGCTGTGTGAGATGAGGCCGGAGGCATACTGCCTGCACGACCACTTCGCCAACGAGAAGGCCAGGCTGGAGGCTGCAGGGAGCTTCCTTTCGACCGAATCAGCCTTCGTTTTGGACGGTTGGGTGAGGAAAGACAGGCTCGAGGGACTAAAGAAAGCCGTTTACTCCGCCGCCCCGACGGCGGTGGTAATGACCAGGCAGCCTGAAGAGGGGGAGGACGTGCCCGTCGACCTGGTAAACAAGGGCATTTTCAATCCCTTCGAGGCCGTTACCAGGATAATGGGCCTGCCGAAGCAGGGGACTATAGACCCGACGCCCCTTCTGGCCGTGTTCTTCTTCATCTATTTCGGGACATGCATGGGCGATGTTGTATACGGGATAATAATGACCGCAATAGGCATCCTGATGCTCAAGAAGCTGAAGACAGCCGGCATGGGCACTCAGCTCCTGCAGCTTCTGGTGGTGGGCGGAATAGCCACAGTTGTGATGGGCGTAATGTTCGGCGGGTATTTCGGGGACCTGCTCTCCAAATACATCAGGCCCCTCTGGTTCGATCCGATGAGCGAGAACGGGCCGCTCATCTTCCTTGGCTTCTCCTTCGGGATGGGAGTGGTCCAGATCCTCTTCGGCATGGCGATTAAAGCCTGGGACAACGCCCGCAACGGCAGATGGCTTTCAGCAATATACGACCAGGGCTTCTGGGTGCTGCTGCTGCTGGGAGTCGGCCTCCTTATGGGAGGAGGGGCCCTCGGGCCGGGGTTCTCTTCCGCCGGCAAGTGGATGTCCATCGTCGGCGCCGTAGGACTTATGCTGACGCAGGGCAGGCACCACAAGAACCCGGTCGTCAGGCTCGGGTCGGGAATAGTGAGCCTCTATAACATAACTTCATACATGAGCGACATTGTATCATACTCGAGGCTGTTCGGCCTCGGCTTCACGAGCATAGTCATAGGCATGGTCATTAACTACATGGCGAAAATGATGCTGGGCATCCCTGTGATCGGTTATGTGCTTTTCGCAGCGCTCCTTATCTTCGGCCACATGTTCAACCTCTTCATTAACATAACGGGCGCATTCATACATTCGTCCAGGTTGCAGTACGTCGAGTTCTTCGGCAAGTTCGCGGACTTCGGCGGCAGCAAGTTCACACCTTTCCGCAGGTTCAACAAGTATGTTGACATAGACTTCAAGGAGGCAAACTGAAATGACTATCGGTGACGTACTAACTCTTCTGTCGATTGCAATCGCCGTCGGGCTCCCAGGCTGCGGCTCTTCCTATGGCGTCGGCCTCGTGGGCCAGGCGGGCTCGGGTGTGGTGTCCGAGGACCCCGACAAGTTCGGCCAGATACTGCTGCTGCAGATCGTCCCAGGCACACAGGGCATATACGGAGTGCTGGCGGGGCTGATGATCATGCTAAGGGCGGGCTTCCTGTCGGGCAACCTACCGAACTTCGATACCGTCAAGGGCATGGCATACATGATGGCGGCGCTGCCGATAGGCCTCGTCGGTTTCATTTCGGCCATTTACCAGGGAAAGGTCGCAGCATCAGGCGTAGGGATCATCGCAAAGAAGCCCGGCGAGATGGGCAAGGCCATCCTCTTCGCTGCGATGGTCGAGACCTACGCGATACTTTCCCTGCTGGTAAGCCTGCTTCTCATACTGAGGCTGTAACGAGCTCCTACGGAGGGCAAGATGGAAAACCTATCACCTTTGGTGAAGAAGATAACCGAAAGGGCGCAGGCCGAGGCGGCATCGATAATCGCCGAAGCCGAGGAAGCAGCCCTAAAAACGCTGGAGGCGGCCGGGGCGCAGAGCCTGGACAAGGTCGCCGCAATCCTGAGGGAAGCCGAGTCCAAGGGCCAGGAGATGGTCAGAAGGGCCAGGGTGCAGGCATCGCTTTCCCTCAGAAACGGCGCTTTGGAGAAGAAGGGCGAATGGGTCCGCAAAGTCCTTGACGCCCTGCCCGGGAAGCTGCACTCCCTGAACGACAAGGACTACTCAGCGATGATAAGGGGCTTTGTCCTCTCCGTGGCCCCCACGGGGCTTGTGAGGGTGGTGCCGGCCGAAGCAGACAAGGCGCTTTTCAACTCGTCGTTCGTCAAAGGCCTGAACGAGGTCATGGAGGCCAGGGGACAGGACACCACTTTCGTCCTGCCGGGGGAGACCGATGACTTCGAAGGGGGCTTGCTCCTTCTAGGGGAGAACGTCTCCGTGGACTGCTCCCTTGCGTCCATATGCGAGTACCATACTGAAGTCCTTGAGCCGATAATCCTTGAGGCGCTGTTCCCGGAAGGGACGCCCGATAAGGAGCTTTGGAGATGAGAGGATCGGACGGTTACTCATACGCGGTCGGCAAGGTCAAGGCCCTTGAATCAAAGCTCATGGACCCGAACGCTATACAGAGGATGATTGACGCGCCCGACTTCGAAGAGGCGCTCAGGTTCCTTGGCGACACGGATTACAGCGGCAAGCTGGGAAAGAGCGATTTCGAAGCCGCGGTCAGCGAAGTCATCAGGGAAGTGAACATCGAGGTGGCCTCCTTCTCCCCTGATCCTTACTTCACAGGAATGTTCCACGCAGGGCAGGACTTCCTTCGCCTCAAGGCTGCCTTGAAGGGCGAACTGCTTGCAAGGGCGGGGCTTGATAGGATAGCCGGGGTGCCGGACATCTACGGATGGACGCCCAGGGAGGAGACCGACAGCATAGCTCACGCTGCGGTCGAAGATGAGCAGGATTCTCCTGCATCAGGACTGATGAATGTTGAGGAGGCCCAGCTCAGCGAGGCTGACAGGCTGTCTAGGTCGCTGAAGCAGGCAGCATTCTCTGCAGTGCGCGGATACAGGGCTCAGGGCGGGGACCCGCTGGAAATCGACATAGCCATAGACAGGGAGTTCTTCGCCTACCTGAGCGACATGGCGTCTTCAAGGCGCGCTGTTTGGGCGCAGAAGCTCCTGGCTGCAAGGGCGGACATGGCGAACATAATGCTGGTCATAAGGGCTGCGGCATCCGGCAAGGACCCAGCGTACGTGAGGTCTGCGATTGTGCCGGGCGGCTCATTCGACGAAGATGTCCTTATGGGATGCTCCATCGAGGGGGAACCCAGGATAAGGCGCGCGCTGGAAGGGTCAGCCTACTGGGGCAGGATATCCGCAAAGTACGAGGAATGGGCGAGGGATTCTGCCATAAGGCCCCTTGAGATGGCCTTCGAGAGGCTGGTTTCAGGCATCGAGAAAGAGGCGAAGGTCGTAACCGAAGGCTATGTGCCTGTCATGGGCTATTTGCTTATGAAGCAGAGGGAGTCCGAGATACTAAGG
>JAGOKM010000119.1 GCA_017994615.1 Bacillota bacterium | reverse complement strand
TTTCACCCGTATTCAAACAGGAGATCATGACCGTCTCCAAACAATATTCCAAGATCTGCATCCCCGGAGCGTTCACGCCGACTGAGATTCTTGCGGCATGGGAGGCCGGGGCGGATGCCGTCAAGGTGTTCCCCGCCACTAAGCTAGGACCGGAGTTCTTCAAGGACATGGCCGGCCCGTTCCCCCAGATCAGGCTGACCCCGACGGGAGGCATCAACCTCGAGAACATAGGCGCCTACATAAAGGCCGGGGCGTGCTTCGTAGGGGCAGGGACTTCCCTCACGGACAGGAAGATGATAGAGGGGCGCAAGTGGGACGAGCTTTCGGATCATGCGGCCAGGTTCATACAAGAGGTGAAAAAGGCGAGGGCATAACCGCCATTATCTCACCCGCATAAGAAGAAGGCCCTCGACGGGCCTTCTTCCCATATATCCCATGCGTCCTGGTATGTCACCGATCGAGCAGCTTCCTGACCTCTTCCCTGCGATTCCACAAAGAACAGCCCCCGAGGTGTTCCATCCCCATCAGCCCACTGTCCCTCAACCTTCTTAGGAAGGGCGAGCCCAGCGCCTCCTTTAGCGCCACGTCCTTAAGGGAGATGTCCGAAACCGGGGAGAACGGGCACGGCTCGAGGCCCCCTGACTGGCTGATGTGCACGAAACCCCTCCCAGCGGCAAGGCAGCCTCCCATGGCCTCCTCATCGCCGGGGAAGGAGATGTGTATGCCCCCGGCGCTTTCCCTAAGCTCATCCAGCGTTATGGCGAGGCTTTCCCTTTCCTCTTTCCCGAAGGCCAGGTCCTCGCTGACGCCATCGACGGGCACGTACTCGACGTAGACGAACGCGCCCACTCCTTTGGACCTCAACGCCTTGATGAAATCAGGCGACGCGGCCTCGCCGATGTTCGCCCTGGTCACCGTAAGGCTCGTACCGAAGAACACATCCTCCTTATGGAGAAGCTCCATGGCTTCCATGACATTGTCGAATACGCCGTCCCCTCGCCTTTTGTCGGTCGCCTGCCTGCCGCCCTCCAGGCTGATCATGGGGATAAGGTTCCTGTTCCTTGCGAAGAAGCGCGCGGCCTGCCTGTCGATAAGCTGCCCGTTCGTGAACACCGGGAATACGATCCCCCTGCGCTTTGCGGCCTCGCCCAGTACGTCCTGCCTCTCAAGCGGTTCGCCGCCTGCAAGCAGTATGAACGCTACACCCAGCTCATCAGCCTCGTCGAATACCCTTCCCCAAGTAGATGCGGGCATATCATCGGCGCATCGTGAAGGCCCGTTCGCCGCATCGTAGCATCCGGCGCAGCCCAGGTTGCATATCTTCGTTATGCTGGCGATCATGAAAGGGGGGACATCAAGGCCTGAAGCTTTCATCCTGCTCCTTCTGGCCTCAGCCGACGCCAGCCCGTTAGCAAGCCTCTTCATGTCGAGTATAAGGCCGGGCCTTCTTGCCGCCATCTTTAGCGCGTCCTTGCCGAGCTCCCTTATCCCACGGTCGAGGAATACCTTAAGGTCCTCCAAGGCGCTTGAACCTCCCTTTTCGCAGCCCGGCATAAGCATCGGATTGTTTCGGGCATGCCGGCTTTCTCATAGGTCATAATCAATGATAGTATGACTCTTAGGTTATTGGAAGATAATCCCTCGCGGGTCATAAAAAAGCATCATGACGGATACCGGAAGGCCGTGTCCTGATGTTATCCTGAAATAAAGCACAGCTAGATTCGATGCTGACATTACTCTTGCATCACGGCTCTAGGCAAGGATTCTCATGGTTTCGGGGGGGATGGGGTTTGGGTTATGATTTCGGCAGGTTGGCTCCGCGCAACGGTTCTGCCTCTGTGAAGTGGTCGAAGGCAATAATGGAGAGGATGTACGGCAGGACGGATTTGCTTCCCCTGTGGGTCGCGGACATGGATTTCGACTGCGCCCAACCGATAAAAGACGCCCTGGCCAGGGTCGCCTCCTCTGGCATCTTCGGTTACAGCTGCAGGACAGAGGAGTACATGGACGCCACATCCGGCTGGTTCTCAATAAGGCACGGCTGGGACGTCGACAAGGACTGGCTGGTCTTCTCCCCGGGCGTCGTGGCAGGCATCAATGCGATAATCCAGCAATTCACCTCGCCTGGCGATAAGATCATACTGCAGTCTCCCGTCTATCATCCATTCTTCAGCCTCATCGCCGGCAACGGGCGCCTGGTTTCGGACAACAGGCTGCTTGAGCTTGGAGGCGGCGATTATGCGATGGACTTCGAAGACCTTGAGAGAAGGGCCTGCGATCCCAAGGCGAAGCTGCTGCTTCTTTGCAGCCCCCATAATCCCGTGGGCAAGGTCTGGAGCAGGGCGGAGCTGGAGAGGCTGGGCGACATCTGCCTGGCCAACGGCGTTCTGGTGGTGGCGGACGAGATCCACTGCGACCTCGTCTTCAAGGAGCGCAGGCACATCCCCTTCGCCAGCATCAAGGAAAGCTTCGCGATGGGTTCGATAACGTGTACGGCCATAAGCAAGACCTTCAACCTCGCCGGGCTGCAGGTCTCGAACCTCATCGCCGCCAACGGCGAGCTGAGGAGCGGCCTCGAGGAGAGGCTGGAGACCAGCGGGATCGCGGAACCGAACCCGTTCGGCCTGGCGGCGGCGGTCGCGGCATATACCGAAGGCGGCGGATGGCTTGATGAAGCCCTGTCATACATGGAGAAGAACAGGGACGCCATCGAGGATTTCATACGAAGCCACATTCCCGAGATAACCTACAGGAAGCCTGACGGTACGTACCTCGCCTGGCTGGATTTCAGGGGCCTCGGGCTTGGAGACGACGGGCTCAAGAACATGCTGGTGGAAGAAGCGAGGGTGGCTCTAAACCAGGGCTACGTATTCGGCAGTGCAGGTTCCGGGTTCGCAAGGCTCAACTTCGCCTGCCCCAGACTTGTATTGGATAAGGCATTGGAAGGCATCGCCAAGGCCGTCGGCAAGGCACGTTGAAGCCATGGGACTATGCCCCTCCCGATTAGCAGCATTACGGACATTGAAGGAATTACCATACTTTTGGTGAAATAAATCCTACGTTGGCCGAAAGGAAGCCCAAGCAACGTCCGAACGGCTTTGAATGGACCGTAAAGGGGATTTCTCATGGCATGAATTTGAAAGGGGTGTAGTCATGGAGCTCTATTACGTAAGCGTCAATGCCCAGAAGACAGGCGAACACGAGGTGCACACCTGGCTTTGCTCCAGCATGCCGAACGTAAGCAACAGGTTGTTGATAGGCAGTTTCGACAACTGCAAGGATGCTCTGAAAGCGGCCAAGAAGATCTACGCCCAGGTCGATGGGTGCGCCCGTTGCTGCCCCGAGTGCAACAAGAGGTAATCCACAGGCAATACCGGATTTGCGGAGGGTGGCACCCAAGGTGCGCCCTCCGCTTTTTACGTCATGCTTGTCTACGGCCTCCTGTGGGATTTCGTGAGCACCTCAGCTCCCAACGGGGTTATGATGACGTCGTCCTCTATCCTCACCCCGCCGACGCCGGGCAGATACGCCCCGGGCTCTATCGTGAAGGCCATCCCCGGCAGAAGCGTGGTCTGCGAACCTTTCACTATGTAGGGCTCCTCATGGATCTCCACGCCGAGCCCGTGTCCGGTCCTGTGTATGAAAAGGTCGGCGAAACCCCTCCTTGAAATGACGTCCCTGCATATGCAGTCCAGCTCCTCGCTTGTGATCCCCGGCCTTGCGGCCATCCTTCCCGCCTCGTTCGCCTCCGCCACGGCATCGTAAAGCGCCAACATCTCACCGCTCGGCCGACCGACGGCGATCGTCCTTGTTATATCCCCGTTATAGCC
>JAGOKM010000118.1 GCA_017994615.1 Bacillota bacterium | reverse complement strand
CGTCTATCCTGTAGTGCCATCCGATGAAGGTCCCGAGGGCGCCCTTCTTGACCTGCTTCTGCCTGTCCATGAAATCTATTGCCGACTTGAGCCCGGAAACCAGCGAATCCGTCTCGAGTGCCCTGCTATTGAGGTCGACGACTTCCCCGAGCCTCTTTTCAGGCTCCTCCGTTATGGGCGTTTCGATCTGTATTACGCCTTTGTCATGTATCGCCTCGGTGATCCTGACGGAGTCCTCTACGAGTCCTACGATGGTCACCCTGAGCATCTCAGCGATGGCCATTCTTCCTCACTATCCTCTCGACGGCTCTGTTGAGGGCCCTGCCCCTGTTCGCCTCCGCGATCCTGTCCAGCTCTTCAGCCTGCTTCGCGCCTTCGATTTCGGCAGCAGCCATTATCCCGTCGGCCTCCGCTTTGTACCTTGCGAGCACTGAAGCCGCCTCGTACCTTGCGGACTCCACCTTCTCTTCTTCCATGGCGGCCCTCTTCACCTCGGCGGCCTTCCTGATTTCGAGGGCGCGTATTCTCGCCGACGCCACTAGCTGCTCCGCATCGGTTTCCGCCTTCTTCAGCGAGTCGAGCGCTTGCTTGAGCAAACTGCACACCTCCAAATTGAGCGCGCAAATTACACCAATTTATATAATACTCTTCGATATTGCACTCTAGCAAGAAGATTCTGATTGGCAAGGTTAGAAGGAATGGCGCGCCTAGCAGGAATCGAACCTGCGCATCCGGCTCCGGAGGCCGGCGCTCTGTCCCCTGAGCTATAGGCGCACAGCAATAAGATTATAGACCTTTGGAAGTGTCAGCACCACACCGATCGCTTTAAAAAACGAGTGAGGCGCCGAGCTCGAAGCCGAATATCCCCTTTGGGGCTTCGTACAGCCGTGCGGCTCCCAACCCCGCTTCGGCCGCAGCCTTGACCGACCATCTTTGATTGATCCTGTATTCCAGGGAAGAGCTTACCGATGCCCTGTAAGACGAGGCCTGGATGTCGTCCTGGAGCAGGCCGGCCGATCCGCTGATCCCGGCGCCGAAGCTCATCCTCCCGTCCATAAGGGGCATCGTAATCCATTCGGAAATGCCTATGTCATGCCTTCCGCCCTTCAGGCTCGAATACGAATAGGACGCGAATGCCTTGTTGGCAACTTTCCCTGTGCCGGATAATCCTACCTTGGCGCTAGCCTTCCAGCTTCCGCTGGCCTCGGCGTACGGCCCGCCGTCCACTGAGTATGAGCCGCCCAGCTGCACGTAAGGGCGGACGGTCCATCCAGGCACTGAGAGATAGGCGGTCATGCTCCCGTCGCCGGAATCTATGACCCGCCTTGATTCGATGATGTATGACAGCTTGTTGGACAGGCTCATTTCGGCGCTGAAGATCCCGAACGACATCCCGGCCGAAAACTTGAGGTACGCATTAAGCCTGCTTTCCGCGCCCTGCGGGACGAGGTATGAAACCGATGCTTCCAGCCTGGGCAGGAACGACCTTCCGAGGAAGATGAGCTGCCTTGCCGAGTATATGCCCGAAACCGACAGTTCGGCCGAATCCGATGCGTTCCTTATATCCCGTCTGTAGCTGCCCTTGGCAGATAATGTGACGCTTCCCGTATTGACGTGAGCGAAGTACCTGAAGCTTGAAGACAGCGACCTGTAGCTTCCCCCGGGGGACAGCATCAGGCCGAGAGGTGTCGGTTCGCTGTACGAGACGCTCAGCGACGAATTGCTCCCGATCTGCAGATATGCGCCCAACGCAGCGCTTGAGGATGCGTAGGAACCGGTGGAGGGTGAGTTCTTGTAGGCTGCCGAAAGCGCCCCTGTAGCCCTGAAGCCAGCGAGGGAGTACTGCAGCTTTGCGCTCATCCCCAACGTGTGGCCGATAGTGCCAGGTTCGCTGCCCTTGCCCTCAATGTTGTAGTTTGCAGATACATCTAGCGAGACAGGGCCGTTCCATGTCATGCCGGCGCGCGTAGAATTCGAAAAACGGATGCCTGTGGCATTAGCCATGCCGGACCAGAGGCTCGAGAACTCAAGGGTGTCGC
Organism: Bacillota bacterium; assembly: GCA_017994615.1. GTDB lineage: Bacteria > Bacillota > DTU025 > DTU025 > MWDF01 > MWDF01. Next base: position 1,797 of record JAGOKM010000118.1, on the reverse strand, counting down.
CCAGTCCCAGCCTGAGATTCCCAAGAGGTTTCCATGCAAGGTCGATCTCCATTGACGCCGAGTCGGGCTTTCCGGGTCCCGTGCCTGCTATGCTGCCTGAGCTCCTGGCCTTCAGGGCAGCGCCCGCGGAAAGCCTCTCGCCCCTGTAGTCCAACGCAAGCAGCCCCCCGATGCCCCATACTGTGTTCTCCGAGGGGTCCTTGGGCAAGTAGCGGGATCCGTCCTCACCCGGTATCATGTGGATTTCCGGGCCGATTGTCTGCGCCGTGCCCATCGGGTAATGGATGGAATAGACCGACAGCAGGTAACCGTCTTCTGCTGTTCCGGCTGCATAGACCGCCTTACCGTCTGTCGCCACGGAAATGAGGCCCTCCTTATCGATGAGCCTGGTCTCCAGGCCCAGAGAAAAGTCGAAGGCATGCAGCCCGTCGGCAGTGACCGCGTAGGCGAAGCCGCCATGCCCGTCCGATGAGGTCACGTCCTTTCCGTCGAACAGCCTCCCTGATATCGCGCCTCCCGTCAGAAGAATCGCCCCGTCCGATGTTGAGGCGATGGCATCTGCGCCCGCATCCACGTCCGCCTTCTGCAACGAGCGCGCCGGGTTTGGGTCAAGGAGGGTGAAATCTGTCCCGTCGAATATCGAAGTGCCGGCAGAAGTCGCAACATACAGGAAGAAGGTCGATGACGCAAGCCCCGTCACCCTACCGTCTCCAAGTTCAGGATGCTCTGTGTACCTGTACAGCTGCCATTTGCCCTCCATGTCGGCCGGGCCAGATACAAGTCCGATCGGAGTGCCTGCGTATATCCTTCCGCCGTAGACTTCGAGTGAGAGTATTTCGCCTGACGGCAATCCCTGCCTTGTCCCTGCGACCTTCCAGAGCGACGTTACGCCCGGGAAGCCCTCCCCGTACGAGGAAAATGAGGGATCGAGCCTCGCAATCCCGGCTTCCGTTCCGAAATACCAGAATTCGCCGTCCGATGCGGCCGACAGCACCGCCGATCCCGCGAGCGCTGCGGGCAGGCCGACCTGCCGCCATGTGCCGGTGTATGGGGACAGCAGGGTTATGCCTGCCTTATGCAGGAAAGCCCACCACACACCACCGGAATCGTCGGCAAGGTCCGATATCCACATTATTGAGTTGGGAGCATGCGGCCTCTTTGCCGAATCTCCGGGGAATGTTGACGCGTTAAGCACCGCCCCGGCCTTAAGCTGGAGCTCGTCTGACAGGTCCCATGCTAGCTCAGCTGCCATGACGTTGTCGTAACTGCGTTCCATAGGCACCTTCTCCTGGTCCTCTGCGAGGTATGGCGAAACGGAGGAATAGGCATAATCGATGCTGACGCGGACATCCTCGGCGGGCTTATAAACTATGCTTGCCGCGGCAAGCCAGGATTTCATGCCGGCTACTTCATACTCGAACTCCACCGTCAGAAGCCCCTCGGCGCCCGTCTGCGGCATCGTGAAAAGGAAAAGGACGCCCGTTTCGTAGTCCAGCTCGTAGTCTTCGCCCTCGCGAAGCGGCGCACCGTCCAGCCGGGCTGTCACGCTGCCCCTCACTATTCCGGAACCGAGGAAGTATATGCCCTCGGAGAGGCTGTAGGAGTAATCCGCCCTTACGTATGCGTAGTTTTCCGTGTAATCCGCAGGCAAAGTCATCTCGAGGTAGTCCCTGCCCTCATAATATGCCCACGAGGCTCCCGCAACTGCCGAAAGGGGGATGTCGCCCCCTGCCTTGGTAACGGCCGTCACCTCCAGCGTCTCTGGAAGTACCGCGCCCGAGCCGAGCGGGTATATCC
>JAGOKM010000018.1 GCA_017994615.1 Bacillota bacterium | reverse complement strand
GCCCAGGCGAGAGGTCTATATGGTAGCCGCCGGCTACGTCCGTGTATTTCATCCTCTTCTGCACTTCGATCTCGACCCCGCCTAAGATGTCCACGACCTCCACGAAGCCAGAGAAGTCTATGCTCACCCATCTGTCGACCGAAATGCCGGTCATCCTGGAGACTTCTGCCGACAGCGCCGAAGGGACCGGTGCCCTATAGAGGCTGTTGATCTTGACGCTGGAGCCTGCCGCATTGGTTACCATCGTATCCCTCGGTATGGAGACGAGCGCGGCGGACATTTTCTGCCTTGGCACCAGTAGAAGCATTATGGTGTCGGCCCTGCCGGCCGATGACGCCACCCTTTTGCCGCCTTTGGAGTAATCATAGTCATTGCCGATGATGAGCAACGAGAAGACCTCGTCGTCCCCCCACGGTGGATTGTCGGCGGCATATCCTCCGCCGACCAATGGGATGTCCTCTTTCACGGCCTCTGCTGGCCTGAAATTGCCCAGCATTGCAGACGGGTCTGGGACTTCTTTCTCCGGTTCAGACCAAGGCAACAGCCCAGGAACAAGATAGTAAACCGCAAGGAAGGCTGCGGCTACCAGGAACAGCGAGGCGACAGTCACAGTCAGCGCGCGCCTCCTGCGAAGCCTCTTCTTTGCCACGCCAGCTTCAGCGGCGGATTCATTTTCGTCTTGTCCCTTGGCTTCCAATACGTCGTCCGGTCTTTCCATCGTTCCTCCTTCAGCAGGGGGTTCATTCTCATAACGCGGAAACGGCGCAATTCTGCTCGGTTTTTCCATTGTATTTTATCTAAGGCGTCTTATAAAGGAATTGTCTACGAATCATATAATAATGTAAATGTAGGCCTGGCAAACATTTGCCGATATGAAAGAAGGGGACTCTATGAAGACAATCCGTTTTGCGCTTGTTGTATTGCTCGCCGCCTTCGTTTTCGCTTCGTCGGGCTGCCTTCCCAGGTGGTCTGTCGACCACGTCCAGTACGGGCTGTCGAAAAGGCTTTATCAAGAGGGCGATGTGGGCGGGACGCCCGTCATGGAGGCTGCAGACGGCTACACGTACCTGATCGTCAAGGTTAACCTTAATTACAATGGGCTGGCCCCGGCAAATATCCGAGACGAGCTGAGGTTCGTCATCTTTGACCCTGTCCCGCCCGTGGTCAACATCGAGAACTTCTACGAGGATTCGCCTTATACGCTGTACGATGCCCTGCAGGAGCAGTTCCCCGGCAAGGGCGGGGATACCGGATCCGTATTCTTCCTCATCCCTGATACCCTGGACCTAAACAGGTATACTTTCAAGGTCACCGACAAGGCGTTCAACCTCATAAACCAAGCCTCGATTGCTTATATCCCTCAGCGCACCTACCCGGGGCAATTCTGACCGGGTCCCCAGCTATGCCCATCTATATGGGCTAATCGGGTTATGAGTGGCCGCAACCGAGTTCCACCCTTTCTTGGCCGGATCCCATCATATAGGCATTCGAGCGGTCAGCATATAATACAGCAAATAAACATTATTGCATGCAAAGGGGGCGAGGAATGTGAAGAGGGCGAGGTTCCCGGCATTGACTTTACTGGCTTTATCGCTGGTGATGTTGACGGCAGGTTGTATCCCGTTTTCGGGTTTGCCGACCCAATATGCAGAGAGCTATGAGCTGTATGACGCCAGGGACAGCAAGACCGTCAGGGCAGTCCCTGCGCGAGGTAACAAATTCGTGATAGTGGGGCTTGAACTTGAGTTCCTGGGCTATGCCGATTCACCATATGACATCCGTGAGGACTTCACATTCATGCTCATAAAACCAGGGGCCGGGATTTACTTCACGAATTTCTATGAAAACGAGAGCTGGGATTTCATGGACGAAATCGCGCCTGTGTTCCGCTTCATCGGCGAATCGCATACCGGCTCCATTTTCTTCGAGGTCCCGAACGACGACGTCGCTGATTATTTGATCCGCGCCATATGCGACGTCGGTTTCTATGACGCCAAGATATTCGACATCAAGCTAAGCAAATTCCCTCGCATCGAGAACTACCCCGAAGGCTGGGATTGACTGCTACAGCAGCACTTAGCAAGCAAGCTTGCGCCATTTGCGTGAAGGCTGCCAAATGACAGCGACTCAGCTATAAATTAGACGGAGGGGCGGAACGCCTCTCCGATTCTTTTATGTAACGATATGTTAATGCGCAGCACAAATTCCTGTAACAATCGCCTAATATCATGAAATCGAAAACTGACGATCGCAGCCGATCGAGCAAGCGGAGGACGGCCTTATGGCTATTGGGACTTTCACGAGATATGAGCTTAAATATGTGATAGGCATCGAGCAAATGGAAGCATTCATACCCATGATTGCGAATCTGGTCGAGCTGGACAGCCACTGCGGCGACGGGCTTGCCTACCCGATTTACAATATTTACTTCGATACCAGGGACAGCTGCTTCATCAGGCGGTCTCTTTCGTACCCGGATTACAAGGAGAAGCTCAGGATGCGCTGCTATGGAAAACCGGAAGGCGGCAACGGGCTGGTATTCCTGGAGATCAAGAAGAAGATACTGGGTACGGTGAATAAAAGGCGCGCAGCTATGACGCTTGACGAGGCGAAGTCGTTCGTCCGGACGGGCAAAGGACCCCAAGTCGGAGGATATCTTAACAATCAGGTCATCCATGAAATCTCGAATTTCCTTGCTTATAACGAAGTCTACCCGGCCGCCTTCGTCGGCTACAGGCGCATGGCATACACAGGAACAAAAGAGAAGGACCTTCGTGTGACTTTCGATACAGACATCATAACCAGGAGGACGGATCTGAGCCTTGACGTGGAGCCATATGGGAAGCCTCTGCTTCCGGAAGGCAAGGCGCTCATGGAGGTCAAGTTCTCAAGGGCGGTGCCCTTATGGCTCGCATCCGCGATGTCGGAGTGCAGAATCTACAAGACCGGCTTCTCAAAGTACGGGCGGGAATATGAGAGGGCCTGCACGGAGGGAGCATCAGAGGTCCCGGCGGCACGTCACAGTGCTCCTCAGGCAAAAGGCTTGAGAGGGGCGGCACAACGCCGTCGGATAAGCACAAGAAGGAGCGTTTCGATATGATAGAGTCCATCCTGTCTTCCTCCACCAATGCCGAGTTCACTGTCCTGAACACCCTCGCAGTCCTGGGGGCATCCCTTGGCCTCGGCCTTATCATCAGCCTCGTATACATGCATACACACAAGCGTGAAGGCTACTCGGCAAGCTTCACAGGCACTCTCGTCATGATGCCTGCCATTGTGGCCGCGATAATATTCCTCGTCGGAAACAACGTCGCAAGGGCGTTCAGCCTGGCCGGCGCCTTCAGCCTGATAAGGTTCAGGAGTGCCGCCGGAGAGCCCAGGGACATCGCCTTCCTGCTCTATTCAGTGGGGGTCGGACTCGCCTGCGGCATCGGCTATTTAGGTTATGCCGCCATCTTCACCGCGGTGATGTGCCTTGCGATGCTCGCCATGTACTATCTGAAGTTCGCGAACCCCAGGCCGGGGGCCATGGTGCTGAAGGTGACTGTGCCGGAGGACCTCAATTACCATGGGCTTTTCGACGACCTGCTCGACAAGTACACAAGGGCATGGAGCTTAAGGAGGGTCAAGACCAGCGGTTTCGGCACTATGTTCGAGGTGCAGTACAACGTCAGCATGGACGGAATGAAGGACAACAAGGAGTTCCTCGACCAGCTCAGAACCAGGAACGGGAACCTCAGCATATCTCTTACAATGAAAGAATTCGAAGACAGGATCTACTAAGGAGATGCAGATGATGAGAAAGACCGAGATATTCGCGATTGTCGCTTTTTTTACGTTGGCAATGGTCCCTGTGGGCGCATCGGCCGGGACGGAGGCCCCTGATTTCGCAAGCGCCACGGCCATCACACTGGGAAGCACGATAACAGTGAAGGGCACAGGCGCTACCGTGACCGGCAGCACCGTTAAGATAACTTCGGGGGGATCATACACGATATCCGGCACGCTCGCCGACGGCTACGTTGAAGTCAATACGAAGGAAAAAGTGTACATCGAATTAAACGGAGCGAACATAACAAATCCGAAGGGCCCCGCCATCCTGATAACCGACGCTAAAAGGGCCAGCATTACATTGAAGTCGGGGACAACGAGCTGTCTGACGGACGCCAAGAACTCGGGCGAATACGACGCCTGCCTGTTCAGCAACGACACGCTGGAGATAAGAGGGGCAGGAACGCTGATTGTGACAGGAAAGAACGAGGAGGGCATAGCCAGCGATGACGATGCGATCATAGAGGGCGGCAATATAAGGATAACCGCCGAGGACGACGGAATAAATGCCCACGACGATATAACTATAAACGGAGGTTATGTTTACATCCTGGCGAAGGGGGACGCGATCGACTCCAATGGGACGGTCAATATCAACGGCGGCACAGCCGTGCTGCAGGGGGGTAACACCGGTGGTAAAGGCGGGGTCGATTCAACGGGCCCGTTTACGATAACAGGAGGTACAGTGATAGCCACGGGTAACCACTTCACCAGGCCGGACGCCAACTCCACCCAGGCTTCGATATTCGTCATCACCAACCAGGTTTCGAAAGCGGCGACCCCTGTTTCGATAAACCTTGCAGGAAAGGAGGTCCTGACTTTCGCCCCCGCAAGGGAATTCGTCAACATCTTCTTCAGCGCCCCCGGCCTAGTAAAGGATGCGCAGTACGGCGTATATATAGGCGGAAGCGTCGACGGAACGGGCCCAGACGGAATCTATGCTGCGGGTAGGTTTGCAGCAGCAGCAAACGCGAACCCTCTTCTCGTCACGGCAGCGGTCTCACCTGCCGGGATGGGCTTCTAGGATGGGCATAAAAAACGCCTTAATGGTTTGATGCCAAGCTAACGGGATAAGGGCTGAAAGGTGCAGGCCGGACGATGACGGCCTGCACCTTAAAACAATTCCGTTTTCCGTCATCAGCGCTTTCCAAAGAAACCTCCCAGCAGCCCTCCGATGTCGTCCATGATGTTGCCGTCCCCGTCCGCGTCCAGGAGCTTCGATGCCATCGACATCAGGCTGCTGTTCTGGCTGTTGCCCGAACCGCCCGTGAGGGCCGAGAGCATTCCCGCCAGTCCGTCCGCCTCTATGTTCTGCTGTTTCTTCTGCCTTCCGAGAAGCCCAAGCAGCAGCGGCGCGAACTGGGTCAGGAGTCCGGATACCTGATTAACGTCCAGGCCTGCCTGCTTGGCGACCGCGCTCTGTACGTTGGTCTTCTTGTCGGCCAGTATGTGCCCCAGTATCTTGTCGCCGTCGCTGCGGTCTACCTTGCTGAAGAACCCCAGAAGGTCGTCCACGTCGTCCTGGCTGTGCTGGTCGAGCGCCTTCGCCAATGCCTGGGCCCCCTGTTCGGACCCTGCGTTCCTGCTTAGGGCCTGCAGCAATGCCGGCAACCCGAGCTCGGCGACCTTCCTCGTCTGGCTTGGGCTCGCCCCGACCGTGCCGCCTATCTTGGATAGTGTCTCCTTGTCTGACAGCTGCGATGTAAGTAGGCTCAGCAAATCCAAATCTATCGCCTCCGTTCTTGGTGATTCAAGCATACCACCATATAGCCCGCACTGCTTGTCGGTTAATTATTCCGTCACTTTGCATCGACGCTATGCCGGCCGGGCTCCGTGCTTTATGAACGTGTCCTCGTCGAGCTCCCTGAAGGCGAGCCTCAGCTCTTCCTTGGTGTTCATGACGATCGGGCCGCCCCATGCTATCGGCTCGCCGAGGGGCTTGCCCTCGAGGAAGAGCAGCCTTGCCCCGGACCTGCCCGCCTTGATTGCGACTTTCTCTCCGTCTTCATAGAGCACCGCCCTTTTCTCAGGGACTGCCTCCCCTACCGGGCTCGGCTGAATGCTTCCCGACATGATATATAGGAACACGGTGTTGCCCTCCCTGGTGCCTACTTCCCATAAAGCACCCGGATCCATTTCAAGGTCCAGGTACACAGGCTTTACGAACTTTCCTTGAAAGGCGCCCTGTATGCCTTTGTATGCCCCTGAGATTACACGTACCCTGGTCCCATCCGATCCCACCACGGGGACCATGTCGTTGGTTATATCGTTGTAGGCCGGTTCGGTCATCTTGTCCTTTGCCGGAAGGTTCAGCCAAAGCTGGGCTCCGAGCATCCTTTCGCTTGCCTTCGGCATCTCCTGGTGGATTATCCCCGAGCCTGCCGTCATCCACTGGCAGTCGCCGCCCTTGATGCTGCCGCTGTTTCCAAGGCTGTCGCTGTGCTCGATGTCGCCGCTGACAAGATAGGTGACTGTCTCTATCCCGCGGTGCGGATGCCATGGGAATCCCTTTACATAGTCCAGGGGGTCTGTAGAATCGAACGCGTCCAGCATGAGGAACGGGTCGAAATCCAGCACGTCGGGTTTGCCGAGCACCCTGACCAGATTGACCCCTGCGCCGTCCACAGTCCTGTTTCCCGCGACAACCTTTCTTACTCTCCTTATTGCGTCCATGATTACCTCCCAGTACCGTTAGTCATATAAACATTATAGCCTCTGCTGGATATATTTGGGTGAACCGGGCAGGCATAGAAAAGAAGGGCCCCGGCCACCGCCGGAGCCCCGATGAAACCGCAACTTGGTCAATCTGAAGAGCCCAGTGCGTCCAGCACGGCCAGCAATGCGCCGTACTGCACCTGCACGAGGTCCCTTATCGGCACCACCTTATAATCCAGGGCATTTTCAATCTCCTCGGCCCATGCGTCCAAAGCCGCGTCAAGCTTAGCTTTCGCGTCGACGACACTTGCCGGGGCGCCCTTTTCCACCTGCATTCCCAGCGCCCTTCTGTACATCGAGACTATGAGCATCTTATAGAAGACGTTTACGTAGAGGGCATCTGTCTCCTGGGCGACTGTTGCCTCTTCCAGCATCCCGGGGCTCTCCTTTGCCCATTTCTCCTCACTGTCCAGTCCTTTTGCAAGCGTCTTCACGAAGCGGGCAGCCGCGTCCCTGAGGACCGCCCCCTCCTGGACATGGTCTATGGTTTCGTCGATCACCGCCTGGGCGAACGACAGCATCCTCCTAGACCTTTCGACGCCATCAAGTATGACATCGCGCCTTGTCCTCCCTACTTTGCTCAGGTCCCCTATCTTTGCGGACATGAAGTAGGGCACCTCGGTGACCAGGGTAAAGGGCTTGCTCACAGTATCGGCAAAATCGCGGCTGGACGCCCCGCCGAACATGTACTGTGCAGGGTCTCCTTTGCCGTATTTCTCGTAGTAGTCGTATGCATCCGTTACCAGGTTGGTCTTGTAGATAGCCGGGGCGAACTGGACGCAGTAAGGCACTTCCGGCTCCCCGAGCGACAAGGGGAGATTCCTCTCCTTCGGCAGCCTGTGGAAAGTCTCGTATGCCTTATCGAGCGGATATGAGATGTAGTAATATGCCCCTCCGAATCCGGCGTTGTGGAGCGAATACATCACTGCCGGCTTCGTCTTCACTATCGCCTCCATAAGCGCTTTTGTCTCGGGGATCGGCTTGTCGAACTTGAATGTCTTGTATTCTATAGGAAAGCTCCACTCAGCCTGGTCGTCGCCCCTTGGCCTGTAGAAATGCTTCGCATAGTCCTTTATCGTGAACGGGCCCTTGAACCAGCCTTCGTTGAGCCTCGTACCGTCAGGGTCTATGCATGGTATTATGTGCCAGGTGCGGCCAGCTCTCAGCTCCTCGTCCTTGATGAGCTCGTCGAGGAGGAAGTAGGCCATCATGGCCCCGATCGGTTCATTGGGATGCGGCGAGGCGAAAAGCAGCACCGACTGTTCCCCGTCCCCTACGCTGACCATCGGTATGGGCTCGCCCGCCTTGGATTTGCCGACGTAGTCCAGCTTACACAGCGACGGATTGGCCTTTGTCACCCTTTCAGCATGTCCGTAGAGCTCGTCCACGCCGTAGAATTCCCTGAAGTAAGGCACCTTGCCCAGCTTGTAATCTATATCCATCCGTAACCTCCTGTTATGGGCCCTATTTCAATTCCCTTGCAAGCCTGGGGTCCAGGGTATCCCTAAGCGCGTCACCTATGAAGTTGAAGCACAGCACCACGACGAATATGCACAACCCTGGCAGTATGATCAGGTTCGAGTTCATCATTATGTAGTCCTTTCCCTGGCTGACCATCGAACCCCACTCCGGCGTCGGGGGCTGCACCCCGAAGCCGAGGAAGCCAAGGCTCGCGGATGACAGTATCGCATTCGGTATGCCCAGCGTAGCCTGCACGATTATCGGGGTCATAGTGTTGGGGAGTATATGCTTGAATATTATCCTGGAATCTCCGCAGCCCGTCGCCCTCGCCGCCGAGACGAAGTCAGAGGATTTGAGGGAAAGGACCTGCGCTCTAACCACCCTGGCATATGACGGCCAGCTGACCACTCCGAGCACCCACATGACATTGAATATGCTGGGACCCAGTATGGCCATCACGGCGATTACGAGGATCAGGAACGGGAAAGAATAGAACACCTCCACCATCCTCATGATCACAAAGTCCGCCCAGCCGCCGTAGTAACCCGCCATAAGCCCAAGCACAGTTCCGAGGACCGCGGCAACGGAGACGACGACGACTCCTATCAGAAGGGAGATCCTCGCACCATATACAAGCCTTGAGAGCATATCCCTGCCGAAGTTGTCAGTGCCGAGCGGATGGCCCGGGGAACCCAGCGGAAGGAAAGGCTCCTCCAGCTTCATCGTATAAGGGTCGTTCGGGACAATCACGGGCGCAAGCAGCGCGGTCAGTATGAATGCCACCAAGACCACGATGCCGAACAAGCCGAGCTTGTGCCTGGCAAACGACCTCAGGGCCTTGAATTTCGGGCTCGGCGCCTCTTTGTATTCCAAAGTCAATTCTTCACTCATATCTGATCCTCGGATCCACAAGGACGTACAGCATGTCGACCAGGAGCATCACTGCGACGAAGCTGACCGAGAAGACCAGCACCGTCCCCTGGATCAACGGTATGTCCCTGAACTTGACGGCATTCATCGACAGCATGCCCAGGCCCGGCAGGGAGAAGATGGTCTCGATTATGACAGCTCCTCCCAGGAGGGACCCGAACTGCATGCCGATCGTGGTGAGCACCGGCAGGAGAGCATTCCTCAATGCGTGCTTGAACAGCACCATGTACTCCGCAAGCCCCTTGGAGCGGGCAGTCCTCACGTAATCCTGCGACATGGCCTCTATTACCGAAGCCCTCGTCATCCTGGTGAGAACCCCGGCTAACATGGAGCCGAGCGTCACCGAAGGAAGCGTCAGGTGCCTGATGACCTTCAGGAATGTCGCGTCGTAGGTCGGCAGCCCCCTTATGGGGAACCATCCCAGGTTGAGGCCGAAAACTATGATTAGTATCAGACTCAGGTAGAAGCCCGGGATGGACACTCCTACCAATGCCATGCCGGTAGCCAGGTAATCGAATACGGACCTCCGCTTGGCGGCAGCTATGACTCCGAGCGGTATGGCGATGACGATTGCGACTATCATCGAGCTTAAAGCCAGCATGATGGTATTCCCAATCTTCTCCCTTATCATCTCGCCGACCGGCCTGTTATACTGGATAGACCTGCCCATGTCGCCTTTGAGCAGCCTTCCCATATAACGAAGGTACTGCGTGTACCAAGGAAGGTCGAGCCCGAGCTCGCTTCTTAACTGCTCTACGTTCTCGACGTTTACGTTCTCGTTGCTGAGCATTAGGCTTATGGCGCTTCCCGGGGCGAACGATACCATGGCGAACACGATGAAAGTAATCCCGAAAAGCACGGGTATGGTCATCAATATGCGCCTGACAAGGTATTTACCCAATCTTTACCCCATCCCATGGACGGCCGGGCCCTTTTTCGAGCCCGGCCCATACTTGTTCAGGTAACTAGTTAGCTACTTGCTGAGCCAGACGTTGTTCTGCTGCGTTACGAGGTTGAACCCTCCCCACGGGGGGACCAGGTCGTTGACCTTGGTGCTGGCTATCGTATAGCTCCATTCGAAGTACATGGGTATTCCCGCCCTCTCCTGGAAAACTATCTTCTGAGCTTTCTTCCAAAGGGTGGAAAGCTCGTTGAAGTTGGTCTTTGTGAGGGCTTCGTCGAGCAGCTTGTCCACTTCGGCGTTCTTGTAGTAATGGGTGTTCGCCTTTCCTATCATAGAGCTATGGAAGAGAGAATGGAACCCGGTTGTCCCGGCGAAGCTGTAGTCGAAGAATATCGTGGTCCTGCCCTGCACGAGGTCGTCGGCCCAGACTGCGGTATCCTGCTGCAGCACGCTTGCGTTTATGCCCTTCTCCCTCAGCTGCGTGGCGAGGATCGTAAGGACTTTCACCTGTGAGCCTGCCAGGGTCTTTATCTCCATTTTGAACGGTTTGCCGTTCCATTCCAGGAACCCGTCGTTGTTCACGTCTTTAAAGCCGTTCTTCTCCAGCAGCTTCAGGCCCTCTGCGGGATTGTAGCTCCACAACGATTTGAGCGTCGGGTCGTATCCGTGCGGCACCCAGGGCGGACACTGACCGTACGCGCGCTCTCCGTGCCTTCCGATTACTGCATTGAATGCCGCGTCGATGTCCAGCATCTTGGATATCGCGTCGCGGACTTCGAAGTTGTCATAGGGGGCAACCGTGACGTTGAAGCCTAGGCCCCTGTAGGACCCGCCCCTTGAAAGCAGCACGAAGTTCTTGTTCTTCTCGAAATTCTGGGCGACCTCTAGGTTGAACAGGTGCTTTACTACATGTACTTCACCCGACTGAAGCGCAAGAGTCTGGACGGATGGGTCCGGTATGATCACGAACTCCACCGCATCCAGGTAGACAGGGAGCCAGTAGAGGTCGTTCCTGACAATGAGAAGACCTGAGTCGGGGGAGAAACTCTTGAACTTGAACGGGCCGCTTCCAATCGGGTTCTTCGCGAATCCGTCCTCACCCAGCTTCTCGATGGCCTCCTTGGGAACGACGGCCATCCTAGCCAGCCTGTTGGAGTCGTTCACAAGGAAAGGCTGAGGCGTCTCAGTCTTTATCTCGACCGTGTACCTGTCAAGCGCCTTGACGCTCGTGACGGGCCCGAGCACGAAGGAGGTGCTCAGCTTTATCATCCTGTTGATCGAATAGACCACGTCGTCCGCCGTCACTTCGCGGCTCTTGCCCTTGGGGAATACGACGTTGTCGTCATGGAACATAGCGCCCTTCCTGATGTGGAACACCCACGTCAGCGGGTCAGGGTTTTCCCAGCTCTCTGCCAGGTGCGGGATGGGCTGGAAGTTCTCCTTGCCGATTACGAACAGGGAATCGAAGATCAACGAGACTGCGTCGTTCTCGTCGTTACTAGCCGATTTGTAAAGGCCTAGCTGCTGTATGCTCGTAGCCGCCACTTTGAGCGTGCCGCCCTTCACCGGCGTAGCGCCAAGGACTGCGAATCCCAGTGCTGCTATAAGCATTGATGCCAATGCCAACACCGTGATCGTCTTCTTCATGATGATGCCTCCTCCTCGCTCGTTAGTATAATTTTGCGGGGTTTCCGTATTAAGTGATATGTTACCACAAGGCGGGCGGCTTTTATCGCATTGTTCGACAACAACCTATTATTTTAGGCAATTGTGACCTGCTGCCAGCCTTTGGCAGGGCTGGCAGCAGATTGTCTATAGGTATATCGTTGAGTGCGTTATGCAATCAGGTGCATATAAGCGCCTTGGGCGCCGAGCATGACCTCTGGCACAGGCGGCAGGTCAGGCCAGAGCTTCGAGCACGGCCAGCAATGCGCCGTACTGCACCTGCACGAGGTCCCTTATCGGCACCACGGAGTAGTCGAGCGCCTCCTCGACCTCCGTCGCCCAGCCCTCTATAGCCCTGTCCAGGTCCTCGTACGCCTCCTCCACCTTCCTGGACGCGCCCTTGGCCACCTGGGCAGCAAGCGCCCTCCTGTACATTGAGAATATCGTCATGTTCTGGAATACTCCGACGTGGAGGTTGTCTGCCTCCTGGGCTACTGTCCCTTCCTCTAATAGCTCCGGGGCTTCGTTAGCCCACTTCTCATGCCCGTCCAATCTCTTGCCCATGTTGACAGCAAACTGAATTGATGCGTCCTTCAGGATGGGCTCTTCTGTCACCTCATCCTTGGTATAGTCTATCAGCTTGGTCACGAAATCAAGCATTTTCCTTGCCTTCGCGACCCCTTCCAGGACGAGCTCCTTCCTAGGCCTTCCAACCTTCGTCAGGTCGGCGATCTTCGGCGACATGAAATATGGCACCTCGGTGACCAGGATGAGGGGCTTGCTCACGCCCTCGGCGAAGTCGCGGCTAGAGCCGCCGCCGGTGATGAACCTTGCCGGGTCCTGGTCCGTATACTTCGCGTAGTGGTCGTACGCGTCTGTGACCCTCGGCATCTCGAATACGGCCGGGGCGAAGACCTTCATGAAAGGCATCTCCGGCTCCCCCAGTGACAAGGGCAGGTTCACCGACTTCGGGATGCTGTGGAAGGCGGGATATGCCTTCTCAAGGGGGCGGGAGAGGTAGTAGTAGGCCCCTCCGAAGCCGGAATTGTGGAGCGAATACATGACGGCTGGCCTCGTCTTGGTTATGGCGTTCATTAGCGCCCTCGTCTCGGGGATGGGCCTGTCGAACTTGAGCGTCTTGTACTCAATGGGGAAGCTCCACTCCGCCTGGTCTTCGCCTTTCGGCCTGTAGAAGTGCCTCGCGTAGTTCCTGATGTTGAACGGCCCCTTGAACCATCCCTCGTTGAGCCTGGTGCCGACAGGGTCGATGCAGGGGATGATGTGCCAGGTCCTTCCATCCCTCAGCCCGGGGTCGGCTATTAGCTCGTCGAGCAGGAAGTAGGCCATCATGGCCCCTATGGGCTCGTTAGGATGCGGGGATGCGAACAGGAGGACCGACTGCGGCCCGTCCCCTACGCTCACCATCGGGATCGGCTCCCCGGCCTTCGATTGGCCGACGTATTCCAGCCTGCAAAGCCCCGGGTTGGCCGATGCCACCCTCACACCATGGCCGTACAGCTCATCTACGCCATAGAACTCCTTGAAATCCGGCACCCTGCCTAGCATCGCATATATATCCATTCAATCGCCGCCTTTCGGTTATTCTCAGGAATTCTCGGTATCTTCGTTGTCCTCCTGCGCTTACAGGAAAACCCTCTGGACCAGGAACATGTAAATCGCCGTGCCGGCGGCGATGCTAAGGAGCGTATCCTTCCGCCAGACGTGAAGCAGCGCCATCGCGCCTATCGCTGCCGCCTCCGGTGCGCCGTGCGGGAAAGCCCTCAGGTCTACGCCTTTGAGGCAGTAGACGACCAGGAACGCCACCACCGAGTAGGGCAGGGCTTTGCCGAGGTAGGTTATGAATTGAGGCGCCTTCCTCCCCTCAGGGAAGAGGATGAAAGGCAGGAAGCGCGTGACCATCGTGCCCAAGACCATGGCTCCGATCGTGATGAGCGCCTGCTGCGTGGTCATGCTCATCTGGCCGCCTCACCTCCCAGCTCTCGGGAGACATCCTTCTTCATGGCGGTCAGGAGCACAATGGTCAGGGCCATGGAGGGGATGACGAATCCGCCGCTTCCGAAGAGAATAAGGCAGAGGACAGACGAGGCGAGGCCGATGAGCGCCGGCTTGTGGGAGAGCGCCGCCCTCCACTGGTTGATGAAGATCACGACGAAAAGGGCGGTGAGGGCGAAGTCGAGCCCCTTGGCATCGAAGCTTACCATGCTTCCTACCAGGGACCCTATCGCAGAGCCGGTTATCCAGTACAGCTGGTCGAGTGCCGTGACGGCAACCATGAAGCGGGTCCGGTCTATGCCTGAGGGCGGCTCGGTCGACACCAGTATGGAGAAGGTTTCGTCGCACATGGCGAAGATGAGGTATGGCTTGAAGCGGCCGGTGCCCTTGAACTTCTCGAGCATGGATACGCCGTAGAAGAGGTGCCTCGCATTGACGACGAGCGTCATCATAAGGGCATACAACGGGGAGAACGGCGCAGCGAGGATGGTAATCGCCACATACTGCATGGAGCCTGCGAAAACCGCGGCGCTCATAAGCAGCGTCCAGCCAAGGCCGAAGCCCTTGCTGTCCATGAGGATGCCGTAGGCTATCCCCAGGAAGATGAAGCCCGTGAACACGGGTATGGTGTGGGGGAAAGCCGCCCTCATCGCTTGAAGCCAGGTGTTCCTGCCGCCGGTCATGATGCAACCCCGTCCTGAACCAATCGCTGGTATGTTGCCGACTATTATATACGACTTGCAGCTCAAGTTCATATCCTTGCAGCAAGGCGGCCTGACGGATTGGCGTCAGGCATTTACTTCGTTGGTATTATTGTGCAATATATGAAGGATTATCGGCGGTCTGATGGAAGTATCACATCGGAAGGGGGGTGATGACTTGAGGGCGCTAAAAGCCTTTCTGGCGATATCCCTGTTGTTCATGCTTCTTATGCTGGTAGGATGCGAAAAGACCTGGGGCGTCGTTTTCGACGGCGACGAGGACATCTTGGACTGGCATTTTGAGGACACGACGGGGTCGGTCCACGAAATCGACGCCGAAGGCCTTCTGCTGCATTACTGCTGGGCGAAGGCCCCTTATGAGTTCACCGGCGATTTCTCGGTAACCTTCGACTTCAGGCTCGACTGCGGCATGGGCAGAAAGATACCGTACATAGACTTTATCGTTTCCGACGAGAGCCCAATGAGGGATAACTCGATTGAGCTGAGGCTGGGAGACATAGGCGACGAGGGGAACGAGGATTTGAAGGTCCTTATCCGAGGCTCAGGCACCGAGACCCTCCTTATGGCGGCCATTGATGCGGTTTTCCTGTACCCAATCGACAGAACCGGCGACAATAAGGTCGAAATGAAAAAGAACGGCGACATCGTGAACATCTACTTCAACGATGCGTTCGTTGATGACGTCAGCATCAGCGGCCACACTTGGCCTTACGCCGCAAGCTACTTCATCCCTTGCATCTGGGCCTTCAGCGACCCGGGGGCGTACTTCCACATGAGTAGCATAAAGGTCGTCTATGACGGCACCATGTCTCGGCATATCTATTAGGGAAGGAACGTCTAACTCCGGCAAGTGAAAGGCAGCGTACGGTCATGCCGTCAGCTGCCTTTATGGCACTTATGGAAATCGCAGACGATTGCTTCAAGGCTTTGCCTTTACATGATGAAGCATTGATTAAGCTGGCAGTCCGCCCCTTCTCGTCATCTTGCCTCTGATATCGGTATCCCAAGGGCCTTTGCTACGCCCTTGCCGTATCTGGGATCGGCCTTCAAGCAGTTGGAGATGTGCCTGATCTTGATTTCCTTGGGAGCGTCCCCCATCGCCCTGGCCGTGTTCTCGAACAACGCCTTCTGCTGTGCCGCGCTCATCAGCCTGAAAAGCTTGCCGGGCTGTGTGTAGTAATCGTCGTCGTCCTCGCGGAAGTCCCAGTTGTAGGCGTCCCCTTTGAGCTCCAGCACAGGCTCTTTGAAGCCGGGCTGCTCCTCCCATTCTCCGTAGCTGTTGGGCTCATACCCGATGGTGCTGCCCGCATTCGCGTTCACCCTCATCTGCCCGTCCCTGTGGTAGCTGTTCACGGGACAGCGTGGGGCGTTGACGGGTATCTGGTGGTGGTTGACGCCGAGCCTGTAACGCTGGGCGTCGCCGTAGGAGAAGAGCCTTCCCTGCAGCATCCTGTCTGGAGAGAAGCCTATGCCTGGGACCACGTTGGCGGGGTTGAATGCCGCCTGCTCTACTTCCGCGAAGTAGTTCTCCGGGTTCCTGTTGAGCTCGAAGTAGCCCACCTCGATGAGCGGGAAGTCCTTCTTGTACCACACCTTCGTGAGGTCGAAAGGATTGTATGGCATCTTCGCCGCCTGCTCTTCCGTCATCACCTGTATGAACATCTTCCAGCGCGGGAAATCGCCCCGGTCGATGGCTTCCAGGAGGTCCTTCTGGTGGCTCTCCCGGTCCTTTGCGATCACCGCTTCCGCCTCCGCATCGGTCAGGTTCTTGATCCCCTGCTGGCATACCAGGTGGAACTTGACCCAATGGCGCTCGCCCTTGGCGTTGATCATGCTGAACGTGTGGCTTCCGAAGCCGTGCATGTGCCTGTACGAGAGAGGGATGCCCCTGTCGCTCATCGTAATCGTGACCTGGTGGAGGGCTTCGGGAAGAGAGGTCCAGAAGTCCCAGTTGTTCTTCGCGCTCCTCATGTTGGTGCGAGGGTCGCGCTTAACGGCGTGGTTGAGGTCTGGGAACTTAAGGGGGTCCCTAAGGAAGAAGACCGGGGTGTTGTTGCCGACCAGGTCCCAGTTGCCCTCCTCGGTGTAGAACTTCATGGCGAAGCCGCGGATGTCGCGCTCGGCGTCGGCAGCGCCGCGCTCGCCTGCGACGGTGGAGAAACGTACGAACATGTCTGTCTTCTTACCGACCTTAGAGAATACCTTGGCCTTGGTGTACCTGGTGATGTCATGGGTGACGGTAAACGTGCCGTATGCTCCGCTGCCTTTGGCGTGCATCCTTCTTTCGGGGATGACCTCCCTGTCGAAATGGGCGAGCTTCTCAAGGAACCATACATCCTGCAGTAACTGAGGGCCCCTTGGGCCTGCCGTCATTACGTTCTGGTTATTGGCCACCGGGGCGCCGGCTGCCGTAGTTAAGAGCTTCTTCTCGTTCTTCTTCATCCCATCGCCTCCTTATCATCGGTCTTCTTGCATCCCGGGCATATGCCCTTAAGATAGATGTCCTTCTTTTTTACTTCGTACCCCTTCAGGGAATCTACGATCAGAGGTGAAGCACCTACGCTGAAGTTGGTTATCATGCCGCATTTTTCGCACTGGAAGTGCCCATGGTCCTCCGCCACCCCGTCGAAGCGCTCCTCCCTGGGGTCGATTTCCAACGACCTTGCCAGTCCTGCGCCTATTAGGGCCTTGAGGGTGTTGTACACGGTCGCCTTCGATAGGGACGGTATCTCGCCCTTCAAAGCCTCGTAAATGGCATCTACGGTGGGGTGGCCCTGTTGTCTATTCAGGTAATCGAGTATTACGACCCTCTGGTAGGAAGCCCTAAGGCCCCGGCTTCTGATCTGTTCAGCTGCTCTCTTCACAGTATCACCGCTTATTATAATTATTATAATATTATATTCATTATAATATAGAATTAAGGCGACAGCAATCGGACAACGCTGATACGGTGAAGAAATAAGGGAATCAGGAGTGTCTCAATGCAGCTGTCTTCTTTGTTTTTGATGGGAAAGGGGAAGCCCCCTGGCTGCAATGCCGGATAGGGGGCTAGAAGTCACATTATTGACGCTCTACTTTGAAGTGACCATCTGGCCGTCGAAAGACACTGTCACCCTCTTGAAGTAAAGGAGGCCATTCAACCCGTGCTCCGCATAAAGGGTCATATAGTACTTGCTTCCTGCGCAGATGGTCGCTGTGAAGCCGCAGATTTGGCTGCCATTCATCCAGACTTCGTAATAATTGCCCTGCTTGATTATCTTCCAGGTGTTATCCCCAGTGCGGTTCAGGCCTGGAATCGTACCTGTCTGGCTGACTATTGTTATGTAGTTGTTCAAATGGTTCTCATCGACATACCAGCTCTCATTGCCGACCTTGCCCATCCCGTAGAAATCGGTGTAAACGTAGTTATCCGGCCAGCTGATCTGCGTATCCCCGGGATACAACTGCATACTGAAGGTATTCGTCGAATCGACTGCCAGTGAGAATAGGACTTCCATAGTAAAGTCGCCGGTAAACGCATAGGGAGATGATACTCCAATGTAATCCAAGTACAGGCCTTGTCCGGAGATCAACTGGAAACCGCCATCAGGAGAGATCAAAGCAGCAGCGCCTTCATCGAGGTTCAGGGGATTTCTGCTACTGCGAACGTTGTTTACGCTGGATGCAGAACCGTCGTCGACAACCCAGCCGTCCGCTACGATATCTGTAGCTGTAGTGAAGTCGTAAACCCATATCTTGTCGGTGACGCCGAAATAGTTGGCGCTATCCGTATCACTAGCTCCTTGAGAAGTCGTCACGGTCCCTATGTTGGTATGTTGGCCGGCAGCTGCGGACGCCGTGCGTACGAATGTTTGTTCTGTACCTACTGACAGGCTGGGTATCGTCGTTATCGGCCCGATTACATCGTCGTTGATTATGACATCGGTCAGCGTCGTATTTCCTGTGTTGCGGACTACGAACTTATATGTGACTTCTGATTCGATCAATACGTACGGCCCTTGCGGGGCATCAGCGTCTATGTCGTTCACCAGCTTCTCCAGGTCCACTTTAGGGTTCTGCGTAATGGGCACGCTGCAGCCGTCCTGTATGGCGTCAAGCTGCGCGCAGTCGGCCGTCGCGGTGTTGGCTATGCTAACGCCCGCGTCGATCAGGTCCTGGCTCACGCTGTATGAGTAGGTCCAAGTCCACGCCTCCCCTACGTTCAGCACTCCGTCCGCTGAAATCGACTCCGTCGCATACCCGGGGCTCGTCACCAGGCTGTCAGCAATCGTCACTCCTGTTAAGT
>JAGOKM010000117.1 GCA_017994615.1 Bacillota bacterium | reverse complement strand
CATTCGCCGCCGCCATAGAAGAGGAGAGGGAAGCGGAAGAGGAGGAGAACAGGCTCGAACTGCAGCTGGAGGAAGAGGAGAGAGGGCTTGAGAGGGTAAGGGCCGCCCTAAGCGAGGCGAAGTCCGGAAACCCGGTCAACGTCCCCGAGATCGACGAGAGAATAGAAACATTGAAGGAAGAGATCGAAAAGCTGGAAGACGAGGTGAAGGCGATAGCCATCGCCGTGCGGGAGCTGAAGGCCGCAGGCGAGGAGTATTCCTCTTCTTCTGCGAGGATATTGAAAGGCAGGATCACAGGCCTTCTGGAGAAGGTGACAGGGGACGCCGAAAGGTCGGTCGAGGTGGACAACGATTTCAGGCTGTCGCTTTCGAAAGGGGGCATCGCTGTTTCGCATGACCAGCTGTCACAGGGGACGCGCGACCAGCTTTACATCAGCATGAGGGTGGCGGCAGCGGAGCTTCTCGGCGAGGGGCGAAGCCTTCCGATGTTCTTCGACGACTCCTTCGGCACGACCGATTCTGTAAGGATGCATGCTATCAGGTCCATCCTTGAGGAGATGGCGAAGAAGAGACAGTTCATCATCCTGTCGCATTCGCAGGACATAGACGGCTGGGGTGAAAGGATAAAAGTTTCCCATCAATCGCAGGGAGTACTATAATCTACATATCTCTGCATACTTATGTGACCGGGGGGAGCTGCCATTGCTGAAATCGGATAGGGCCGACGTGTCGCCGGCCATGGCCTGGACGGCGCTAGTGACTTGCTGCCTCGGTTACTACATGGTTGTATTCCACAGGATGGCGCCCGCGGTCATCGCATCGGAGCTTCGGACCGAATTCTCGACCTCATCCACTACGCTGGGCCTGCTGTCTTCCGTCTACTTCATAATATACGGCCTGATGCAGCTTCCCGTAGGATACCTGGTAGACAGGTTCAGCCCGGGCAGGATAATGGGCGTTTTCATGGGGCTGGCCGCGGCAGGGTCCATACTCTTCGGCCTGGCCGGCAGTTTCCAGGGCGCCCTTTTCGCAAGGGCACTGACGAGCCTGGGGCTTGCGGCCGTATATGTGCCCGCCACAAAGCTTTTCGGCCAGGTCCTGGACAGGAGGAGCTTCATACTCGCCACCGGGATACTGCTGAGCTCTGGCAACGTCGGCTCGCTGACTGCGGCGGCCCCTTTGGCGGCGCTCGTCGAAACCGCAGGATGGAGGAACGCCTTCTTCCTCATGGGCGGGATAACCGCGGCCGTGGCCGTGGCCATGCTCATCCTCCTGGACCGAGGCAAGTTCAAGGAGTCGGCGAAACCCAGGAAGGCGGCCGCCGGGAAGGCGCGCGTCACGAAATATGAGATATTGCTTTCGGCGGTGCTCGGGTTCGGAGTCTTCCTGAAGAACGGGCCGTTGTTCAGTTACCAGGGCCTTTGGGGCATCTCGTACCTGGTGGAGGTGTTCGGCCTGAGCCGCATGGGGGCGAGCGCGACGGTGATGATAATGTCCGTAACGGCCGCCTTGACGGGGCTAGTCGCAGGGCAGGCCTGCAAACTGGCGCATATGAGCGAAAGGCGGTTCATGGTCCTGTCCTCTTTCGCCTACGCCCTGTCCTGGCTGCCCATCGCCATCCCCTTCGGGGTTTTCGCCGTTTCCTCGATAAGGATCGCCTCCGTGCTCTTCGGGGCAGGAAGCACCCTGATGTCGGTAATGATGCAGGCCACGATCAGAGATAGCGTAGAGGAGCATGCGAGGGGCACCGTGAACGGTTTTGTGAACGGGATGTCCGTGGTAGGGGGCGCGTTCTTCCAACCTGTGATGGGCTACATGCTGGACAGGTCCGTTTCGGACGGCAGGGGACTTGCCGCCGGATACTCCGATGCGCTTGTCCTGGGCCTTTCGGCGGCTTCGGTATCGGCGGCGCTTTTCCTTGCAGCGGCGCTCATCGCCCGCAGGAATTCGGGGGCCAAGTCGTTCGAAACCAATGTGGAGGCGTAAGGGGATGGGCTATGTGCTGCATAAAAGGGAAGGCTTCAAAGGTGGAAGCCCCAACCGCCTGCTCATCGTGGCTGCCTGTTCGGCCTGCTTCTTCATATCCAACCTGCACAGGATATCGCCGGGGATCATAGCCAACGAACTCATGCGCGAGTTCGGCGCCTCCGCATCGGTCCTCGGGTTCCTGTCCTCCAGCTATTTCTATACATATGCGCTGCTCCAGCTGCCTGTCGGGCTTCTCTGCGACAGGTACAGGCCTGGGCTTGTGATGGGCACTTTCATGGCCGCCGGGGCCCTCGGCTGCTTCATATTCGCGGCGAGCAGAACTCTGTTTATGGCCCTGGCTGGAAGGGTGCTGCTGTCTGCCGGAGTCGCTGCCGTATTCATACCCTCCGTCAGGATATTCGATTTCGCCTACCGGGGCGCGGGCGCCTCAATGGCCACCGGGATCCTCATGGCGGTCGGGAACATAGGGGGTATGTCGGCGTCAGGGCCTTTGGCTTATGCCGTCGTAAACTATGGCTGGAGGGGCTCCATGTACGTCATAGGATCGGCGACACTTGCAGTCGGCCTTGCGGCCATGCTGGCTACGATGAGGCTCGGCTTCCGGAGCAAGGGCAAGGACAGTGTTGAAGCGGAAGGCTTCTCGCCGAGGCGCGGCAGGAAGGAGTACCTGGTCATACTGGCCGGATTGTCGGCAGCCATATTGCTGCAGTACGGCAGCCAGATGGGTTACCAGGGGTTATGGGGCGTGCCCTTCATAACCGATGTCTACGGATGGACCAAGACCCAGGCCGGCAACCTCATCATGCTCGCCAGCATGGGGGCTGCGTTAGGAGCCCCCATGACCGGATGGCTGATAGCGAAGAAGGGGTTCTCCATCCACAGGCTGCTTGTCGCCTCTGCAGTCGTAATACTCGCATCATGGCTGCCAGTCGTAATAAGGCACGATCCGTCCGACCTGTCGTCTCTTGCCATAGGCACCTTCCTTATCGGGTGGGCGAGCGCATTTACGGCGATACTGAATCCTGAATTTGCACGAAGGTTCATCTCGGAAGATTCAAGGGGGGCCTTCCTCGGGATATACAATTCGGCGTCCATGGCAGGAGGTGCGATATTCCAGCCGCTCATGGGCTTTGTGATTGACAGGTCCGTCTCTTCGGGCGCGGGCCTCGCCGCAGGCTACTTCTCTGCGCTCAGGCTGGGGCTGGCGAGCTCCGCCCTTGTGCTTGCCATAAGGGTATGGATGTATTACAGGTACACGAGGATGGATAGCCCCATCAGTCGGGACGCTAGATAGGCGGATCCCCAAAATCATAGCCTTCCCGCCCTATGGAGCGCCTTGAGGTTGCGCCTGATGATTTCAAGGCCATAATCGACGCCCATCCTCGAGAGCTTCTCGCCGACTTTTGCCGGCATCGGCCCCTGCGTTTCGTCCGCATCGCCCAGGAGCCATGCCGTCTCTTGCCCGTCAAGCCCCTCGTCCAGCCTTTCGGTGGCCAGCATCCCCTGGTTCATCGGACATGGGCCCTGGCATCTCATGCAGCCAACAAGGCAGTTGTGGTAGCAGTCCTTCACCCATCCGGGGAAACGCCCCGGCTCCTCGTTCGCATAGGTGAGGCATCTTCCCGCATTCACCAGAAAGCCGTCTGCAGGCAAGGCCCCAGTCGGGCATGAAGCGGCGCATATGCTGCAGCCTTCGCAACCTTCAGCCACAAAGCCCTCATCGAAACCGCGGCGGAGGAACTCCTTGTAAGTGTCCGCCGAGGCACCGGACTCTTCCTCCGCTATATAGCACCTGAGCCTCAAGTAGCTGCCCATTCCAGCGACGTATACGATGTTGTTCCTGCCGTATCGGCCAAGGCCCAATGCGACTGCGAGCGTCTTGAACGGTGCCCTTATGGGTACCGCC
The DNA here is from genome assembly GCA_017994615.1 of Bacillota bacterium. Classification (GTDB taxonomy): domain Bacteria; phylum Bacillota; class DTU025; order DTU025; family MWDF01; genus MWDF01. The sequence continues at coordinate 20 of JAGOKM010000117.1, read as the reverse complement.
CTGCCGAAGGCCTCTACCAC
>JAGOKM010000116.1 GCA_017994615.1 Bacillota bacterium | reverse complement strand
TCCCACTCGTCGGGCTCCTCGAACATGTCGGTGACCACCTTGTTGCCCGTAAGGCTCCTGAATGTGAGCGGGGTCACGAACTCGCAGGCGGCTCTGGTCATTATCACATGTACGTCGAAGCCGGCCTTGTTGAGCCGGCTTGCGAGAAGGGTCGACTTCGCGGCGGCTATCCCGCCGGTTACGCCCATTATTATGGAAGGTCTGCCGAGGTCCTCACTCATTGGGCTCCGAACCGTCTTCCATGTCCTGCACCGGCTCTTCGGCCGCCTCGTCGAAGTCGTCCAGGACCTCGACCTGCTCCTCTAATGTCTCTGGTATGAAGTCGTCAGTCGCGGGAGCATAGGAGATGAGGTCCTCGGCGATCTCCCGCAAGGCCCTTGAGACCGGCTTCTCCTGCACCCATTCCTCTCCGCCTGACTGACCGTTCGCCACCAGGTGCCTGGCCCTTTTGGCGGCCATGACGACCAGCACGTACTTGTTGTCCGCCTTCGGTAAGAGTTCCTCTATGGAGGGCTTTATCATCGACATATGGTCATCCACACTCCTAAAGTTTCTTCGGGCTTGTCTGCCCATCAACGAAATATTATAACATGCGGAAAGGTTCCAAATCCTAATGAGTTTTCGAAAGCCTCGCCACCCTGAGCCTCTCCGCCCCGATTATCTTCTTTACGTCCTCTACCGCCAGGTCCAGCTTGTCGTTCAGCACGAAGTAGTCGTACTTGTCTACCTCGCCCATCTCCTGCTCCGCTTTCCTGATCCTCATCTCTATGACCTCAGGGGAGTCCGTGCTCCTTGCCACCAGCCGTGCTTTCAGCTCCTCCATCGTCGGCGGCGTAAGGAAGATGAGGACGGCCTCTGGCATCTTCCTTTTGATTTCTGCGGCGCCCCGGCATTCGATGTCCATCACGACGTCCCTGCCCTCGCCGATTGCCCTTTCGATGTAGTCCCTTGGCGTGCCGTAGAGGTTACCGACGTATTCCTCGTATTCGAAGAAGTCGCCCGCCTCCGCCTTGTCCAGGAACTGCTCCTTCGTCAGGAAGAAGTAGTTCACACCGTTCAGCTCGCCCTTCCTGGGCGGCCTGGTGGTGGCGGAAATCGAATAGCAAAGCCCGGGAACATCCTTCAGGAGCGAGGTCAGAACCGAATTCTTCCCCACCCCTGAAGGTCCCGAGATAACGAAAAGTATACCTTTTTCCCTTCTAAGCCAATGCATAGCCTACCTCTTCGTTCGCGGCTATGCCGCAGACAGGATAAATCCGGCTACTTCTTCGCGAAATGCTCCTTCAGGGCTTCGATCTGGCGCACGCCGAGGCCCTGCACCCTGCGGTTCTCGTCGATGCCGATTTCGTACATTATTTTCGCTGCGCGGACTTTGCCGATTCTCGGCAGCGACTGGAGCACGTAGCTCACCCTCATCTTGCCGATCACTTCGTCTCCGGCCTTCTTGAACAGCTGGTCCAGGGTGATCTTGCCCTTCTTGACCTCGGCGCGGATCTTCGCCCTCTCGGACCTTACCTTCTGCGCCTTCATAAGTGCCTTTTTCTTCTGCTCCGGTGTCAGTTTGGGAAGCGGCATGTTGTAGCACCTCCATCTTTCTTTGTGATATCGCTTTATCGGCGCCCTTGCTGGCGCCGTTCGCGCCTATTCTATGTTCTGAATCTGCTCCCTTATCTTCTCTATCTCGCTTTTGAGCTCCAGCACGAGCCCCGTGATCCTGACATCCTGCGACTTGGAGCCTATGGTGTTGGTCTCCCTGTTCATCTCCTGGACTAGGAAGTCCATCTTCCTGCCGATCGGGCCTTCGACATCCAGCATCCCTTTGAACTGGGATATATGGCTCCTTAGCCTCACGGTCTCTTCGGTGCAGTCGCATTTCTCCGCCATGAGGGCCGCCTCCTGGGCGAACCGGGCCTCGTCGACCGTCATCCTTATCTCTTCGAGCTTCTTCATCAACTTCTCGCGGTAGGCAGGGGCTCCCTCCGGCAGCAGCACTTCCACCTCGGACAGCCTGTCGGAGACGGTTGCTATCCTGGCCTTCAGGTCCTCGACCAGGGTCCTTCCCTCCGATTCCCGCATCGCCACCAGGGCTTCCAGGGCCTTCTGGGCCGCCTCGCGGAGGACTTCCCAGATCTGCTCTATGTCCGGGGGCACGTCCTTGACGCTTATCACGTCCGGGAAGGAGGCGAGCCTCGCCATGCCTATGTCGTCCGGCATCCCTATCTCGGCTGCAAGCTCAGTCATCGCCTCGTGGTAGGCCTTTGCGAGGGCCTTGTCGACGACGACCTTCCTCGGTGCCCCTTCCAGCCAGTCCACCGTTATGAACATGTCTATCTTCCCGCGGTCGAGGTTCGCCGTGACCATCTTCCGAAGCCTGTCTTCCAGGGCCGACAGTTCCTTCGGCAGCCTTATGTTGCTGTCGAGGAACTTGTTGTTGACAGCCTTGACTTCCACCAGTATGTCCAGGGCGTGGGATGCGGCCTCCCCGCGTCCATAGCCAGTCATGCTCCTGGGCAATCTACAACACCCCTGTCAGCCTGCGTGAAACAATTTTAGCCCTTGCCCGCCATATTTGCAATTGCATAATCCACCGTGCTGGGCTTTTCGCGCCCTTTCGCTTTATTTGCTGCAATTTGTCCAATCCGCGTTTATGCTCACATTATTCAACCAATCCGGCGGAAATCCTTCTTTGCACGAGAAAAAATGGTATAAATAAATCGAAGGCCATGGATCTGATGCAGGTTGCGCAAACGAGGCTGGAGGTCGCAGATGAGGTTCGACGGGCTGACACTTGGTGCCCTTGCATGGGAAATAACGGCCGAATGCGGCGGGCAGAGGGTAGAGAAGGTGAGCTCTGCCGGCCCGGGCGCCGTGCTCTTCTCCCTTCAGAGAGGCGGTATCCTTTTGAGCGCAAGCCCCAACGGCGCAAGGGCGGCCGTTGCCACAACGAAAGGGGCTTTCAGGGCTGAGCTGACAGGTTTCGTAATGGTCTTGAGGAAGCACCTCGAGGGCGGCAGGTTCGTGGACGCTCGGAAGCCACCGGCCGAGAACGCCATCATATTGAACTTCAGAGGCTGGGACGACGACGAGGGGACCAGCGCGAAGCAGCTGGTCCTGGAGGCCACGGGCGCGAGGTCCAACGCGTTCTTCCTTGACGGGGCTGGCATGATAATCGACTCCATGAAGAAGGCGAAGGACCAGAGGGTCAGCCCCAGGCCCGACATGCCCGGGGAGAAGTACGAACCGCCGCCCCCCTTCGAGCTGCCAGACGCGTTGAGCTGCAGCAGGGAGGCCTTTGTGGCCGCCGCCGTGCGGCAGAGGGCGGCGAAGCCGGCATGTTCCCTCGCATCGGCCATCTCAAGCGGCCTGTACGGCCTGTCGGAGCAGCATGCGGACGACCTTCTGAAAGTCGCAGGTTACTCGGGTGATGACGCGGCGGAGGGCGCCGCAGAGGCTTTCGGGGCGCTGAGGAGAAGGCAGGCGGAATGCGGGACCGCCCGATGGACTTGCACGATAGTGGGCGAAGGCACGGCATCCGCCAGGATCTCCCTCATCCTGCCCGGCGCCGAGGCAAGGTTGAGGCCCTCGGAGTGCGTAGAGAGGCTGCTGGGCGGCATGGAGGCAAGGCTGCTTGCCAATGCGAGGAAGGCCCAGGTCATGAAGAGGCTCGACTCAGCGCTTGCGAAGGCGGCAGGCAAGCTGTCTGCCAGGTCAGAGGACCTCAGGTCGCATGAACGAGGGGACTCCTACAGGGTTTGGGCCGACGCGATCCTGGCCGGGATGCACGAGCTTCCCGAAAGGCTTCCCGGGAAGGCCATGCTCAAAGACTACTCAACAGACCCTCCCCAGGAGATCGAAGTGCCGTTGGACCAGGCGAAAAGCGCAGCGAAGAACGCGGAACTCTACTATTCGATGTACAACCGTAGCAGGAGGGCCGTAAAGGCGCTGGCCGACCTGGTCGAATCGTCCTCCCGGGAGGTCGAATACCTG
>JAGOKM010000115.1 GCA_017994615.1 Bacillota bacterium | reverse complement strand
GTCTCGGATTCGTACGGCAGGCAGATCCCCCTGCCAGCTGCCGGGATAAGGGCGGAAGCAGTCGGGCATTACGGCACTGCCAAGGCTCAAGCGGCCCTTTTCCCTATGGAAAGGATCAAAGAGATTGGAAGGATACGGGAGATAGCGTTTTACCGCGGCGGAGAGCGCCTATCATCCTATGCGGTGGACATAGCGGTGCCGGCCGAGGGCGAACTCCTGCCTGAGGTCACCCTCAACGGCATGGACAGTGTATACGAATGGACGGCCATCTCGGCTCCCGAAGGGGCCCTCACCGCCGTGCGCGACGCATCCTCGGAAGGAAGGGATGCGATCGAGCTGACTTATGATTTCGGCAGGACTGGCCTGAGGGCTGCATACCTGAAGCCCAATGCTGTAATAGAGATACCCGCGGGCTATACGGAGCTCAGGATATGGGCGAACGCGGACCTGGCCGGTGGGCACTGGCTGAGGGCCAATGTCCGGGACCAGGAGAACAGGAGGCACTTCCTCGACTTCGGAAGGCTGGAGCCGGGAGGCTGGAGGCAGTACGACGCCGCCTTGCCCGAAGGCGCAGGGGCGCTGACCCTCGAGCAGGTATACATGGTGGAATTCAAGGACGAGCTGACGAGCTCTGGGAAGCTGCTCCTGGACCTCATCACGGCGGCGGACGAAGCGGCCGCGGAGCCGGCAGCGGGCCTTATCAGGGTGGACGCGACCGTAAGGTCATACAAGGAGGCCACAGAGGCGGACCTACCTGAACATGCCGCCAGGCTCCTTTCTGAGTACAAGGGATGCTCCGAGCCGGCCTCAAGGAGAATCTCACTCGACTGCACGGGCGGCTCGGCTTTCAGGAACGGCATAGTACAGCTCCAGAGGCTCTACGAGGCCTGCACATCCTCAAACGGAGGTGGTGCCCTAATGATAGTCCTCGAAGGCCTGCCGGGGTCCCCTGCCGCCGGCAACGAGCCCCTTTCGAGGATCAGGGACGCAAACGAGAGGAAGCTCATAGAATCCCTTGCCGCGCGCGCCGCGTTCATGGGATATGGGAAGGTAGTGGTAATCGAGCCCGGCAACGGCCCGTTGCTTGCGGCCGAATCCGGCGGGGTCCTGTTCATGGCGGTCCCATAAGCGGTTTGCTTGAATCCACGGAGGCTGTATAATGGAATCAACCGAATAGGCCCGGGGAGCGGAAGCTGAGAGGGCGGCAAAGAGCCGCCGACCCGTCGTCACCTGATCCGGATAATGCCGGCGTAGGTAGTGCCAGAGATGGATATTTGCGCAGGCTGCGGGGTCGGCCTGCGTTTTCGCATATGGAGGTGTTGTTATGAGGAGAGGAAGCGTCGCCATCCAGGTCCTTCCTTTGGGGCTGTCCAACAAGGAAGACTTGTTCAAGGCGGTGGACAAGGCGATCGACGTGATCAAGAGGTCAGGGGTCAAATACGAGGTCGGACCCTTCGAGACCACGATGGAAGGGGACATCGATAAGCTCTGGGGCGTCGCATACGAGGCGCACAGGGCTGTGAAGGATTCCGGCATAGAATCGGTCCTCACCTACATCAAGGTGTCCGAATCGGACGAGCCCTACAGCATCGAGGAGAAGGTGGCGAAGCACCGTGCGTAGGCTCATTCGCGCATCAAGGCCCCTCCTGCTGGCGCTCGCCACGGCGCTGGCGGCGGAGCTGGCCATACGCCTGCTGGAAGTGCCGAAATGGATCCTGCCAGCGCCGTCTGCAGTGGCCAAGGCCTTATACGAAACGTCAGGCCTTCTTCTGGGCCATACGGCTGCGACGCTGGGGGCTTCGGCGGTCGGGCTTTTAGCATCCGCCGCGACCGGCATGGCTTTGGGCATCGCCGTGTTCTCGAACAGGGCTCTGAGGGCCACGGTCTACCCCCTTCTGGTTGCGTCGCAGAGCCTTCCTACCATCGTCGTCGCCCCGCTTCTGGTCCTCTGGTTCGGCTTCGGCATGCTGCCGAAGGTGATGCTGGTCGTGTTGGCTTGCTTCTTCCCCATATGCGTCGCTGTAGTGGACGGGCTGTCGAGCGTGGACCCGGACCTCATCGACCTTGCGTTGAACATGGGGGCCAAGCCCTGGAGGCTGTTCTGGAAGGTCAGATGGCCGGCCGCACTGCCTTCGGTCTTCACTGGGGTCAGGGTCTCTGCCACATATTCCATAATAGCCACGGTCGTGTCGGAATGGATGGGCTCGCAGAAAGGGCTGGGGGTCTATCTCACCAGGTCGTCGCATTCCTTCCTGACGGACAGGGTCTTCGCTGTGCTGTTCGTCATCGCAGGCCTGAGCATGGCGGCCTTCGCGCTGGTCAACTACCTCGCCAGGAGGGCTGCCCCCTGGCATTACGGAACTGATACGGACGTCTGGGAGGTTGAAAGATGAAAAGGGCGTTGCTTGCAATCGTGGTTCTCGTCCTGCTGTCGTCGGCCGGCGGCGTCGGCGCCGTCCAAAAGGTCTCGATAATGCTGGACTGGGTCCCAAATACCAATCATACAGGTCTTTTCGTAGCCCAGGAGAAGGGCTTCTATAAAGAGGCGGGCATCGAAGTCGAGATAATGGAGCAGAGCCAGGGGCTTTCGATGGAACAGCTAGTGGCGTCTGGAAGGGTGGATTTCGGAATAAGCAGCCAGGAGTGGGCCACGGCCGCCATGGCCGAGGGCATCCCCGTAGTCTCGGTGGCGGCCGTCATACAGCATAATACGACCGCTTACGCGAGCTTGAAGAAAGCAGGCATAAACGGCGCCCGCGACTTCGAGGGCAAGACTTTCGCAAGCTGGGGCCTGCCCCTCGAGAGGGCCATGATATCGGACGTCGTCAGGTCCGCCGGCGGAAACCCCTCGAAGCTCAAGGAGCTCGTCATCGGGACCGCTGACCTTCTTGCGATGCTCGGGCGCGATGTCGACATCGTCTGGATATTCATGGGCTGGCAGGGCATAGAGGCAAAGCTCAGGGGTATGGAGCTGTCCGCAGTTATGCTGAGGGACGTGCCCGGCATCCCGGACTACTACACACCGATAATAATCACCTCGAAGTCCTATCTGGCCAAACAGAAGCAAGCCGGCAGGGCGTTCATCGAGGCCACTTCAAGAGGATACGAGTATGCGGTGAAGAACCCGGAAGAGTCCGCGAAGATGCTCATCAGGAGGTCCCCGGAGATCAACGCCAAGCTTGCCGCAGAAAGCCAAGCATGGCTCTCTCCCAGATACATCGATGACGCCGCGCAATGGGGCATCCAGAAGGCTTCGACCTGGAAGGGTCTCTACGACTGGATGGTATCCCACGACCTTGTCAAGCCCGGCCAGTCGCCTGAATCCTTCTTTACGAACGAGCTGCTGCCATGACGGGACTTAGGATCGGTGGAGACGGTCTCATATTGAGCGTAAGGGGACTCAGCTTCTCCTACAGGAGCCGCAAGCACGGCCACGTCCAGGTGCTGGACGGCATAGACCTCGACGTCGCAGACGGCAGCTTCGTCAGCCTGCTGGGGCCGTCCGGCTGCGGCAAGAGCACCCTTTTCTCGATACTGACCGGCAGGCTCCCCGCAGGGCCCAACGACCGGCTGGATATAAGGGAGGAGCCTTCCTACATGCCGCAGAAGGACCTGCTGCTCCCCTGGCGGACGGTCCTGGGGAACGCGGTCCTGGCCGCCGACCTTTCAGGCGGCGACATGGATGCGGCATACCGCGAGGCAAGGGAGCTCATCCCCATCTTCGGCCTGGACGGGTTCGAGGACTACCTCCCGTCCGACCTGTCGGGAGGGATGAAGCAGAGGGCGGCGCTTCTGAGGACCGTGATGCAGAAGAGGCGTTTCCTGGTCCTGGACGAGCCGCTGGGGGCGCTGGATGCCCTAACAAGGGCGCAGATGCAGAAATGGCTGAAAAATGTGAAGTCAGAGCTGGGCCTTACCATCCTCATGAGCACGCACGACATATCGGAGGCCTTGACGCTGTCCGACGAGATATACGTACTGTCGCCGAGGCG
>JAGOKM010000017.1 GCA_017994615.1 Bacillota bacterium | reverse complement strand
CAGGTTGGGCGTCGCAAGCGCCCAGCCTGACTTCACGAAAGCTGTCGCTGCGGTCAACGGGCTCATCCGCGAGGGCAGGAGGGTCCATTGGCTGACGATCCAGGCCAAGCTCGAGACCGACCGCTTCCCCGAAGGCTTCATATTCCAGCCCGGCGGCTTCGTCATTGACGACTTCAACGACATAAAGGAGAGGCTTGCATCCGAAGGGGTGGAATACCAGTCCTTCGAATCAGACTATCTGCCGGGGCGACCGCTTCAGAGGCTGCGCCTTGCGATATATTCCGGGAAAGGGGCGGCCGAGTTCTGCACCAAGCCCCTTTGCGAGGCATTGGGCTGGATGGGATTCGACTTCAGGATGCTCGGCGACAGGGAGATAAGGGACGGGGCCCTTGACTCCTTCGAGGCCCTCCTCGTCCCCGGAGGCCCCGACGCTGGGGAAGGCTACTACTACGGGCTGGGGGAAAGGGGCTATAGGAACATCAGGGAGTTCATGCAGGACCGCGGCGGCTACTTCGGCATATGCGCCGGTGCTTACCTGCCCCTCACCGACCCTGACGAGAAGAACAGGTTCTGGCTGGGCATGGTAGGCGCCACGGACGAGCAAGGCCTCGACTACTGGAGGACCGGCACCGGTTTCGTAAGGGTGAAGATAGACGACAATGAGCACCCGTTCTCCTTCGGGCTGGCTGCGGGGCCTGTTAGCACACAGGACATGGTCTACTGGGAAGGGCCCGCCATGAGGCCGATAAACAAGAGCGTGCATGTGCTCGCCACTTTCCAGTCGTTCATAGCGTCAGGCGCCGCAGGCGAGCGCCCGGGCTGGGACCTCGGGGACAACGGACCTGCCAAGGACTCGATAGACTCCTGGTACAACGTGCTTACCAAGGACAGGTTCGAAAGGCACCTGGCCGGGCGGGCGGCGATGCTCGAAACGGCGGTCAACGGCCATAAGGTGCTGCTCTACTCGCCGCATGCGGAGTTCGGCAACATCGGCGCCGGCCCAAGGAGGACCAGCCAGGTGTTCCAGTTCCTGAGCAACGCGCTCTTCTACCTTGCTGTGAAATAGGCGTTTGCCATACTGGACACCAAAGTTGTATGTAAAGGTATCATTACAACGGGCGGCTTTGAGGTAACCTTGAGGGAAGGAACCGAGATCGCCGCCCGGTTCTCCAAATGGGCATCATGGGGGTCAGTACATGGCATCTAACCGCAACGAGAAGCTCGGTTACGCCGCCTTCATAGGCGCGTCGGTCATCTGGGGGTTCTCCTTCCTCTTCACAAAAAAGGCCCTTGCCATATTGGACGGAAGGATCTTCGACCTGCTGTCGTACAGGTTTGTGATAAGCTCGGCCATCCTGGCTGCCTTGTGGGCCCTGAGGCTCATCAGGCTTGACTACAGGGGAAAGGACCTGAGGCCCCTTCTTATTATGGCGACCCTTCAGCCCGGACTCTATTTCGTATTCGAGACCATGGGCATAGACAGGGTAGCCACATCGGAGACAGGCCTTATACTGGCCATGTTCCCCATAGTCACGACGGTGTTCGGCGTCTTCTTCCTGAAAGAGAGGGTCACGGCCAAGCACTGGGGCTTCATTTTCCTGTCCGTCGCGGGCGTAATCATGATAAACGCCATCGGCTACAAGCCGGGAGACAGCACCAACCTGGGCCGCTTCTTCCTGATGATGGCGGTTCTCATAGGGTCTGCCTTCAACATGCTCTCAAGGAGGCTGTCCACGAAGTTCACCCCCGTCGAGAGGACCATGTCCATGATGCTGATGGGAGCGCTCATGTTCAGCTCCGCCTCATTCTACGGCCATATAAGTGCGGGCACGATGTCCCTTTACCTCACAAGCCTGCTCAAGCCAGAGTTCGCCTTCCCGATACTTTACCTTTCGATCGGCTGCTCCCTTATGGCTTTCTTCTTCGTAAGCTTCTCGTCCACGCACCTTGAGATGTCGAAGACGTCCGTGCTTGGCAATACCAACACCCTGGTCGCCGTCCTCGCGGGCGTGCTTATTCTCAAGGAGCCCATCTACTGGTACCATGCGGCGGGCGGGGCGGTGATCCTGGCGGGCGTCATAGGCGCCTCCCTTGTTTCCAGGGCCATGGTGCAGGACACGCGTAAGCTGATCGAAAAGGCGATGCAATAGACGGATGCCCCCGGTCAATCCGGGGGCATCGCACTTGTGCCTGCATCGCCTTCTATACGGGCTTAGCGAAGCTTTCGTACACGCCGGCCTTGTTGAGAGCGTTGTACAGCTTCTGCTTCCTTGACTGGAGCTTGTCATATTTGAGGACTTCCTCGGCGACGGGGGCGAAAACCTTCGGGCTGTCCGTTATCATCTTCCCGAATGCGTCCTCGATGTCGCTGTGGACGCCCAGCGTAACCCAGGCGATCATGGCGGCGCCGAGCGAGGTGGCCTCGCTGTTCTGGTACCTTGCCACCTTCTTGTTGTATATCGCGGCCTGCATCTGGCAGAAGAGGTCTGACCTGACCATGCCGCCGGCTACGCTGACTTCCTCGAACTCGCCGATCATCTGCTCTATCAGGTCGAGGTTGTCGGAGATCTCCATGCCGATGCCCTCGAGTATCGCCCGTGCAAGGTCCCCCCTCTTGGTGTTCAGCCCCAGGTTGAAGAAAAGGCCCTTCGCCAAAGGGTTCCAGTACGGCGCGGCGCTTCCCTCGAAATGGGGGATCATGATGACGCCGTTCGCTCCGACGGCTGAATCGGCCGCCTCGGCGTTCATGACGGGATACGGGCTCTCCGATCCCTTCAGTTCGGGATAGAACTGCTCCTTGAACCAGCGGTATATGGAGCCGGTGTTGAATATGCCGGCTTCTAGTATCCACTTGCCTGCCACGGCCGACGCCTGGCAGAGCACCCGGCACTGCTTGTCGAAGGCAGGCTTGGAGGAATATGCGATGACGAAGGAGCCGGTTCCGGTGTTCGCTTCCGCGTAACCCGGACGGATCACGTTCAACGCAACGGCTGCGTTCTGCTGGTCTCCGCCGCAGAGGATCACCGGGAGCCCGGCTTTGAGGCCGACCTTCTTCGCAACCGGCTCAAGCAGGCCGCCAGCTATGCTTCCCGGCGGAAGCAGCTTGGGTAGCCTGTCCTGGTCGACATCGGCTATGGAAAGCAGGTCTGAATCCCAGGAGAAGGTCCTTATGTTCATCAGCATGGTGCGGCATGCCTGGCTCCAGTCCGTCTTGAACTCGCCGGTCAGGAAGCTGACCACGTAGTCCTGTACGCCAACCAGCTTGCTTGCCGCGTTATATACCTCAGGCCTGTTGAGCTTGAGCCACATTATCTTCGGAAGGACGAAGTAGGGGTTTATCCTAAGGCCCGTCTTCTTGTACAGGGCCGGGAGCCCGTACTCCTCTGAGAGCCTTTCGCACTCCTTGATCGTCCTTTTGTCCTGCCACATCATGGCATTCGATATGTGCCTGCCGTCCGGCCCGACCGGGATCAACGAAGAACGCTGGGATGTCACCGCTATTGCCTCCATCTGCAGCCCGTTCTTCCTGGCATATTCCGAAGCTTCGCCCAGGACGTGCACCGCTGAATCAAGCCAGGTCTGGGGGTCCTGCTCAACCTGGCCGGGGGCCGGGAATGTCGTATGGTATTCGTAGCCGGACCCCATCAGCAGCGAGCCGTCATCCGAGTAGATGACGGCTCTCATGCTGGAGGTCCCTATGTCGAGGGTTATCAGATGTCTCACAGGGCCACCCCCTAATATCATGATTATGCCAGTCCGGGAAGCACTCCGGTGAGAAGGCTCAGTATTATTATAACCGCAAGTGCGGTGAGGCCCGATATGGTGCCGGCCACGGTCCAAGCCTCGAAGGTCTGCTTCACGTCGAACTTGGAGAAGCGGTTGACAACCCAGAAGCCGGAGTCGTTCGGCAGCGAGACGCCGATTCCGCCTGCGCATATGGCAAGGCCGACAAGTATCGGGGATACTCCGCTGAGGCCCGCAACGAGCGGCCCCATGAGGGCCGATGTGGTGACGAGGGCGACCGTCGTAGAACCTTGGGCCGCGCGCAGCACCTGGCTGATGACCCAGGCGGTTACTATCAACACAAGGCCGATGCTCTCCGGGGAGGCCATTCCCTGCATCTGTGCCAGCAGGAGCTTGCCTATGCCGGTCTCGTTGATGATCTTGCCGAACGCGCCGCCTGCGCCGGTGATTGCGAGGATGACGCCCGACTGGGTGGCAGCTTCGGTGACCACTTCGCCGAACCCGCGCTTCATGTAGGGGCTGAGCAGCAGGTAGGCTACCACTACGCCGATAAGGAGGGCTATGTTCTTGTTGCCTATGAAGTTAAGGAAGTTATAGGCCGCGCTGCCTTTCTCGAGGAACAGCGACGAAACCGTGCCGAGCAGGATTATCGCTATGGGCAGGAATACCAGGAAGAGGCCGAGGGCGCCAGAGGGGCGCTTGCCTGCCTTGGCGACGGGCGCTTCCTTCTCCTCGTCGGCGAAGGCGTTTGCGAAATCGTTGGAATACTTCTTGTTCTTGCCCAGCATCTTTCCGTAGAGCACGCCTGATATGAGCGCTGCGGGAAGGGAGACGATTATCGAATAAAGGGCGAACCAGCCGAGGTTCACGCCCATGTTCCCGGCAACGGCCAGGGGGCCGGGGGTCGGGATGACGAGGGCGTGCGTGGTAATCAGGCCCATGGCAAGGGCGGTGACCATCGTTATGAACGGGATCTTGCCCTTCTTGGACAGCTGCTTTACCAGGTTGATGAGGATTACGAAGGCCGCGTCGAAGAACACGGGTATGGACACCACGTAGCCAGTGAGGTTTATGGCGGTGACGGCGCCCTTCTGGCCCGTCATCCTGAGCATCAGGGCCGCTATCTCCTCTGTGCAGCCCGTCTCGTACAGGAGCTGGCCCAAGGCGACGCCCAGCACGATGATTATGCCTATGCCCTCCATTGTGCCGCCGAAGCCGCTGGCGAGGAACTTGTTGATGTCCCCCAGAGGCATCTTGCTGAGAAGGCCCATAAGGATGGCGCCCAGGAGCAGGGAGAGGAACGGCTGCATCTTGAACTTGATGATCGTGACGAGCACGAATACGATCGAGATCGCAAACGCTACGAGCAACCAGGTCAGTGACATTTTTCTACCTCCTTAAGTGTTCACATATCGTTAAGCTGGATTGCGGAAACGCACATCAGTTGAAGAACTCTACGTATTTCTTCACGACTTCCTTCACGTACTTTATCTGGCTGAGCGACACGGATGAGAGATGCGGCTGCTTGGCCGCCAGTAGCTCCTTGGTCTTTTCTACGGCGTATACGGATATCTCGGTGTTCACGTTGATCTTGGTTATGCCGTTCTTGATGCATTCCCTGATGGTTGACTCGGGGGTGCCCGAGCCGCCGTGCAGCACGAGAGGTATCCCCAGAGCGGCGTTTATCTCTTTGAGTATGTCTACGCGGATGTTCGGCTCCCCCTTGTAGAGGCCGTGCACGGTGCCGATGGACACTGCGAGCGCGTCTACGCCGGTGAAGCCCACGAATTCCTTCGCGGCGGCAGGGTCGGTGTAGACCTGCCTGTCGTCCGCGCTGCCCTCATGCGACTTCTCACCGGCGGCAAGGCTTCCTAGCTCGGCTTCCACCGTCACGCCGCAAGCGTGCGCCACGTCGCAGACCGCCTTCGTGTTCCCGGCGTTCTCGGAGAAGGGCAGGGCCGAGCCGTCGTACATGACCGAGCCGAACCCGGCCTTGATGGCCCTGTAGACGGTGTCCATGTCTGAGCAGTGGTCGAGGTGCATGCAAACAGGTATCTCCGACCTCTCAGCCATGCTCCTTACCAGGGCTACGAACGATTCCAGCGACATGTTCTCCAGGTACTTCGCCCCCAGCGCGATTATGACGGGCTTTTTGAGCTCTTCGGCCGTCTCGAGGACGCCCTTGATGGTCTCGTAGTTGTATACGTTGAAGGAGCCCACGGCGTAATGGCCGGAAAGCGCCTTTTTGAGCATCTGATCGAAGTTTACGAGCATCGGTGACCCTCCTTAATCTAGGCAGGGCCCGCGCCGCCTCCCCGGTCCGGAAGACGCCGCGGGCCTTCTCGTGTGGCTTACGACCTCACGGATTTGAGCCATTCCTTGAAGCCCTCGGTTTCCAGCACCTCGGGGTTGACCACGAAGCGCGGCTTCTCGCCGTTCAGGAGCTTTGCGACGTCCTCTGCCAGCATGTATGGGCTGTTGGTCAGAGCGTCGGTCGTAGTCCCAGCTATGTGCGTCGTCAAGGTGACGTTGTCGAGCTTGAGGAACGGGCTGTTGGGATCTATGGGCTCCGTGGTGAACACGTCGAGGGCGGCGCCCATTATCTTCCTCTCTTCGAGGGCCTTTGCGAGCGCATCCTGGTCTACCAGCCCCGCGCGGCCGGTGTTTATGAGGTAGGCCGTCGGCTTCATGAGGGCTATCTGCTTTGCGCCGATCATCTTCTTGTTGTCCTCTGTCAGGCGGGCGTGGATGGTGATGAAGTCAGACTGGCTCATCAGCTCGTCCAGCTCGACTTTTGTGCAGCCTGCGGCCTCGATCGACTCCTTGCTCGCGTAAGGGTCGTACACTATCGTCTTCACCTCGAAGCCGGAGAGCTTCTTTGCGACGAGCCTTCCGATGTAGCCGAAGCCGACGATTCCGACCGTGCGTCCGCCGAGCTCCGGGATGGAGTCGCTGTTGACGAACTCCTTGCGCCAGCCTCCGTTCTTGATCGAGTAGAACGCCCTTGCTATGTTGCGGCATTCGGCTAGCATGAGGCCTACTGCGAAGTCCGACACTGCGTGCGAGTTCCTGCCCTGTACGTTGAATACCAGTATCCCGCGCCTGGTGGCCTCCTTGACGTTCACGTTCTCCACGCCAGCCCTTGATACGCCGGCTATCCTGAGCTTGGGCATCGCGTCGAAGACCTTGCTGGATACCGGCAGGAACAGGCCCATGAGCACCTCCGCGTCCTTGCCCTTCGCGAGCTGTTCGTCGTCAACCGTGTCTATTTCGGGCCCGCGCTTTTCGATCTCAAGCCTCCTGTACTGGAGCTTGTCCCAGTTTGATTCCCAGTTGCCCACGTAGATGTCGTCCCCGTAGGCGCTAAGGTGCTTCCTCCAAGCCTTGCCGAAGCCTTCTCCCGGTATCATCGCGTCGCCCAGCAGTATCGCCTTGATCTTCCTGGCCATCGAACATACCCCCATATTCATCTGATCTGTATGCGGTGTATTGCTACTGATAAGCAAAGATGAGAAGTAAAATTGCTACTAATTAGAATATAAGGCGGAAAAAGGATTTAGTCAACTGTATGCGATGAACGATATATCGCAAATTAGCTGGGCATATGATTGTGAAAACTTTAATAATGTGAAATAGTCCTATTGCTTGTTCAAAGCGACGGCCAAGCGCGACTTCCTGACGTTCTCCTCTGCCTTCGAACCCAGCCTGACTACAAGGCTTATGTGCAGTATGTCGATTATGACGAGCTGGATTATGCGGGAAGTCATGGCGTCCGAGCGAAGCTGCGTCTCGAGCGATGAGCTGAGGATGACGGCGTCGGCAAGGCCCGAAAGGCGCGATTTGGGGAAGCTGGTGACGGCCGCGACCGGGCAGGACTGCTCTTTCGCAAGCGTTACGGCGCTTAGTATCTCGCGGCTCTCGCCGGAGTGGGAGAAGGCGACTATCAGGTCGTCCTTCGTAAGGCCCATGGATATTATGTTCATCAGGTGAGGGTCGTTGCATACCACGGCGTTGAGCCCCACTTTGAGCATCTTGTGGTAGAAGTCGTTGGCTATGGCCGCCGATGCCCCCACCCCGACGATCAGGACCTTGCGGGCGTTCATCAGCATCCCGATGACCTTGTCGATGTCGGCGGGCTTGATGACCTGCTGGCTGTCCGTTATCGAGCGGACGGTGGACTGCACCACCTTCTTCATGATCAGCTCCGTGTCGTCGTCGACGGAGACCTCCTCGTACACGGCGCTAGTCTTTGACGATGAGAGCTCCTGGGCGATGTTCACCTTGAACACCTGGTAGGAGGAATAGTCCAGCTTCCTGAGGAATCTGATGATCGTAGTCTCGCTCACCTTGCAGGCGGCGGCGGCGTCGGCAAGGGAACCCAGCATTACGAGCTTGGGGTTCTGCAGGACGTAGTCGGCTATCCTCCCCTGGTCGGGTGAAAGGGTATTGTACCTGGCCCTGATTAGCGAAAACACGCTTGTGTCCAAGCGAACCACCTCAAGACCAGATTAACAGAAGGAAAACTACCCTACAAGGTGAAGTTACAGTAATTACGCAACATCCGCATTACGAGGCGGGCTGGTTACTATGCGAACACACTGATAAAATATTAAAAGCTGCCGATATAAACTGATAGGTCATCGCCTGCCTGGGGCAGGAGGAAAGGTGTCGGGATGGCAACGAGGGCGATTGTAATCGGAGCGGGGCTTTCGGGGCTGGCGGCAGCCGGCCTGCTGGCGAAGAGGGGAATTAAGGCCACTGTGGTCGAGCACACGTTCAAGCCGGGCGGATGCTGCGGCATCTTCAAAAGGGAAGGTGCCATCTTCGACCAGGGGTCGGCTATGATGTACGGCTTCGGCGAGAAGGGATTCAACTCCCACAGGTTCATCTTCAACTGCCTTGAGGAGCCCATAGACGTGGCGAAGCACGACGCCCTGTACGACGTAGTCTACCGCGGGCAGCGCATCCGCTTCCACGCAGACATCGATGAATACATCGGCGAGCTGGACAAGGTCTTCCCTGGCCAGAGGGACCGCTTCAAGAGGTTCTACGCAGACATGCGGGACATATACGACAAGGTTATAGCGGGCAATCCGACCTATACGACGCCCGACCAGACCTCGCCGGCCGACGGGCTGAGGCAGGTGCTCAAGCACCCCGTATCCTATATGAAGTTCCTGTCGTTCCTGAACCTGAGCACAGAGAAGCTCCTCAAGCGCTATTTCGACGACGGAGAGGTCCTCAACTACTTCAACAAGCTCACCTCCACCTACTGCTACACGGACGTATCGGAGACCCCCGCCATACTGGCTGCCATCATGTTCGTGGACAACCACGTCGGAGGAAGCTACTACCCCAAGGGCTCGACGCTTTTCGTGCCTGGCAAGATGGAGAAGTCCATAGAGGAGAACGGCGGAGATTTCATCTACGGCAGGACCGCGACCAGGATCCTGATGGAAGGCGGAAGGGTCAAGGGGGTCGAGCTGGACGACGGGGCCGTCATCGAGGCGGATTACGTAATATATTCGGGCACCGTGTGGAACCTGTATGGCAAGCTGCTTAAGGGTTATGCGGCATATGAGGGCAGGAGGAAGTGGGCCGAAGGGCTGAGGGCGTCGTACCCGAGCGTAATCCTGTACGCGTTGGTGAGGAAGGATGCCATCCCCGAAGGGACGTCCCCCATCACGCTCCTGGCGAGCAGGGGCGGCCTCGACGAGGACGAGGTGACATCCTATATCTTCAGCATCGACGATCCGAGCATCTGTCCTGAGGGTTATCACACAGTCATGGCGATAGGGCCTACCTATAAGAAATGGCCTGCCTATAAGCACGCTTACGGCGCATCAGATGAATATTCCAGGATGAAGTCCGAGGAGGAGGAGCGCCTCGTCGAAAGGATGGAAGGGCAGTTCCCCGGCTTCAGGGCGGGAATCGTCCATAAGGAGTTGTCTACGCCGCTTACCATAGAGAAATACACCATGAAGAACGGCGGCGCCGTGGCCGGGCCATTGCAGGCGATGGGGCAGCACATGCTCAGAAGGCTCAGGATAGATCCCGGAATAGAGGGGCTGTACTGCTGCGGCGAATCCACGACCCTGGGGACCGGCACCCCGACGGTAACGGTATCGGGCATAGCCGCAGCCAACGCAGTACTCAGGAAAGAGGGCCTGGCACAGTTCAAATACAGGGAAGGAATGAAGGATTACGTACGGGTATTCAAGCCGGAAGACCCGGCGCCCGCGGGTGATAACCCGCAGTGGGGGGAAAGGCGGCCGGAGCCGGCCAGGATGGCGTCCAGGTGCGAATTCTGCGAGCACCCCTCCTGCATGGCCGGAATCGAGCTGGACATAAGGGGCATAAACAGAAGGCTTGCCGTAGGCAACCTGATTGGTGCAAGGAAGATCGCCGGCATGGGGAGATACGAGGCGGAAGACCTTGCAAAAGCAGAAGCCAGGTGCCTGCTCAACGCCAAGGGCGCGCCTGTGCGGATAAAGGATATAATGGATTACGTCGACGGAAGGAAGAGAATGTAGGGACGTTTCATGGGCGGCATCCAGCCCCCCGGGAGGTGCATGTAAATGGCAGCTGATCCAAGGCACGACATAGTGACGACCGGCGAGTACCTGATAGACCACCAGCTTGCATGGGGAAGCACTGGCAACATCAGCGCCCGGTTCGACGAAAACTCGTTTTTCATAAGCGCATCGGGCGCGACATTGGGCGGCCTGTCTACGGACACGCTGGCCCTGTGCAGGATAACAGGGGAGCCCCTGGTATCGTCGATCAAGCCCTCAAAGGAGCACAGGGTACACGCGGCGATGTACAGGAGCGATCCGAAGGCAAAGGCGATAATCCACACCTCACCGCCGTACACTTCGCTCATAGCAGCCGCAGGGCCTTCGATGCAGCTTCCCATAGGCCTTTTCATCGAATCGGCCGCACTGCTGCAGAAGATCAGATGGATACCGTTCCTGGTCCCAGGGAGCGACGAGCTGGTGGAGGCAGTAGGCTCAGCGGCCAGGGAATCGGACGTGATCATGATGCAGAACCACGGCGTGATAGTATCTGCCGACACGATGCGCAAGGCCCTGAACAAGGTTGATACCCTGGAGTTCCTTTGCAGGATGATTATTACGGCAAAGGCTGCGAACATAGAGCTTGCGCCCATGAGCGAAGAGTGCATGCGCAAGCTCCTGTCGGAGTCTGCGTACAGGAACCTCACATATGGCGGCTGACATGGACAGCGAGTGCACTATGCCGGACGGCTCGATGGGGCGCGGAGAAAGGCGCATGATCGGGGTAGTGGCGGACGATTACACAGGCGCCAACGACATCGGCGTGATGTTCGCCATGAACGGCTACAGGTGCTACGTATACTCAGTCTACGACGATGCCTCGATCATCGACAAGGAAGCCGACGTCGTCGTCCTCAACACCAACAGCAGGCTTGACCCCGAAGCGCTCGCCTATGAGAAGGTGAGGGCGGCTACGTCTACTCTTGTGAAGGCCGGCTGCGGCATGTTCCACAAGAAGACATGCTCTGTCTTCCGAGGCAACATCGGAGCCGAGTTCGACGCCATGATGGACGAGCTCGGGGCCGATTTCTGCGCCGTGGTACTGGGGTTCCCGAGGAACGGGAGGATTACGAGGGACGGCCTACATTATGTGCACGGAAGGCTGTTGGAGGAATCAGAGTTCAAGGACGACCCCATCCACCCTGCGAAGGAATCGGACCTGACATCCATACTGCGGAAACAGACGAAGAGGTCCGTGGCCCTGATAGGAAGCCAGGTCGTATCCGAGGGAGTGCCGGCAATAAAAGCAGCGATTGAAGGCCTGCGGGGGGCCTTCCAGTATGTGGTCTTCGACGTGGTTTCGCAGGAGGCGCTCAATGCCATAGCGGGGGCCCTGAAGGACGAGAGAATGCTGGCCGGAAGCTCGGCGATTGGCGAGGAACTGCCAAAGTGGCTGCCCGGCAGGGGCAAAGGCATACCCAGGGCTTTGATGGCCCGACCGAAGCGTGAAGCAGGCACCCTCATAGTCGCAGGGAGCGTGACACCCCAGACGAGGCTGCAGGTGGAGCACGCCAGGGCAGCTGGCATCCCTGCCCTAGCCCTGGAATCGGAGGCCCTACTGGATCCAACCCGCGTGGGAGGGCTGTTAGATGAGATCGCCGGCAAGGCGGCATATGAGATAGCTGAGGGCAGGGACTTCATAGTCCAGTCCGAGAACGAACCGGAGAAGGTAAGGAAGGCTAAGAAGGCAGCCGCCGCGGCCGGGCTGGACGAGAGGGAGGCCGGAAGGCTGATCGGCTCGGCCCTGGCGCGCATAACTGCCGAGGTCGTCAGAAGGACCGGGCTTTCCAGGCTCATCGTCCTGGGCGGCGAGACTTCGGGCAACATATGCGACGCGCTGGGCATAATAGGCAACCTGGTGCTGAAGGAGATCGCCCCGGGGGTGCCGTCGGTGCTTACCATAGGCAGGGCCGAAATCCTGATGGCCCCGAAGTCGGGAAGCTTCGGCAAGGAGGACTTCATATTACTTGCAAACGAGCATCTGAGGGCCATCGAGGACGATGCCGCGGCAGGCAATGAGGGGGACTGACATACTGCCTTCGCATTTCGTTATACTATTCGACAGGGAAGTAACCGGACGGGATCCGGTCCGGGATAAGGAGCGACTCACATGAAACTGTACAGGACAGCCGCAATCGTGCTGGCGATTGCATTGGCAGCCTCTTTGGCGGGCTGTTTCGACGCATCGTACTTCTTCAGCTTCAAGCAGGAGCAGGCGACCTTGAACGCCGAGGGAGAGTGGCTAATCGATGGAGAGGGCATAGGCGGCATCAACGAGTTCGGCTACTATACCAACGGGCTTTGGCTGACTGCGCCTTTCATGTTCAGCGGCGACTTCACGGTTACGGCGAACATCTGGCTCGGCATGACACCCGAGGTGCCCGCCGACCCGGAGCATCCTGAATTGCCCGCCCAGCCGGACAAGTCGGGGTTCCTCGAGATCGCACTGACCAACGCACCGCCCTATTCGGGCACCTTCACCGACCAGATAAGCATACAGATGAGGGACCTGGCCCTGGACACCGAGCACGCTTATGCGGTAGACTGGCACGACGGCAGCACGCCGTTCGAACCTCTGGGGGAGGAGGGGCTCCCGGGCGAGGTGCCTGGGCTCGACAAGACGCTATGGAACAGGCTGGTGCTCAAGAAAAAAGGGTCGAACGTCCACCTGGAGATAGACGGCAGGACCGTCGCCAGGTTCGACATCGTAAACTACGCGTCGGAATACATGATGGTCAGCATACTGTCAGGTTGCAACTTCGCGGACGACCCTGCGAACCCCAAAAGCGGCTTCATAATAAAGGATTTCAAAGTGGAGTTCATGAAGGGCAGCGCGCAGCCGTTGCCAGTGTAAAGGCCTTCATGCCTCCAAGCTGCTGCGGGCTGGATTGCCAGCCCGCATTGCGTTGGCGATGCATATCCCTCTTATGACGCACAAAGATAAGGCAGGTAGCTCATGCAGGCACTCGGGCAGAAAAGGCAAAGTCTCCTAGGCTATTCGTTCTTGGTCTTCACCGGCATCAACTTCGGGACGCTCGAGGTGATCTCAAAGCTGATGAAGCACCTGGCGCCCATGCAGATGAGCTTCCTGCGCTTCCTCATCGGCGGGCTGGTGATACTGCCCTTCGGGCTGTTGGACGTAAGGAGGAGGAAGACGCCGGTCAGGGTGTCCGACTTGTTTTCAGTGACCCTTCTGGGCACGCTCCTCATCCCCGTTTCGATGACCCTCCTGCAGTTCAGCGTCACCAAGGTGGCAGCATCTCTCGTCGCCTTCATTTTCTCCGCCAACCCCATGATAATCGCGACGTTTGCTGCGATTGTCCTCAAAGAGCGGCTGGGAAAGGTGGAGGCCGCATTCATCGCCTTGGGTATGACGGGCATGGCCCTCATCGTAAGGCCCTTCGGCGCCGGCTTCGACGCCAACGTGCTCTATCCTCTTGCATCTGTCCTGCTTTTCGGCCTCTACATAGTGCTCGCTCGCAAGCTCTCAAGGAAGCTGGGCAGCCTCTTTGTTACATCGTCAGCAATACTGGCAGGCTCGCTGGTCCTGGGGATATATGCTTCGGCGACGGGGCTGGACCTCCTGGGCGGCATATCCTCAGGCGACTACATCTACCTTGCCTATCTGGGCATCGTGGTATCCGGCCTCGCCTATGTCACATATTTCCGCGGCATGGATATGACTTCAACCAACACCGGCAGCATAGTCTTCTTCATAAAGGCCCTCGTGGCTGCGGTCCTTTCTGCTGTATCCCTCGGCGAGGTGCTCAGCGCGTCGGTGTACGCAGGTGCAGCCTGCATCGCTCTCGGTATATTCGTGATGGTGATCGGCAACGCGGCCAGGGCGAGAAGGGCGGCGTGACGGAAGAACGGATGAAAGGCGGCATATCCCTTAATTAATACACATATATGCACTCCGATGGTATAAAATAGCGATAAGCATCGCGGTATGCGAACAACCCGGATGGAGGTGTCGAAATGCCAATCATCAAGATCAACATCCTGGAGGGCAAGACCTACGAGCAGAAGCAGAAGGCAGTCAAAGGCATCACCGAAGTCTGCTGCAACGAGTTCGGCGTCAAGCCGGAAGCCGTAAGGATCATCTTCAACGAGATGAAGAAGACGGATTTCGCAGTAGGCGGCAAGCTGGTCTCCGACAACTAGGCCCGAAAGGCAAGGCAAGCCGCCCGTGAGGGCGGCTTTTCCTATGGCTCGGCCGGTGGGATAGACCCCAGGTGGCTAGGAGGAAACGTGATATACGCCTCCTGGTATGTGACCACCCTTTCGAAGCCGCATGCGATGGCGGTTTTCAACGATGGGACGTTGGATTGGTAGCAGTGCCATCCCACCTTCTTTATTCCCTTAACGTGGGCCTTCTTCAAGAACTCGTCCGTCATGGCTGTCGCAAGGCCCTTCCTCTGATGCCCCTCGACCACTTCAATGCCTATTTCACATCCTGCGGAGCACATGTACTCCGACAGGCACCAGCCTGCGACGCTATCCCCGTACATCGCTGCCAGGCCCAGATAGTCGGTTTCCTTGTGGCCGGTACAATCGTACCTGTAGGCGCATTCGCTCCTTAGAAGGTCAATGTTTTCAACGCCTTCCGCCATGATGAGAGCCTCGTCTATGTCCCTGAAGGAATAGCCGGCCGGAAGCATGTGACCGGCATCCCGGGCCGGAAGGGCAACCTCAAGATATTCCCTTGCAGCCCTCCTTGTATCCCATCCCTTCAGTATCTGGAGCACCGCCTTCTCGAAACGCTCGTCGAAGGTCCTGATCTTTATCCCGTCCAGGGCATGTCCATCAAGCCTTCGTTCGGCCACGGTCACCCTCAGGAATTCCCTTAAGAGGCCATCGTCGTCGTGGCCGTAAATATTGCCTGCTATGTAGAGCTTGTTCTCGTACCTGATTGCGCCTATGTGCGCCGGCTCCCTGGGGTCCAGCCAGGCATCGCAGTCTCCGAGCCCTTCGGCAGCAGCCACCAGCCTTATTATCTCCCTGTTCCGCCCGAAAAGCGCAAGGGCGGGGACTATTGCTTCGCGGCGGAAGAACATGAACTGCCTCCGTCTGGCGCCTGGCGCGCGCAATGTATTTGAATGTGCATTCTACCAAAGCCGGCGATTTCCTCCCGGCCGATGGACATGATAGCAGGTAAATGTGAGCAGGCGGCATCGCGCCGCCTGCCCCGCTTCCGTTTCGATGGGCCCTTTCCCACTACTCCGCCGGCTGGCTTTCGCCCTTGATGTCGTCGTAGGTGCCGATGAGTGACGCCATCTCGGCGGATATCCTTCGCATCCTCTCCATAATCGCCTCGAGGTGTGCCTCCCCCTCGTCTGTGATCATGTAGTTGCGCTTCGCCGGGCCTGCGCCGGTCGTGTCCCATTCGGAGTGGACGAGCCCCATCCCCTCCATCCTCCGAAGGACCCTGTATACGCCAGCCGCGTCGATTGCGTTGCCTGTCACGGACAGCTTCGCTGCCTCCTGGGCTATCTGGTATCCGTGGGCCTTGCCCAGCTTCTTGAGGCATACTGCCACTACCGGGACCATGAACCTGTACATGTTGGCGAAGCCCATGCCCTGCCCGCGGCCTTCCCCCATCATCATCCCGCCGCCCATGCCCATGTGCGGCCCTCTGTGCCCGCCGAACGGCATGTCACCCATATTGTCGAACCTTTTCATGTTATCACCTCCTTAGATGCAACTTACACTTATATGTTACTTAGCGTAGTCATAAATGTCAACAAAAAAGCTCCGGAACGTAAAAGCTCCGGAGCCTGGCATGCTGCATGAGTGTCATGTTTCCGTCAAGGCTTCCTCGATGTGACCGCCTTATATACTTCGAACCATGCCGTCCCGATGAGCGACGCTGCGAACGCTATAAAAAGGTCAATCGCCCCTATGCTGGAGAAGCTGAACAGGTTCCTGGCTGCCGGCACGTACAAGGCGACCGCAAGGAAGACCAGCGAACCCAGAAGCACCCAGCCGAAGGCCGCGTTGCGGCGCTTCATGACGGCCATCATCGACTGCGTCCATGACCTGTTGGATGATATCAGCCCGAGGTTCGACAGGACCAGGGCGGCGAACGTGATGGCCCTCACCTGGCCTTCGCTCCTTTCAAGCATCAACATGGCCACAAGGAACGAGCCCAGAGTCGAGACCAGCACGCTTATGCCCTGGGCCACGCCCAGGCGTATGAGGTCCCCCCCGAAAAGGGGCTTGCGTGGGTCCCTGGGCTTCCTGTCCATTATCCTAGGCTCTTCTTCCTCCATCTCGAAGACGACAGAGCAGGATGGGTCTATGATGAGCTCCATGAAGGCTATGTGCACCGGCATGAGCACCAGGG
Organism: Bacillota bacterium; assembly: GCA_017994615.1. Lineage (GTDB taxonomy): Bacteria > Bacillota > DTU025 > DTU025 > MWDF01 > MWDF01. Next base: position 2,518 of record JAGOKM010000017.1, on the reverse strand, counting down.
GCAGGCGGAACAGCACAGGCACAAGAGACAGCCCTGCGATGGGCACATGCACCGCGAAGATGTAAGCCATGGCCTTCTTCAGGTTGTCGAAGATCCTCCTGCCCTGCCGGACAGCAGAGACTATGGATGTGAAATCGTCGTCCAGCAGGACGATAGAGGATGCCTCCCTTGCCACGTCCGTTCCCCTGGCGCCCATTGCTACGCCGATGTCTGCGGCCTTCAAGGCGGGCGCGTCGTTTACGCCGTCGCCGGTCATGGCGACCACCTCGCCTTCGGCCTTCAGGGCCTCGACCAGCTTCAGCTTCTGTTCAGGCACCATCCTCGCATAGATGGAGCATTCGTGGACCTTCCGCCTGAGCTCTGCCTGGTCCATCACGGAAAGCTCGGGGCCGGTGACCACCACGTCGGACGGCTCGAGGCCTATGCGCTTGGCTATGTAGCGCGCTGTGCCGGGATAATCGCCTGTTATCATTACCACCCGGATGCCTGCCCTGTAGCACTCCGATATGGCCGACGGCACAGTCTTCCTGATGGGATCGGCCAGGCCTATGAGGCCGATGAACGAGAACTCGAACTCATGCTGGTCGTCCGGCAGGCCGTCCTTCACCTTGGATATCGCCCTTGCCACCCCCAGGACCCTCAAGCCGTCCTTCGCCATCGCGGTCGCGGCCTCCATGACGGAATCCATGCCCTCCTCTTCCATATGGCACAGGTCGAGGATCGCCTCGGGGGCGCCCTTTGCCGCCACCATGTAGCTGCCGCCGTTTCCGTCCGGGGTGATCCAGACATGGGAAAGTGCCAGCATTTCGCTTGTCAGGGCATACTCTTCCACCAGCTTCCAGTCGTCGTGCAGGTGCTCCGTGTTCATCAGGCAGTCCCTGCCGAATGCGTTCAAGGCCTTCTCCATCGGATCGAACGGATCCTTCTCGCTTGCCAGGAGGCCGAACTCGACTGTCTCGTGGAACTCCTCGGGTATGGCGCTGCCGTTCTTTTCCGACCATTCACCGGGGTTGAAGAACCTGCCGTTGGAGTACAGCCTTTCCACCGACATGCGGTTCTGGGTGAGGGTGCCCGTCTTGTCGACGCAGAGCACCGTCGCCGCGCCCAAGGTCTCGATAGCCGGCATCCGCCTTGTGAGCACGTTCTTCTTTGAAAGGCGCCATGCCCCGAGCGCCATGAAGATGGTCAGGACGACGGGGAACTCCTCAGGGAGCATCGCCATAGCGAGGGTGATGCCGGCAAGCAGCCCGTGGACCCAGTCCTTATGGGTGAACCCGTATACTACGACTACGACGAGGAACAAGGCGAGCCCAATAGCCGCCAGCTTCTTGACCAGGGACCCCGTCTCCCGGTTGAGTTTAGTCTCCTCCGGCTTTAGCTCTCCGAGCGCCTTGCCGATCTTCCCCAGCTCGGTGGCCGTCCCTACCCTTTTGGCATACATTATCCCCTGGCCGCGCACTATAAGCGTGCCGGAGAATACGAACGGGCTATCCGGACCTCCAGGGAGCCCTACATTGTCCGGATCTCCCAGCCATTTGCCGGAACGGTCTATCAGGTCGCCCTTGCCCGCCGCCTTCGCGACGGGAAGCGATTCTCCTGTAAGCAGCGATTCGTCGGCGGTCATGTTGTTGCACCATACTAACTCGCCGTCCGCCGGCACCCTGTCACCCTCGGCAAGGACGATGAAGTCGCCCTTGACCACGTCGCGCCCTGCAATCCTTACCTGGACGCCGTCTCTTATCACGAGGGCGCGGGGGCTGGAGAGGTCCCTTAACGCCTCAAGCGCCCTTTCGGTCTTCTGTTCCTGGTAGATTGTTATCCCCATGACGACGAACACGAAGAAGAGCAGCATCATCGCTTCGTTGATGTCGCCCAGCGCCAGGTAGATGGCGCCGCATGCGACCAGCAGGAGGAACATGGGCTCCTTGATGACCCCGGCCGCCGTCTGCAAAAGCGTGCGGCCCTTGCTCTGGGGCAGCTCGTTTGCGCCGTTCTCTTCGCGGCTCTTCTTTACCTGGCCTTCGTCGAGGCCCCTGATTTTCTTTACGTCCGCTGCGCCGCTCGGCATCCCGATAACCTCCGTCGAACCGGGCCCTGCATGAGAAAACCTGCGGGCCGGAAATCAATGATTTTCGGTCCCGCAGGTAAAACCCGCTGCGTAATCGCCCAGCCCCATCTCACCCGGCCAAGGGTTCGATCGCCTGTTCCTATAGCCTTATGTACGAGTAATCTATCAGCGTCCGGGCGCTTCTGTCAAGCGAGGGCCATCTACCGGGGTTCAGGCAGCAGCCAGGAGTTGACGCAATGCCGGCGATGTGCGATTTTCTTATTGACGCACGTCTGGAGGGATGCCGGTGATCGAAATAAGGGGCAGGGCATATCTTGAGAATTATTCCAGGGTGATGCCAGTGGTCCGCGCCATGGACGTAAACGAGATATTCGACGAGCTGAACATGCCGTCCGACCTGAGGCCTGTAGTCCTGGCGATAAAGAACGGCAGGGTTATACAGCACAGCGA
>JAGOKM010000114.1 GCA_017994615.1 Bacillota bacterium | reverse complement strand
GCCCAGGACCGTGACCGAGGGTGTAGCCTTGAAGGCCTCGATCGCATCTTGCAGCGATCCGCAGGACCACCCGGCCTCATCCCGGCAGAACGGCTTTATCAAATACCTCGCCCTTCTTATCTTGGCGGGAAGGGCATAACCGCCTCCAAACCTACCTACCGCTATCAGCGGCATCGTCTCGGGGAACGCGGACGACGCCATGCACAGCACGTCCGCGGGTTCGATTCCCCTCTCAAGCAATACGTCCATGTGTTCCGCCACCGAACCTACGCCCACCTGCAGCGCGGCGGCGAACGTCATCTTGGGTCTGGGGCTGAACCCTTCGGAGTATAACACAGGCAGGCCCATTCTCCTAATGGCCCTTTCTACTGCGCGGATGGTGTCCAGATGGGATATATATCTCCCCGGGCCCACCTTGCCGTACCTTATCCTTATTGCCTCGAAATGTCCTGCCATCTACTCCTCCGAGCCCCTAACCACGTTCTTGATCCCGCCTTCGCAGACACCACACAGGTTGCATGCCGTGAACCTGCAGTCTCCGGTGTTCTCTACCTGCCTTGCCTTCTCGAACTCCAAGGCGAGGAAGTCCGTCCTTACCCTAGTGTCTATGTGCCCCCAGGGAAGCCGCTCGGTGCGGGCGAATCCTCTCGAGGCCTCCGTGTCCATGTCCATGCCCGCCTCTTCCATCGCCTTGATCCAATACCCGGGCATTATGCACTCGCCCCAGCCATCGAACCTGGCACCGAGCTCATATGCCCTCGTTATCACACCGGCCATCGTCCTCGTTCCCCTCGAGAGGACCGCTTCCAGCTTGCTCGTGAAAGCATCCGAAAGCGAAAGCGTGATCCCCTTGGCCTTCATAAGGCCCCTCAGCCTCGCCTTCTTACCTTCGGTGATCTCCGATCTCTCAAGGCCCAACCATTGGAACGGAGTGTGCGGCTTGGGTATGAGGGTACCGACGCTTACATTAATCCTTATCCTCGACGGCGGCCTTCCCTTTCCTGCGGCCACCTCCCTTCCCAGTGCGAGAACCTTGAAGGCAAGGTTTGCAATCCCCTCCACGTCTTCAAGGGCCTCAAAAGGAAGGCCTATCATGAAATAGAGCTTCACCTGCTCCCAACCCGCCTCGAAAGCCGCCCTCGCTGCGGACATCAGGTCCTCTTCCGTCACGCCCTTGTTGATTATGTCCCTCATCCTCTGGGTACCGGCCTCGGGCGCGAACGTGAGCCCGGTCTTCCTGTGCGTGCCGACCTTACGTGCGAGCTCTATCGAGAAAGCGTCTATCCTAAGGGATGGCAAGGAGACTGCCACGCCCTTTTCTGCCAGCTCCGGAGCCATCCTGTCCACCAGCGGGCCTATCGCCGAGTAGTCCGCCGTCGAGAGAGAAAGGAGCGACACCTCGTCGTAGCCGCACTTCGCTGATGATTCCAATGCGGCGGCCCTCACCGTCGATGCCTTCCTCTCCCTTATGGGCCTGTTTATATATCCAGCCTGGCAGAACCTGCAGCCCCTCTCGCATCCGCGCATGACTTCCACGACGGTCCTGTCGTGAACGCACTCCACGAACGGCACGACCTCGTTACTTAGGGCAGCAGGGAATCTCTCCAAGTCGTCCAGCACCCTCCTTCTGATGCTCACGCTCGAAGGGTCATGCACGGCGGGGACGTAGAAGCCTTCCAGGGCGGACAGCGCCTCCAGCGCCTGCTTCTTGGATATCGTACGCGAGCGCCTCATCTCCAGAATCCACATGATCTCGCCCATCGCCTCTTCGCCATCTCCGATGAGGAAGGCGTCGAAGAACTCGGCCAGCGGCTCGGGGTTTACCGTACAGGAACCTCCTCCGATGACCAGAGGGTCTTCCTCTCCTCTTTCGGATGATCTCAACCTCATCCCGGAAAGGTCGATAAGCTGCAGGACATTGGTGTACGAGAGCTCGTACTGGAGGGTTATCCCAATGGCGTCGAAGCGTTTCGCAGGGCTCAGGCTCTCCAGTCCGTACAACGGGACGGATTCGTTCTTCATCGCCCTTTCCATGTCGGGCCATGGAGAGTACGCCCTTTCGGCACGCCAGCCCTCATGGGAGTTCACAAGGTCGTATAGTATCTTGAAGCCCAGGTAGGACATTCCCACCTCGTACGCGTCCGGGAATGCGAGCAGTATGGACGCTTTTGTATTGTCCCAGTCGGCCCCGATCGCACCGAGCTCGCCGCCGGCGTACCTGCCAGGCTTCTGCACCATCGGCAGGATCCTCTGCTCCAGCCGCCTCCTTATTGTCTCCGGCCCGTCTGCGCAGGCCGCTTTCATCCCATATATTCCCATATTTCCCCTCAGACCTAAAATAGTATCTTCTTCCTTCGCATGCTGACGCTCTGGGCCATCCCGAGGCCCATCAGCGTCGCCATCACGGATGACCCAGCCGCGCTGAAGAAGGGCAGCGGTATCCCCGTGCAGGGCATTATCGCCATGCTCATCCCCACGTTTATCGCCACGTGGGTGGCCATTATCGTCGAGATGCCTATGCACATCAGATTACCGAACCTGTCCTCGGTCGACATACCGATGCGAAGGCATCTCCATATCACCGCCATCAGGACCAGAAGCGCTACGGCCGCCCCGATGAAACCCAGCTCCTCGCCTATCACCGTAAAGATGAAGTCGCTGTGGTGCTCCGGGACGAAACCCAGCTGCACCTGCGTGCCGCCAGTATATCCCTTGCCTAGCAGGCCGCCGGAGCCTATGCCTATTACCGACTGTATCACGTTGTAGCCCGCACCGAACGGGTCCCTCCCGGGATTGAAGAAGGTCAGGATCCTCGCCTTCTGGTAATCGTCAAGGAACAGGAAGTAGCCCAGCGGCGCGGCCACGAAGATGCCCGCGGCGATAAGCCCCAGCACTATCTTCGTATCGGCTCCAGCAGCCCAAAGCATGGCCAGGACCATCGGGATAAAGACAAGGGCAGAGCCCAGGTCGTTCTGCAGTATCACTATCCCGGTCGGCACGGCCGCCATCAATAGCGGCACGACCATCTCCCCAATTCCCAGCGGCCCTTCTTTCCTTGCCAGCTGCCCTGCGAGCGCGATGGCGACGCCGTACTTCACGAATTCTACCGGCTGGAGCGAGACCCCGGCCACCCTTATCCATCCGAGGGCCCCTCTTACCCTTGTGCCGACGAGAGTAACCGCTACTAGAAGCAGGATGGACCCCGCGTATACCATAAGGTGCGTCCTTTGCAGTATGCGGTGCCCGATTATCATGAAGAAGGCCGCGAGCAGCAGGCCGATCAGCCCTGCGACGGCCTGTTTCTTGACCATCGACAGAGGATCGGACGACGTAAGGGACGGTTGAGCGTACGTCGCGCTGTACAGCACCACGCATCCGTACGCGAACGCCGCCGCGGTCACTATCACCAACAGCAGGTCGACGTCCCTTAGCATCTTCCTGTTCAATAGATTCAATTCCCTTCCCCTCTCCTGGACACCAAGCCCGCTTCGCCCTCCTGCAGGAACAGCCCTTCAGGTCCGAGCTTTATCGCCATCATGCGAACGGACGAGCCGCAAGCCCGCTTAAGTTCGACTTCCATGGGACCGACCAAGTACCTCCCCGCCGCGAATCCCCCCGCGATTATCCTTGCTGACCTGTCGTCAGGCCAGCCGGCACAGACGGTACCGCCCGCGATTCCGGTGATTATTACGTCGCCGCCGGCCCGCACGCTCCCTCCGGGCAGGACGTCTCCTAGTATCACCACGCTCCCGTCGCACATTATGGACTTGCCCGGCACCAGGTCCCCCTCATATATCGCGACTGGCGCCGACGCGGGCTTCCTGCCATGCCTTTGGTCCTTCCTCGTAGGAGGCGTCTCGTCGTTAAGGGCCGTCTGGGTTATAAGGGCTGCCGCCTTCTCGGAGGCCGCCTTAACGTCGGCTACCGCGCACGGGACGTTGTACCTTCTGAATACCGACCTTATCATCTCGGACTGTCCGTCAGCTATCAATCCGGACCTTGCCTCCACGGTTATCCTCTGCCCTGCGTAGAAC
>JAGOKM010000016.1 GCA_017994615.1 Bacillota bacterium | reverse complement strand
GATGAGAGGGACCGTCCCCGGCGGGGGGCCCGGCAGGTACGGGGGATACAAGCCTTATAGCAGGACAGGGGCGAAGATCCTGGATACGAGCTCGCTCATCGACGGGGCGGTCCTGGATATAGCAAGGAGCGGCTTCCTCGACGGCACCCTAATAGTCCCCGAGTTCGTAATAAACGAGCTGCAGAAGGTCGCGGACAGCTCCGACCAGCTCAAGAGGGCAAGGGGCAGGAGAGGGCTCGACGTGTTAAAGAGGATGCAGGACGACGCCTCGCTGGACCTGAGGGTGATGGCGTTCCCCCAGGAGGACCAGGACACGGACGTCAGCCTGGTAAAGCTGTCGAGGAGCCTTTCAGCGTCCCTTGTGACAACGGATTACAACCTTAACAAGGCCGCTACCCTCCAGGGGGCCAGCGTGCTCAACGTCAACGAGCTGAGCAACGCGGTCAAACCCATGGTGCTGCCGGGGGAAGAGATCCGCGTGACAGTCATCAAGGAGGGCAAGGAGCACGGCCAGGGCGTCGGTTACCTGGACGACGGGACCATGATAGTCATCGAAGGGGCAAAGAAGATGCTGGGACAGGAGCTCAGCGTCACCGTAACAAGTGTGCTGCAGACCTCTGCGGGCCGGATGATTTTCACTAAGCTCAAGGAAGGATGAGTACGAATGGATCATGAAGCGGGCCAGGCCCGCCTCAAATGCGCGGCGATCATAGTCGCCGGCGGCTCCGGCCTGAGGATGGGTTCCAATGTGCCCAAGCAGTTCCTCAGGATATCAGGAAAGCCGATAATGTGGTGGACGCTGCAGAAGATTTCCGAAAGCGGGTTGTTCGACGAACTTGTGCTGGTCCTTCCGCAGGGCTGGCTTTCCAGGGCGGAGGAGCTTCTGGAAGGACTTAACCTGGAAGCAAGGGTGGCGGAGGGCGGCGCAAGGAGGCAGATTTCCGTATACAACGGAATCATGCAGACCGACGGCGACATAGATATCGTGCTTATCCATGACGCAGTAAGGCCCTTTGTGCGGAAAGAGACCATGAGGGACGTGCTGGAGGCGGCATGGAGGCACGGCGCCGCCACTGCAGCCATGCCGGCCAAGGATACGATCGGGATATCGACCGACGGGGAACGCCTCGCCGAGATACCCGACAGGTCCAGGTTGTGGCACATACAGACGCCCCAGGCCTTCAAGAGGGACCTAATAATGGCCGCGCATGCAGAGGCCATCGGTTCCGGCTCATATGCCACAGACGATTGCACCCTTGTCATGAACCAGGGGATAAGGCCGGCGCTGGTGCATGGCTCCGAGGAGAACATCAAGATAACCAGCCCGCTCGACCTTGCCATAGCCGAGCACATAGCGCAGAGGAGGAACAGGGAGGCGGGTTACGATGAGTAAGCATCTGGGCCTCAAAGTGGCTTTCGGCTACGACTCGCACAGGATCGACCAGACCAGGAAACTCGTGCTGGGAGGAGTGGAAATTCCCGGCGCCGCCGGCTTGAAGGGCCATTCGGACGCCGACCTGATATGCCATGCGGTCGCCGACGCCATCATATCGGCGGCGAAGCTGGGCGACATCGGAAGGATGTTCCCGGACGACGACCCGGAGTTCAGGGACGCCGACAGCCTCAAACTGCTGAAAAGGGCGGTTTCTGCGGCAGGCTCGATGGGTTATCGTGCGATCAACTGCGACTGCACCCTTATTGCCGAAAGGCCCAAGATATCAGGATATGCCGACCTCATGGCAAGGAACATAGCCGATGCGCTGGGCATAGAAGAGGATGCGGTAAACGTGAAGGGGAAGACCAACGAAGGCATGGACGGCGTAGGGCGGGGAGAGGGAATGCAGGCATATGCGGTGCTGCTGTTGATCAGGGAGTAGGGACGGGACCATATCAGGGCGCCGGCGAGAAACCGGCGCCCTTTTGTTGTATTATATGCTTATGCTAGGTGAGGTGTTCGAATGAAGAAGAGTTTAACAACGGCACTTGTCCTGATCCTCTCAATGGCGGCCATAGGCACCGCTTTCGGGGCTGGATACGCGAAGGATATGATCCTGGGTTACGGCGAGAAGCTCACCGACCCGCAGAAGGCGCTCATGAAGGTACAGCTTGGCGCATCGACGCAGAGCGGCCAGGAGAAGGCAGGCGAGGGGGTCGAACCTTTCGTCGTGGCAAGGGACAGAGAGACTGAACCCTACCAGGGCCTTCTCACGCCTGAGGAGATGGGGCCCGTCGGGGTGTCCGCCGCTTTCCTTAAGAAGAACGAGAACGGCGGAGTCTGGGTGACGAAGTCCAACAACGACATCGCGCCTGTGGCCTACGCAAACGCGCTGTATACTGCCGGAGCCCGGAACACGATCTTCAGCCTGAGCTCGGCGGAACCGGTCCCGGGCTTCATGGTGCTCGGAATAGCCATTGAGGCATACGAGAAGCTGAATGGCGTAGACCTTTCCGACGAGGATGTGAAAATGGCTGCCGAGGAGCTGATTCTCACCAACGAGCTGGGAAGGCAGATAGGGCACTATGAAATGGGAGCTGAGGTGGTGGCGTTCGCCAAGGAGCACGCAGAGAAGAACGCTGGAGCCGACGCCGCGGAGATAGCCGACGTGATAAAAGACAGGATCGCCCTTTACGAAAGGTCATCGGAAGGAGCCGACCTGAAGGCGATATCGGAGTACGTAGTCAGGTACGCGGCGAACGGCGACGACCACCAGGACATGCCGATGCAGCTGGCCGCATTGAGGGCCGAGCAGCTGTGGCTGGTCGAACCGATGGAGAGGATGGTAGACCCCGAGACGCTTGCCCAGGCGGATGAGGAGCTGGAGAAGCTCCTAAGCTACCTAGACAAGGAGGAGAAGGCGCCCACTTTCCTGGAGAAGAACTCCTCCTGGATTTTCCCGGCGGGGCTGGTCGTAGTGGCCGCCGTATTGTCAGTAACCATAGCCTACTTCCAGACCAGGCCTCGCAAGGGCGGCAAGAAGTAGGCAAGACCCGCTATCCGGAGGTATATTGATGGCAATCAGGATTTACAACACAATGACCAGGCGCAAGGAGGATTTCTCGCCCTACCGCGAAGGCAAGGTAGGGATGTACTGCTGTGGGCCGACTGTCTATGACTATTTCCACATAGGCAACGCAAGGGCCTTCGTAATCCCCGACATGATAAGGAAATACCTGAAGTTCAGGGGCTATGAAGTCACATATGTGCAGAACGTGACGGACATCGAGGACAAGATAATAGCGCGCGCCAAAGAGCGAGGCGTTTCGACCAAGGATGTGGTCGAGCAGTACACCAAGGCTTTCTTCGACGACAGGGCAGCTCTTGGCGTGGGAGCGCCAGACTTCCAGCCGAGGGCCACTGAGCACGTGGAAGACATAGTGAAGACCGTCGCAGACCTTATGGCCAAGGGTCATGCCTATGAAAGCGGCGGAGATGTATATTTCGACGTGTCAAGCTTCGAAGGTTACGGCAAGCTGTCAGGGCAGAACCCGGACGAGCTGAAGTCGGGGGCCCGGGTGGACGTGTCCGAACAGAAGGACGACCCACTGGACTTCGTGCTGTGGAAGAGCGCAAAGCCGGGCGAGCCGTCGTGGGACAGCCCATGGGGCCCAGGACGGCCCGGGTGGCACATCGAATGCTCGGTGATGTCAGCGGGCTATCTTGGAGGCAAGGTGGACATACACCTGGGCGGCAGCGATTTGATATTCCCCCACCATGAAAACGAGATAGCCCAGAGCGAAAGCCTCGGAAAAGGCGAGTTCGTCAAGTACTGGATGCACAACGCGATGGTGAACGTCGACGGGGAACGCATGGGCAAATCCATGGGCAACTTCTTCACCGTCAGGGACATACTGAAGAAATACCCGGGCAAGGCAGTGAGGTATTACCTTGTTGCAAGCCACTACCGCCAGCCGATAAGCTTCGGGCTTGATGAGCTGGAGATGTGCCTGAAAGCCCTGACTAAGCTGGAGGAATGCATCACCAACGCCATGAAGGCCTTCGGGCTGTCGCCTCAGGACATCAGGGACGCGGCCAAGATGGGCCGCGATGCTTTGACAGTAAAGGATGAGGCTGCCAAGGCCCTGACGGAAGCGGCAGACTCGTCTATGAAGTCTTTCTGCGATTTCATGGACGACGATTTCAACACCTCGGGAGCCATGTCCATGCTGCATGAGCTCTCAAGGGCGGTCAATTCGTGGACGGCGTCCGGTGACAGGCGTCCGGAAGCGGCCAAGGCGGCGGCATATGCTGCATCCAAGCTCTGGACCATGGGTTCGGTGCTGGGCTTCATGGACGAGGCCACCCTGGAGACGAAGGCTGCAGCCGGGCTTCCCGAGTGCGAAGACCTTTCAGGCTCGCTCATGGAGCTGATATTAAGCATCAGGGCCCAGGCCAGGTCGAAGAAGGACTGGGGCATGTCGGACTTCATCAGGGACGGGCTCAAGGAGCTGGGCATCACGGTTGAGGATACAAGAGACGGGGCGAGGTGGAAGCTTGAGCGGAAATAGCTTCAAGCCGTGCGAGATCTCAGCACTTGCGCTCGCCTACCTTGGCGATGCCGTCTGGGAGGCATATGTAAGGCGCAGGCTGATATTAGAAGAAGGCATCTGCGTAACTGCAAGGTCGCTTCATACCAAGGCCCTGAAGCTGACCAGCGCCGCAGGGCAGGCCCGGCTTCTCGGGGAATTCGAGAAGCTTCTGACGGAAGAAGAGCTCGCAGTCATGAAAAGGGGCAGAAGGACCAGGGCCAGGAGGAGCAACCACCCTTCCACCATGTCGGAGTACAGGAACAGCACGGGCTTTGAGGCGCTGCTCGGATACCTTGAGCTGAGCGATAGGCAAGCAAGGCTAGTCGAATTGATGGACAAAGCTTATGAACTGGAGAGTGCAAATGGGCACGAGAGACCGTAGCGACAGGAATGGCATTGCAGAGCCATGGGACCGCAAACCGTGGGTAGCCGGCGAAGGAAGGAAGGCGAGGAGGGAGAGGCCGGCGAATCCTGAAAGGAGTGCTGCGCCGAAACGGGCAACGAAGCCGGTGGTGCCGAATAGGGTAGAGAGCAAGGCGACAGAGGTTCATGAGGACAGGGACCTTCTGATGGGGCCGCGCGCCGTAAAGGAGGCACTGCTTGCAGGAAGGCAGTTCAACCGCATATCCATCGCCATCGGTTCCGAGAAGGCAGGGGAGGCATCGGAGATAAGAGCGCTGGCCAAACAGGCCGGGGTCATCGTCCAGTTAGTGGAAAGGGCCGCCCTGGACAGGATGTCGGGAGGCATGACCCACCAGGGCGTCGTAGGCTCTGTGGCGCCTTTCGACTATGCGGAGCTCGACGACCTTTTCAACCTTGCGCTGGGAAGGAAGGAGCCTTTGTTCCTCGTGTTTCTTGACGGCATCATGGACCCTGGCAACCTGGGTTCGATTATAAGGACCGCCAACGCTGCGGGGGCGGACGGCGTGGTTATCACATCGAGAAGATGCGCACAGATGACGTCGGCAGTGGCCAGGGCAAGCGCCGGGGCGCTGGAGCACACGCCAGTCGCCAGGGTCAGCAACCTGAGCTTCGCGATAGAAAAGGCCAAGGCTGCAGGCCTTTGGGTGGCCGGGCTCGACATGGGGGGGGAACAGACCATATGGGAGGCGGACCTGAAGGTGCCTTTGGCCGTGGTTATCGGCTCTGAGGGCACGGGCATGTCCAGGCTGGTGGAAGAGAAGTGCGATTTCACACTGAAGATCCCGATGCTAGGCAAGATCTCTTCGCTCAACGCTGCCGTTTCGTTTGCTCTGGTAGCATATGAAAGGGTCAGGCAGACTAGCAGATGACCCTGTGGCGTCGTTGACTTGGCCTTGAGAGGATTATACAATTTGTTCAAAAGGCGCTTAAGTTGGTCTCAAGCATCCGGAGGTGCCACTTGGCCGATTACCAGGAAGAAACGAATAGCGATTTCAACATGCTGACCGACGAGACCATCGTGGAGTATGCCAGGGACGGCAATACGGAGGCGGCCGAGTATCTCATACACAAGTACAAGAACTTCGTAAGGTCCAAGGCGAGGTCGTACTTCCTTGTCGGCGCCGACCGCGAGGACATAATCCAGGAGGGAATGATCGGGCTGTATAAGGCCATAAGGGATTTCAGGCGTGACAAGCAGGTCTATTTCAGATCCTTCGCGGAGCTGTGCGTAACACGGCAGATAATCACTGCGATAAAGACTGCGACAAGGCAGAAGCACATACCCCTCAACTCATACGTTTCGCTCAACAAGCCGATATACGACGAAGAGTCGGACAGGACGCTGATGGACGTGCTCTCCGGAAACCATGTGGCGGATCCCGAGGAGATGTTCATCAGCCACGAGGAGATGCAGGACATGGAATCCGAGATGACCGGAGCCCTGTCCGACCTCGAGATGAAAGTGCTCGTATCTTACCTGGACGGAAGGTCGTACCAGGAGATAGCGGACGACCTCGACAGGCATATAAAATCCATAGACAACGCCTTGCAGAGGATTAAGCGCAAGGTCGAGAAGTACCTGGAGAAGAGGGAAGGCTAAAGATAGTTTGATGTGCCGGGACGCACATGGCCGTGCACGGCCATTTTTTATTTGAGGTGGAGGATGAAGGACAGGAAATACCTTCTGTTGGACGTGGACAACACCCTGTATCCGAAATCCAGCGGGCTGGACAAGGTGCTAAGGAACAGGATCATACAGTATCTGTCGGAGAAGCACGGCCTGACGCTGAAGGAGGCCGAAGAAGCCAGGGAAAGATATGTCAGGAAGTATGGGTTGTCTCTTCCCGGGATTATGGAAGATTTCGACGTCGATGTGGGAGAGTACCAGGAGTACATCCATGATGTAGACCTGGCCAGATATATCAAGCCCAATCCAGTACTTGCCAGCATTCTTGATGACCTTCCGTACGAAAAGGTGCTCTATACCAACTCTTCGGAGTACCATACGAGAAGGGTAATTGACGCTCTAGGGCTGGACGGAGGCATCTTCACGAAGATTGTGGATTTCCTAAGCACCGGATGCAGGGCAAAGCCCCTGATAGACGGGTTCCAAGCCATGCTGGATTTAGTCGGGGCCAAGGGTGTAGAGTGCATCATGGTTGACGACATGCCCAAGACGATAAGCGTCGCAAAGCTGGACTTCGGCATGGGGACTGTGCTGGTGGACGAGGACGGGTTAATCAGATTAAACGAAGCAGACTGGCACATAAGCGAAATCAATCAACTGGGCGTAATCTACAGCGCAGAGGCTGTATAGAAGTAAACCAACAGGAAACCCACGTTGGCTCATTCCAATGGATTTCAGGTAATCGGCATCGTTGGCGCGCCTGGTAGGAATCGAACCTACGACCCACTGCTTAGAAGGCAGTTGCTCTATCCACTGAGCTACAGGCGCATCAAGGTCTTTCTGGAAACAGACATTAAGTATTATATCCAGCTGTGCTTCCTTTAACAATGCCAGCGGACGATTTCTCTTCCGGCTTTTCCCCGATCATTGTAAGGAACAATACTGTCGTTTGCTCTACTTCCGTATTCCGCGACTGCCCGTCAGCTCATCCGGGCCTGATGCGTCACCTGACGACATGCTCATAGAAAGAAAAGCCCCCTGAAATATTGTAGCAGTCTATCCCGTGAGCCGTCAGGATGCGGCAGGCGATGTAGCTCCTTAGCCCGCTGCGACAGCAAACATAGGTCTTTTTGTTCGCATCCAGTTCATTGATCCTTGAGCGCAGCTGGTCCAGGGGGATGTTCTTGAAGCCGTCTGCCCGGCCGAAGGCAAACTCATATCTGTCCCTTACATCCAGCAGTGTCACCTCTTTTGGGTCAAGCTTATGGAGCTCATCCCAGTGGAAATTCTTGACCTTGCCGCCCAGGATATTCTCAATGACATACCCGGTCATGTTCACGGGGTCCTTAGCCGAGGAGTAGGGCGGCGCATAACAAAGCTCCAGCTCTGTAAGGTCGGCTGATTTCATCCCGGCTCGGATCGCCACAGCCAAGACATCGCACCTCTTGTCAGCGCCCTCTTCTCCGATTATCTGGGCACCCAAAATCCTGCCATCAGATTTGTCGAACAGGACTTTCATCGCCAAAGCCTTGGCCCCCGGGTAATAACCTGCATGCGAACCTGCGCTCAGATAGACTTTGTCGTAGTTGAGCCCGGCTCTCTTTGCCGTAGCCTCATTGATGCCTGTACATGCGACTGTAAGGTCAAAGGCCTTCAAAACGGTCGACCCTTGCGTACCCTTGTACCGGGAATCAATCCCGCATATCTGGTCCGCAGCGATCCGCCCCTGCTTATTGGCAGGCCCTGCAAGCGGTATGTGCCGTTTGTCCTTCGTCAGGAATTCGTCGATTTCCACCACGTCGCCGACTGCGTAAATGTCCGGATCGCTGGTCAACATGCGGTCATCAACTGCGACCGTTCCGCGGAAGCCGAGTTCAAGCCCACATCCGACTGCAAGGGCGTTTTCAGGAACCACTCCCGTACATACCAAAACCATATCGGCATCCAAGGCACCCTTGCTATAAGAAAGGAGCATGCAGTTACCCTTGTCTTCGATTACGGACGCTTGGCAGCCAAGCTGGAGGTCCACGCCAAGCTGGCGTATGTGGTCTTCCACTATATGGGCCATTTCTATGTCCAAAGGCGCTATGATGTGGTCAGCCATCTCTAGTACGGTGACATCCAACCCCTTGTTATGAAGGTTCTCGGCAAGCTCGATCCCGATATAGCCTCCGCCTATTATCGCCGCCTTCCTTGGTCTAGTCCTTTCTACGAATGCGGATATCCTCACTGTATCTGCCACATCCCTAAGCACGAAGACCTTTTCCTGGTCCAGGCCCTTGATACCCGGCCTAATAGGCTTAGCTCCGGGGGACAGGATAAGCTTATCGTAGCTTTCCTCGTAAACACGCCCTGTGGACAAATCCTTGACTGTAACGGTCTTATTAACCCTGTCGATCCTGACCGCTTCGTTCAATACCCTTACATCCACGTTGAAACGGGCCTTGAAGCTTTCGGGCGTCTGAAGGAGCAGCTGGCTTACGTCTTCGATGACCCCTCCGATATGGTATGGGAGGCCGCAGTTGGCGTACGAAATATGCTGTCCCCTTTCCAGGATTATGATCTCCGCTTCCTCGTTTAGCCTTCTCAACCTGGCAGCGGCAGAAGCTCCTCCTGCTACGCCGCCTATTATAATGACCTTCATGCATACACAACCTTTCCATTTCCATGGACTGCAGCCCAAGCATCTCAATTCTACAGGGTTTCTTTTCCCATCGTAACTGCGTTCAAATCTAGATTCAATTATGTCCTAACCTGCACGATGATATGGAGACATCTATCGAGGAAGTGCATGATAGAATCGTAGAAACAAAACAATGGCACTAAAACAGGAAACGTATCAGCGAATCGCTTTTCTTATGGGAGGCACCGCATGAAAGCATTTGACCTGGATACACCGGCACTATTGATAGACAGGGAAATCATGTTGCGCAACCTGTCGGACATGCAGGGTTACGCCGACCGATGCGGGGTTTCCTTGAGGCCGCATACGAAGACTCATAAATCCTCACGTCTGGCTCTTCTGCAGGAGAAGCTCGGCGCAAAAGGCATTACGGTGGCCAAAGTAGGCGAGGCGGAGGTAATGGCTGCGAATGGCCTCAGCGACATATTCATCGCCAATGAGATAGTCGGCGAGGTCAAGCTACTTCGCATAAGAAAGCTTGCTGAGAAAGCAGACGTCTCTTTCGGACTGGACAGCATAGCCCAGGCGAACCAGGTACAAAACGCGTTCAACGGCTTCGGGAAGAAGGCCGAGGTTCTTATAGAGATAGAAGTAGGAGAGGAGCGCTCCGGCGTAATAGAGGAAAAAAGCTTCATTGGGCTGCTGAATTACCTCAAAACCTGCGATAGCATACATCTAAAGGGCATCTTCTCCCACGATGGGCATTCCTATGGTGCGAAGGACGTTTCAGTATGCGAAAACATACACATGGAATCCCAGAAGAGGACTTTAAGGTTTGCGGATGTAGCAAGGGAAATGGGCTTCCCGCTTGAGACTGTCAGCATAGGCTCTACTCCTTCTTTGTTGCACGATTTCCCGGTGCTTGATGGCGTTACCGAGATAAGGCCGGGCACCTACATCTTCATGGACGCGGCCCAGGCAAACGCCTATGGGGGATATGATCGCAACGCAGCTTCCGTCCTTACTACGGTGATAAGCCTGCCGACGCCCGAAAGAATCATAACGGACGTAGGGGCAAAAGGCATTACAGCACAGACGAGGGCGAAGGGTTTCACTGCCACCAAAGGGCTCGGGCAGGTCAAGGGCTGGCCGGAGGTACAGGTATTCAAGGTTTTCGACGAGCACGCGATAATCTACAGCAAAGAGCTGCACGATTCGCTTAAAGTGGGGGATAAGCTGGAGATAATCCCGAATCACATCTGCCCTGTCGTAAACCTGCACGAGATGGCGTATATCTGTTCTGAAGGACAGGTAGTAGAAGAAATACCGATCGACTGCAGGGGAAAGCTGAAATAGGCTGAAGAATACGTGGTTTCCGGCTTATTTCATGCCTGCCGTCTTATACAGCTAAATGACGCGGTTCTGCTGCAGTTCGCCTGCAGAAGCAATGAAGATGCGACTTTGTGCCGCATCTTCCTTGTTTCCGTTCTTTGTAGCTAAACTTCAATCTTCAGGAAGTTCTTCTTCCCTCTCTTCACTATAATATAACCCTTGCCGAAATCGGACTTGCCTACTGTCTGGTCGATGCTTCCTACCTTTTCGCCGTCCAGCGTTATCGCGCCCTGGTCGATCATCCTTCTTGCCTCCGACCTTGAGGGGAGGAAGCCCACTTCGACTAGAAGGTCTACCAGCTTGGCTCCGTTGCTTATCCTTTCGAAAGGCACTTTCACGAACGGAAGGTTCTCGACGCTGTCGTTCTTTCCGAACAGAGTCGAAACCGCATCCACGACTTTGTCGGCCTCTTCCTTGCCGTGTACCAGCTTGGTGATCTCATAAGCCATGAGCTTCTTGGCGGCTACAATATCAGTGGAGCAGACGGACTTTATCCGGTCAAGTTCAAGCCTGGTGAAAAGCTTCAAGAGAAGCTCGACATTCTCGTCATCTACATTGTAGAAGTACTGGTAGAAATCGTAAGGCGTCGTCTTTTCCCTTGCGACCCAAAGAGTCCCGCTCTCCGTTTTGCCCATCTTCTTGCCGTCCTTTGTCATCAGCAGAGGGCAAGTGAGGCCGAAAAGGTCTTTGTCGTAAGCACGTTCATCTTCGGATACGTTATTGAGCTTCCTGTTCAACGTCGAGCCTGCAACGATATTGCCCCACTGATCGCTGCCGCCGATCTGGAGCACGCATCCGAATTCGCGGTTAAGGTGGACGAAGTCGTATGCCTGCATCGGCATGTAGGCCATCTCCAGGAAAGTGAGGCCTCCTTCCTTGATCCTGTTCGAGTATGTCTCCGCCGATAGCATCTTGTTCACATTGAAATGTATCCCAATGTCGCGCATGAAATCTATATAGCTGTAAGGGGCTATCCATTCGGCGTTGTTCGTAATGATGGCGGCGTTCTCACCCGTAGTGATGATGAACTTCTTGGCCAGCTCCTTGACCTCTTCCAGGTTGGCTGCGACTTTCTGCTTCGAAAGCATCCTGCGCATGTCGCTTTTTCCGCTGGGATCTCCGACTAGGGCAGTCGCACCGCCTATTAGCAGTATGCCCTTGTGCCCGGCCTCCTGTAGGTACCTGAACATCATAAGGGCGAAGAAATGCCCTATATGCAGGCTGTCAGCCGTAGGGTCTATGCCCAGGTAGAAAACCATGGGCTTTCCGTTGACCAATTCCCTGACCCTTTCTGGATCCGTAGACTGATAGATATAGCCGCGCTGCTCCAGCAGCTCGTAAGTATTGCTGACGCCCATCATGAACCGACTCCGTTCTTAAGTATTACTTGGATGTGTTTCCCTTGCCGCAGATCCGCAGCCATCGCGGCAAAGCACGCGCATTCTTCCGTGTATTCCGTTAACAACAGAATAACACAAGCCCGGATGGCGGTATGATATGAAATGCTTTCTTTGAATCGCTTCTGCATTCCCGCGACGGAAGAGATATTAAATGAGGAATTGCCGTCGGCCTGAAAGGCGAGGGTAAGTAGAAAATGGCAAGCCGGTTCGACATGGACTTTCGAAAGTGGCAGATGCGTGATTAAATCAAGTAATAAGCAAGGACTGTCTATTGCCGGGCACTTGATTGACCCAGGTTCTGCCTGTTAAAAGGCAGGAGAGATTTCTTAACCCCGGCTCTATGTAAGCAGTCGGCAACAACCCAAATCTGCAAGGCATGCCAGGGGGGCGTATTCAGAGCTGTCATGGGGCCTCTTGCCTTGAAGACGGTTAATGTTCCCTGTACGGCAAACATCCATCAAGAAAGCTGAAGCAGCTGGATCGGGGCACATAAAGTAATGCCGTAGAATGCTGGAAAACCTTGGACCATTAAGAAGGACGCTTGGCGGCAATGCTTCAGAACAAGCTGGAAATATAGAGATGTCCTGTTTGACGCAAGGAGGCCTTTAATCTGTCCATCAAATTGCGCCTGAGATCCTGGATAAGTTGGTCAACCACGGAGTAAGGATGGCGATGGAGGGGAATACTATAGTAACAGGCAGATTGCCCTGCAATCTCATCAGTTGAACAATAGATAAAGCCATTCTTATTTGTCAAAAGCCAAGAATTAACAGCGCAAAAACGTGAAAATGCAGGGTGGCGGCCCTGCACTGCGGTTTATACCTTTAATCATGATCACGGGAGTCAGGATTGCGGACCGCAATCTTATAAAGGCACTACTCAAGTGCTAGGGAAAGCTCCTATATCCAGCCTCCAGATTAGTATTACCGCAACGGCGACTATGATTAACGCTCCGATTGCCAGTCTGACTATCTTCATACCAAATCCTCCAACTGTCAGTCGCTTTTATTACGCCAGGGTGATTCCATACTATACTTAACGAAATGGCACTTCAACAATTGCAGTAATCAAGTGATCCGGTCTTGTTGCCCTTGAAACTTAAGCGCAAATATCCTTGCATGATTTAGCGCGTCGCATCAATAGCAAACGGAACGGATTCTGCATTGTCTGTCAAATTATCTGAACCGAAGATAAGAGGATGAGCAGGTCTATTCACGCAAGCGGCACTGCAAATGCGGTATGCGGCCTCGGTTCCATAGGCGCGGCTGTTTCAGCTTCATTTCTAATGCATCGGGCTTCTGGAACGGGGTGCTCGGCTTCCTTAAGACCATCGTGTGGCCCGCATTCATCTTATATGAGATGTTCAAGTCATTTTACAACTGGCTGATTTAGGCTGGAGCTTTCTAACCTACGGCAATAAGAAGCAATAATTGGGGCTTCACCATGAAGCCCCTCTTTACTACTCCCTTATTACGTGCGCCTTGTCCTGGTTGATCGAAATATACGCATCATCGGACAGGATCGTCTGCGTGTCGTGCTGGTCGATTACCCAGTCCATCCCCGTTGCGTCCTTGGCCACGTAGCGGACCTTCTCACCGATGAACATCCCCTGGACTATCTTGACAGGCAGGCATGATGCGCCCTCTGTGCTGCGCTCTTCCTTGCCGATGCTTATCGACTCAGGCCTGATGGAGAATATCACATGCTCTCCTTCTTGTATCTGGGCAGGGGCAGGGGCCCAGAAATCCCTTTCTGCGTGCCGAAGGACCACTGAACCTCGTTTCAAGCTGGCGTTGCCCTCAAGGAAGTTCGAAACGCCTATGAAATCGGCCACGAACTTGCTTACGGGTCTGAAGTATACCTCCATAGGGGTGCCTACCTGTTCTATCCTTCCCTTGTTGAAGACAACGATGACGTCAGACATTGCCAGAGCCTTGCTCTGGTCATGCGTAACGTAGATGAAAGTCCTGTTAAGCTGCCTTTGCAGCATCCTGAGCTCTACTCTGACGCTTTCTCGCAGCTTGGCATCCAGATTGGAGAGCGGTTCGTCCAGCAAAAGGATCTTGGACCTCATTACGATGGCCCTTGCGATAGCTACCCTCTGTTGCTGTCCTCCAGACAGCTGGTTTGGGTTCCTGTCCTTGAACTGCGCCATGTTGGTCAGGGTGAGGGCTTCGGTAACCCGTTCCTCGATCTGCTTCCTGTCCATCTTCTTCAGCCTTAACCCATAAGCTACGTTGTCGAACACGTTCATGTGTGGGAAGAGGGCATATTCCTGGAAGACCATGGGCGTGTTTCGTAGATGCGCAGGCAGTTCGTCCACCCTTTTACCGTCGATCCACACCTCACCCCTGTCCGGCGAGTAAAACCCGGCTATGGTCCTCAGAAGCGTGGTCTTTCCGCACCCTGACGGACCCAGGAAAGTGACGAATCGCCCTTCCTCGAAGCCGACGTTGATGTCGTTGAGCACCGTATTGGAACCGAAGACCTTGTGAACCCCTTTTAGCTCTATCAGGTATTTCTCCAATTATTCCACCTCTCGAATCGATCAATCGAATACTCTTATCCTTCCGCGCGACAGGAGGTTTACGAGCCATAAAGTTCCCAGGATTATCGCCATGATGGCCAGGGACATAGCCCCTGCCTCGGAGTAATATCCTGAATCAGCCCTGCTGTACACTACAATCGATGCAACGTTCCACTGCGGAGTAACGACGAATATGATTATCGATACCGCAATCATGGCAGAGATGAAGTTATATACAGCTGAAGAGATGAAGGCAGGCCTCAGCATCGGGAGCACTACTGAGGAGATCGTCTTGCCCACATTAGCGCCAAGATTCGTTGCGGCTTCCTCTATGGACTTGTCTATCTGTTTGAAGCCCGAGAGGGCGTTCCTGTAGCCGATCGGAAGCTGCCTTACCGCCTGTATTACGATCATGATGAAAATCGTCTTCGTCAGCTTGGGCAGTATCGGCACTGGGCCAAGCATAAGAATGCGCTGGAAGGAAAGCAGGAATGCCAGCGATAGGAAGGTGGCAGGCAGAGTATTCGGAAGTATCGCGGAGAAGTCCAGAAACTTCTTGCCTGGGAAGCTCTTCCTGGAGTTGAGGAAGGCCAGCAGCAACCCCACCACCGAGGCGAGGATGCCTGCCGCAGCCGCGATTATCAGGGAATTCCTGAATGTATAGGCATTGAATGTCATGGTCTCGGTGAAACCCTTGAGCGTGAAGACGAACCTGCCTTGGTAATATGCCTTCGGGTCAGCGAAGGCGAAGAAGGCGACTATGCCTATTATCAGGAAGAACAGGCCTGCTATGAAGAACACGTATATCTGCGAGGCGATGTCGGCCGACTTGCCCATCTTTATGCGCCTGAGGCCGGCGACCGGTTTGCCAGTGACGGTTACGAACGACTTCTTGGACAGGATATATGCCTGTATGACGAATATCACCAGAGAAGGGATGAGAAGCATGGCTGAGATTGTCGCAGCCATGCCGAAGTCGGCGTCTCCGGTGACTACTCCGTATGCCTGCACAGGGGAAGTAACGAACAAACCTCCCAGCAGCTTGGGATTGGCGAAGTCCGACATTGCGTTGATGAAGACGAGAAGGAAGGCCGAAAGGACTCCAGGCGCGGCCAAAGGCAGGGTTATCGTCCTGAAAAGCTTCAGGCCCTCGGCCCCGAGGTTCTGGGCTGCGATTTCGATGTTCGGCGAGATTGCACGAAGGACAGCCGATATCGCGACGTAAGCCATGGGGAAGAATGCGACGGTCTGGGCAAGCCATATGCCCGGCAGGCCGTATATCTCCACCTCGACTCCGATGAGTTTCGTCGTAAGGAGCCCGTTCCTGCCGAAAAGCATTATGAAGGCCATGCCCGTCATCGAAGAGGGTGCCAGCATGGGCAGGAAGGCTATGAAACGGAAGAACTTCTTGAACCTGATCTCCGTGTACTCTATGGAATAGGCGTAAAGGAAGGCCAATGCCGTGGCCGTAAAGGCGGAAAGCAGCGACGAATAGATCGTCCTGCCGTATGCTCTCCTGTAATTCGCTTTGACAAAGAAGTTGGTCCAGGTTTCAAGGGTGGTATTGGCCATCAGCTTCCATAGGGGATAGATGATGAATATGCCGACAATGGCGAAGGCGATAAGGAGCATCAACAGAAGGGAAGGATCCCGCAAGATCCCCTTGAGCTGGTTGATCGAACCGCTTTTCTCCCTGACTTCGGTCTGTCCCATGACTGCGCTCCTTGAACATGGCAATGGGCGGGGCTGCCGCCCATTGCCCGTGATGTAGCAGATCGCGTTTCTATAGGCCGGTTATCTCACCGAAGAGCTCTTTGATCTCAGCGTCGTGCACGGTCGTGAATTCGTAATTGTACTTCTTGAAGTAGACCGTCTTGGAAAGGGGCTTGCCTACCGTCGGCCCGTCCGAGTTGACGTTACAGGGTATCTTCTGCGAGTAGCTGGAAAGAACGTTACCAGCAGCGGACGATGTGAGGTAGTCCATGAAAAGCTTGGCGTTGACTGGGTTGGGCGATTTGTCGATTGCCCCGACTGCACCTATCTCCCAGCCGGCTTCCTTGAACTCAACTACGCCGATTGCTGGATTGTCCAGCTTGTAAAGGTATACGTCGTGCATCGGTGTGATGCAGAAGGTGAACTCTCCTTGGCTTACCGATTTTACGGGGCCTGTTCCTGATGTCTGATAATTCCCCACGTTCGGATGCAGGGCCTTGTACCATTCCTTGGTCTTCGCCTTGCCGTCCAGGCCTATGGAGTTATAGTACTGCCAGAGGCCGGATATGAACATCTTGGCTGTACCTGATGACTTCGGATTGGCGACGGTTACATCTTTGACTCCGCTTGCGGCGAACACCCTGGTCAGGTCGTCAAGCGTAATCTGGCTCCAATCCTTGCCTAGCTTTTCTTTATATCCCTTCTCCGCATACCTCTTGGTGTTGATTGCTATTGCGAGAGGGCCGACGTACAGGCCGTACCAGTACCCTTCCGAGTCCTGGTAATCGGCGGGTATCTCGGATGCGTTCGCGGGGACGTACTTCAGCAGCGCCTTTTCCTTTTTGAGGATCTCGAAGTTGTCGGAAGGGCCGCCGAGGATTACGTCGAAAGTAGGGTCCAGCTTCTCAGCCTTGATTCTGGCAGTGCCCTCCGACGCAGACAGCCTTAGAGAGTCTACGGCGATTTTGGGATAAAGCTTCTTGAAGCCCTCTATGACGGCCTTTCCTTCGCCTTCCTGGATGATGATCAGCACTGATAGCTTCCCGGACGGTTCAGCCGCGGTTCCGAGCAATGCGGCCCCTGCCACTATCATAAGGGCAAGTGCCAGGGCCAGGGTTTTACGCATGTGAACGCCTCCTTATCCGTAATGATGCTGCTTGTATTAATTATATTCTTCACATACTCCTATTGATACTGCCATCCCATATAAAAAGAGACTGCCTCTGCGAGCGCCCCATCAACATTTTTCCTGTTGCACAGATACTTCGCAGCCCTAATAGCTTCAGGCATGGCATCAGCGGGGGCTGCCGACATTCCCGCGGCCTGGAGCATGGAAGCGTCATTCTCGCCGTTGCCTGCCGCCAGGACCTCGTCAGCTCCGATTCCCAGCATTCCAGCCAAGGTAGTGAGCGCCTTTCCCTTGCTGGCGCCGGCAAGGTTGAACTCGGCGAAGACCGCCGAGGACCTTGTAATGCTGAATTCAGGCGAGAACCTGTCCTTGATCCTCTGCAAATGTCGGTCCATGAGCTCAGGGCTCCCTGCTATTATGCATTTGTGGGTTATAAAGCCCATGTCGTCCGAAATGTCCCCGATCACGCTGAGAGGCATGCCAGTTACCTGCTCGTCGAACCTTGTGTATTCGTTGTCAGAAGTAGCAAATATCCTGCCGCGTTCATCGTCATATACCATGACGTCGAAACCTAGCTTAGATACATAGGAATGTAGGGTCCTTGCGTCAGCCATGCTGATGGGAAGGGAGAAGACCTCCTCAAAGCTGTCTGCACTTACGATCTTGGCCCCTGTAAAAGCTATGATGAAGCCCTTGTATACGTCCATCTTGAGCCGTTCTACGAAGCTCATCTGGCTGTATGCGCCCCTGCCCGAAACCAGAGCAAGCCGCGCGCCCTCCTGCTGGGCTCTTATAAGGGCATTTAAGTTCATCAAAGGTATGGTCTTGTGGTCGTCCAGGACGAGGGTTCCGTCAATGTCCGTGCATATGAGCTTGACTTGACTCATTTGATCGGCAGCATAAAGCCGCATGCTCCTTAGAGTAATGGTTCTGGGGAAACCTGCTTCAACAGCCAGCCTGATTATATGGTAGCTCCCGACTTACTGGCAGGTCAAACTCCTCTGCCGGGCTAAATGGACGCCATCGGGCCTTTGTGCCGTGAAATGACCGCTTTGGCTGCGAACTTGGAGCCGAAATACTGCGCCAGCAGCAATCCCGCTCCTCCTAGGATTATCAAGAGCCAGACCATATGGCCGCTCACCTTGAAGCCTAGGCCTAGCATGCCTTCTATCTGGCCCGCTATGCCAGGCTCCCTCAGAGCCAGCCAGGCAGTGCATACGCACAGCGACAACAGCGTCAGCGTCGAGGCGAGAATAAAGCTGTCTACCCTGCTTCTGGTTTCCCCCTCGCCGAGCCCTGTTACAATGCAGCTTCTGGCGACGAGATAGGATCCCGAGACGCCCACAAAGACATTGAAGACCGGAAAACCCATGAAGAAGCCGTAGATAAGCATCGAGTAGAACACATAAAGCGCGGTGAGAATCCAAAAAGGCATTGTAAAGAGCCCTTTTAGATACTTGCGCAGCACCGTCGCATCGGCTGCCAGTCCAAGGGCCAACCCGATCAGAGCATTCATCATTATCATGCCGTCATCGGTGAAGAAAGGTATGCTCCCCCACCAGAAGGCAAGCATGAGTGCCACGGGGGCAGGCAGGCCCATCACTACTGCTGATACTGCATTCTCGAACTTTGTCGTCTCGATCTTAGCCAAACTGCATACCTGCTTTCAAGGACGTTCGGCCACGTATACATATTACACCTGACAGACCGTGATTCTGACATACTCGGTGCAGCTCCATGGAGATGAAAAGGCAATCAGCCATCCATCAGAGCTATCTTGTGACGTCGGCAGCCCATAGAAGGCGCCCTGCATTTTTGGTGACGTTTGCGATTCAGAAAGGACTTTGAAACGAAGCATTTTGTTTTCCCAGCTGATTGCAATAGATGGCCTTGCTGCAAATACTGTGAGGC
>JAGOKM010000015.1 GCA_017994615.1 Bacillota bacterium | reverse complement strand
ATGGGCGGCATCGACGGTTACCTGGAAGCCTCAAGGGAGGGCTTCTTGGGAGAACTTCGGTCATGCATGGATGAGGGGCGGCCCTTCTTCGGCCAGCCGGTTACGGAAGATGTGATGGAACTGGTGGGATCGGACCCCGAGATGGCGGCCGGAAGGAGGGAGGGCAACAGCGTCTATGTCACCAAGATCCCCTTCCGGGCTAAGGATTGGCTTGAGGAGAAGGATCCCGTAAAGAGGAGGCACCTCTACTGCCACTGCCCCTGGGCTCGCGAGTCCATACTTTCGGAGGCCGGCCCCGTCCCATCTGAGTTCTGCAGGTGCAGCGCCGGTTTCCATAGGAAGCCGTGGGAGGCGATATTCGGCGACGGTGTCTCCTGCGCAGTCCTGGAATCGGTTCTGGCCGGCGACGACAGGTGCAGGTTCAGGATAGACCTGCCTCATGTCAGTTAAACGGTAGAAGCGATATGCAACTGGAAGCTCCCTTTCGCAATAAGTGCGGAAATGGCACTTATAAATGGGAAGCTTCCTTACTGTTCCTATATGGTGCCCAGGTCGGCCTCGTTGCCCTTAGGATATATGACCTCCACCTTCTCGATGATAAGGCCGTACACCCCATCGGGAGCATACCCGCCCGTGTGCACCTCAATATTGGGCGCAAACCATTCTGAGGCGTAGTTTTCAAGCTTTATTTCGCCGATGAATGCGCCGTTCATCCTCATTTCCACCATGTCCCCGACCTTCTTCAGGACGAAATCGTTCATTCCGTTCCTTTTCAGCCCGGGGAGGTACTCATCAATGGGAGATATCATAAGCATGGCAGACGGTTCATGCTCTATCAGGGCATATCTTTCAGTGGGCTTTCCGACATCCTCGACGTCGAGGTGAAGGTCGCTTCCGTCTCCGTGGCAGGTATCATCGCTCATGCTGATCGAGAAGAAAAGGGGATGGGTTTCATCGGCCTTCAGGTAGAACCTGACCTTGTAAGTCAGATCCCCCTTGAACATCACGGGCCAGGTCACACCACCCTGCCTCAGCTCGAGCCCCTTGTCCGGCACGAACGCATGAAGGGCGTAGACCAGCGGGGATGCGTTGGAAACGAAGCTCGGCAGGAAATATTCCTCCAATATCCAGTCGCCCAGGGCCTGTTCCTCCTTGAAGCTGTAGGAGAATTTTGTGTTGCAGCCGGCCAGCAAAGAGACCGACAACAGGATGACGATGGCCGTCAATGCTTTCGATGCCTTCATATTTTCACCTCCATGCTTGATGTATGGAAATATCGACGGTGCAATATTCAACACAATAATATCGATTCCTATATGCGTCCTCAACAGGGCGACAAGGCAGGTAGCGTCGGACGGGCGGCCGTTGTGCGCTGCTTGCAGGCGCCGATCATCGAAACTACTGGGTAACCGCAAGAATCGGAAGCGTGTTGAAGGATATCCGACATACGCGAAGCATTATTAACATAGTTCCCCGGAAACCTGACATGACTAGGGTCATGCTATATAGATGGGAAACGACAGGAGTGGGCCAAATGGATGCTTTCAGGCAATACCTGGAAGGGATAGAGGATGACAAGCACAGGGCCGTAACCCGGGAGGTGCTGGAATGGGTGGGAAAGAGGTTCCCCCGGCTGGTCCCGAGGGTGGCATGGAACCAGCCGATGTTCACCGACCACGGGACCTTCATAATCGGCTTCAGCGTGGCCAAGGAACACCTCTCGGTCTCGCCGGAGAGGGCCGGCATAATCCGCTTCGAAGAGGAGATCAAAAAGGCCGGGCACGAATGCAGCAAGATGCTGTTTCGCTTCAGGTTCGACAAGCCGATCGACTACCCGCTGTTAGAGAAGGTCATAGAGTTCAACATCTCCGAAAAGGCCGGCCAGACTGCGTTCTGGAGGAAATGACCGCAGGGGAGGGAAAGCTGCGGCCTGCGGCCGGCGGCGCCTCCCTCATGCTATAATGATTATGCCTTCGGTCCTTGAAGCAAGCTTTGCGTTGCGCTTCAGGTGCGGGAGGCGGCACGACAATAACGGGCGCAAGCCCGCCTACGGAGGAATAAGGCATGCCATTTGCTGGACTGATCCTTGCTGCGGGGATGTCGAAGCGCATGAAGTCGGAGACCCCCAAGGTCCTCCACAGGGTATGCGGCCTACCGGTGATCGACCATGTCATATCCAACCTCGAGAAGGCCGGCTGCGACAGGATAGCCACCGTAGTCGGACACATGGGGGACCTCGTATCGGAGCACATCTCTAAAAGGTCGGAGATCTTCTGGCAGCACGAGCGGCTGGGCACAGGACACGCCGTCATGCAGGCGAAAGGGCTCCTGGATACCTATGATGGGACCATACTGGTCATCCCTGGCGACGCCCCGGCGACCCGCCCCGAGACCATAAAAAGGATGATAGAGCACCATGAATCGACAGGCGCCGCGGCGACCGTCCTCACGATGAGGCTGGAAGACCCCGCCCATTACGGAAGGATAGTCAGGGACGCCTTCGGCGATTTCACCGCCATAGTCGAGTTCAAGGACGCCAGCGAGGAGATCAGGCAGATAGACGAGGTCTCCACCGGAATAATGGCGTTCGACTCGGCGAAGCTCGCCGACGCGTTGAAGTACATCGGAAACGAGAACGCCCAGGGGGAATACTACCTGACGGACGCGCTCATGATCCTCTACCAGGCAGGGCACGGCATACAGGCGGAGGTGCTCGACGACGAGGACGAGGGCATAGGGATAAACAGCAGGAAGGACCTCGCGTACGCAGAGAAAGTCCTGGGGACCCGGAAGCTGGACGAGATAATGGCCTCCGGCGTCACGGTAATCTCCCCGGAGACTACGTTCATAGACTTCGACGTCGCCGTCGGCCAGGACAGCGTGATACATCCCTTCTCGGTCCTCACCGGAAGGACCGTGGTCGGAAGGCGCTGCATCATCGGACCGCACACAACCCTCTCGTCCGCAACGGTTGAAGACGGCTCCGAGGTCTGCCATTCATATGTGACAGACTGCACGGTCGGCCAGGACTGCAAGGTCGGGCCGTTCGCCTACCTGCGACCCGGCACGAGGCTCATGAAGGGGGCGAAGGCTGGCTCCTTCGTCGAGATCAAGAACTCGGTCGTCGGCGAAGGCTCCAAGGTGCCCCACCTTTCCTACGTGGGAGACGCCGACATAGGATCCGGGGTCAACATAGGTTGCGGCACGGTGTTCTGCAACTATGACGGATTCAGGAAGTACAGGACCACGATCGAGGACGACGCCTTCGTAGGGTCCAACACGAACCTCGTCGCCCCCGTCAAGGTGGGCAAAGGCTCCTATATCGCCACAGGTTCCACCATAACCGCGGACGTCCCCGAAGGGGCGCTCGCAGTTGCAAGGGCCAGGCAGGAGAACAAGGAAGGCTGGGTCGAGAGGAAGAAACGGCAGATGAAAGCCGAGAAAGAGGGCTAGGAGGACAAAATGATGATTGCTTGCCACAGGAAGCTGAAGCTCATGACCGGGACATCGAATCCGTCGCTGGCACAGGAGATATCGGACGCGCTGAGCACACCGCTCGTGAAGAGCGCGGTTACGCGCTTCTCCGACGGCGAGATCAGGGTCCAGATATTCGAGACCGTAAGGGGCGCCGACGTATTCGTAATCCAGTCGCTGGGCTATCCTGTGCACGACAACCTGATGGAGCTCCTTATCATGGCAGACGCGCTCAGGCGCGCCTCCGCCCGCTCCATAACAGCTGTCATACCCTACTACGGCTACGCAAGGCAGGACAGGAAATCGTCCTCAAGGGAACCGATTACGGCAAAGCTGCTGGCCAACCTGATCGTAGAGGCCGGCGTCACCCGCGTGCTGACGCTCGACCTGCACGCACCGCAGATACAGGGCTTCTTCGACATCCCCGTCGACCACATGCAGGCGGCTCCGCTGCTTGCCGATTACATCAAGGAGATCGGGCTCGACGGCTGCGTCGTCGTCTCCCCTGACGTTGGCGGCGTCTCGAGGGCCAGGGCGCTGGGCGAAAGGATCGGGGCCACACTTGCCATCATAGACAAGAGGCGCCCGAAGCCCAACGTATCCGAGATCATGCACATAATCGGCGACGTGCAGGGCAAGCCCTGCGTACTGGTAGACGACATAATCGACACGGCAGGGACCATGTGCCAGGCCGCGGAGGCGCTCCTGCACGAAGGAGCCACCGAGGTGTATGCGGTCTGCTCCCACGGCGTCCTGTCCGGCCCGGCCATAAGCAGGATAACCGGATCGAGCCTCAAGCAGCTCGTAATCACCAACAGCCTCCCAAGGGATTCTTCTTCGCCCTGCGACAAGATCAAGGTCCTCTCCGTGGGCAACATGATGGCCGAGGCCATCAGAAGGATATACGAGGAGCTCTCGGTGTCCATACTGTTCAACTAGGAGGTCCTGATGGGCAGATGGCTTGTGGCCGGCCTGGGCAACCCCGGCAGCGCATATGAGACGACGCGGCACAACATGGGTTTTTTGGCCGCTGACCTCATCGCCAGGAGGATGAAGGCGCGCTTCACGCGCACGAAATGGAAGGCAGTCGCCGCCAGATGCGAATTTGCGGGGGAAGAGGTCCTCGTCTTGAAGCCGCATACGTACATGAACCTGTCAGGCGTCCCCGTAAAGGCCGCGATGGAGCAGCTTGGGATAGGCCCGGACCGACTGATAGCCGTATACGACGACATGGACCTGGCCCCGGGAAGGATACGCGTGCGGCCCAACGGCAGCGCGGGAGGCCACAAGGGCATGAAGTCCATAATCGCGGCCATCGGTAGCGAGGATTTCGCGAGGGTGAGGGTGGGCATCGGCCGCCCCCCCGCATACGCCGAAACCGTGGATTTCGTCCTCGAAAGGCCGGACAGGGCTGAGGCGAAGCTGCTTTCGGCGGGAATAGCCGCCGCAGCCGAGGCAGTCGAGGAGATAATCGTCCGTGGGGTGGCTTCCGCCGCGTCGAAGTTCAACGGGGCGAAAGCAGCGGGCAAGGCGGAGGACGAAGGCTAAGGGGGCCCTCAAGAGGGCCTCCGGCACAATAGCAGAACATCGACCGGCCCGGCAGGGGGAGGGTCCAGGCTCCTGCCGGCGTTTGCGATTCTAGACCGGAAGGCGAAAGGGACACATGGCGGGATTGACAGACCTTCTTAGGTCCACGAGGGAGTTCGAAGACCTCATTGCTGCGGCAGGGCCTTCGGGCAGGTCAGGCATGGCCAGGTTGACGGGGCTTTCGGGCCCCCAGAAGGCCTACGCCCTCGCGGCGCTCGCCGAAGCGGAGGAGCGCCTGGTGGTCATGACATTCAACCAGCAGGAGGCCGACAAGCTCGCATCCGACATCTCAGCCATGCTGGGGCCCTCCCTTCCGGTATATGAGTTCCCGTTCAAGGACCTGCTGCCTTACGAGGAAGCATCGGCGCCCTCGGAGCTTACCGCGAAACGCATCGCCGCGATGTCGGGCCTTGCCAGAGGCAAGCCTGGCGTATACATACTTGCCGCCAGGTCCGCCTCGTACAGGCTAATGCCAAGGGACCGCTTCAGGGAATCGCACATCGTAATCAGGCGCGGCGGGTCGCTGGACCCCATAGGGGCCCTGGAGACCTTGGCCGGACTGGGATACGAGAGGGCCGACAGGTGCGAAGGCGAGGGCCAGATGAGCTTCAAGGGCGGCGTCCTCGACGTAATCCCCCCCGGCTCCGACAAGGGGCTGAGGGCGGAGTTCTTCGGAGACGAGGTGGAATCGCTCAGGTATTTCGACCCCGAGACGCAAAGGTCGATTGGCAGGGCCGAAGAGGCGGTGCTCCCTCCGGCAAGGGAGATGTGCCCGTCAAAGGAAGAGCTGGAAGCCGGCATGTCGCGCATCAGGGAAGCCCTGGAGAAGGCGGTCGAGGCGGC
Source organism: Bacillota bacterium (assembly GCA_017994615.1). Classification (GTDB taxonomy): domain Bacteria; phylum Bacillota; class DTU025; order DTU025; family MWDF01; genus MWDF01. Next base: position 13,682 of record JAGOKM010000015.1, on the reverse strand, counting down.
GAAGTCCGCAGGGGACGGGGGCGTAAGGCTCAAGGCTGCGTCCATCCTGTCCGAAAGGGTGAAGGCACATCTGGAGAAGCTCGGCACGGCGGGCAGGTTCGACAACGACGAGCAGTATATCGGCTATTTCTACCCCAGGCCGTATTCCATCCTGGATTACGCCGAAGGGTCCCTTCTTGTGGTGGACGAGCCGGACCGTTCCCGCAACAGCCTGGCGGGCTTCGACCGCGACGCGTCGGAGACCTATGCGAACTTCGCCGAACAGGGCCTTGTACTGCCAGGGAACATGGGGGCGCATCTGGGCGCAGGGTACGTGGAGATGGTCAGCCAGGGCATGAGGCGCATACAGATGTCGGCTGCGCCCTTCCCCGAGGAAGGGCCCTCGGGCATACCCGAAGTCATGATGAGCATGAGGGAGCCCTCCTTCAAGTCCTCCGACCTGGGCGGCCTCATAAAAGAGGTGGACAAGCTGAGGCGCAAGGGCTTCGCGGTCGTGGCGGCCAGCTCGTCCGAGGACCGGGCTTCGAAGCTTTACGCGGCGTTCCTAGATGCAGGATCGCCCGTGCAGCTTGAGCGTTGGGAGGCCCTGACGCCAGTGCAGGGGGCCGTGAAAGTATCGGTAGCCTCGATCTCCTCAGGGTTCATCTCCAACCCGGCGAGGCTCGCGCTTCTCACAGACACCGAGTTCTTCGGAGCGGCGAAGAAGAAGAAGAGCTACCGCCAGTTCGCGGAAGGGGCCAGGCTTTCCAGCTACAAGGACCTTTCCCCGGGCGACTACGTAGTGCACGTAAACCACGGCATAGGCCGCTATGTTGACATGAGGCCGATGGACGCCCTGGGCGTCACCCGCGACTACCTGGTGGTGGAATATGCCGGCGACGACAGGATTTATGTCCCTACGGACCAGGTGTCCATGCTGCAGAAGTACATAGGCGGCGAGGACGCCAGCCCCAGGCTCAACAGGCTTGGCGGTGCGGAATGGGCGAGGAGCAGGTCCAAGGCGGGGGCCGCAGTGCGCGAGATCGCAGAGGAGCTTGTCAAGCTCTATGCGGCAAGGCTCGCCGCCCGGGCGTTCGCATGCGGGCCGGACAGCCCATGGCAGGCCGACTTCGAGGACAGGTTCCCGTACGAAGAGACTCCCGACCAGCTGGAAGCGGTGAACGCCGTGAAGGCGGACCTCGAGCGGGACCATCCCATGGAGAGGCTCATCTGCGGCGACGTCGGCTTCGGCAAGACCGAAGTGGCCTTGAGGGCCGCTTTCAAGGTGGCCGCGGAGGGCAAGCAGGTTGCCGTCCTCGCCCCCACTACGATCCTCTCCTACCAGCACTACAACACATTCAAGGAGAGGTTCGACGGTTTCCCCGTGAGGGTGGAGCTTCTGTCCAGGCTGACCAGGCCGGAGGACGAGAAGCTGATACTCAAGGACATATCCAACGGGCTTGTAGACGTGGTGATAGGCACGCACAGGCTGCTGTCGGACGACGTGAAGTTCAAGGACCTATGCCTTCTGGTAGTCGACGAGGAGCAGAGGTTCGGCGTCGAGCAGAAGGAGAAGCTGAAGGCGCTCAGAAATGACGTGCACGTCCTTACGCTTACCGCGACCCCCATACCACGCACCATGCACATGGCCATGGTGGGGGCGAGGGACATGAGCCTCATCGGCACCCCTCCGGAGAACCGCTTCCCGGTGAGGACCTACGTCACGGAGTACGATGACAAGATGGTGAGGGAGGCGATACTACGGGAGATCGACCGCGGCGGGCAGGTGTTCTACGTCCACAACAGGGTGAGGAGCATAAACCACGTGGCCGAGGAGCTCCAGGGGCTCGTCCCCGAGGCGAGGATCGGGGTCGCCCACGGCCAGATGCACGAAGACCGCCTGGAGTCGATAATAATGAGCTTCCTGAGGCGGGAGTTCGACGTGCTCGTCTGCACCACGATAATCGAGGCAGGGATGGACATGCCGAACGTGAACACCCTCATAGTGAACGACTCCGAGAGGTTCGGCCTGTCGCAGCTATACCAGCTCAGAGGCAGGGTCGGAAGGTCCAACAGGGTGGCCTATGCGTACCTCACCTACAAGAAGGACAACATACTCTCGGAAGCGGCCGACAAGAGGCTTGCGGCGATAAGGGAGTTCTCGACGCTCGGCTCCGGTTATAGGATCGCCATGAGGGACCTTGAGATTAGAGGCGCCGGCAACATCTTAGGCAGGGAGCAGAGCGGGCACATAACCTCCGTCGGGTTCGAGATGTACTCCACCATGCTGGAAGAGGCGGTGAGGGAACTGAAGGGGATGGAACCTCCGAAGCAGAGGCCGCAGGTGACGATAGACCTTCCCTTCGACGCCTTCATCCCGACGTCCTACATCTCAGACCAGTCGGAGAAGATAGAGGCCTACAGGAAGGTGAACGCGGCAGGTTCGCCCGAAGAGGCGGCAGAGCTGGCAGAGGAGCTGACGGACAGGTTCGGGCGCATGCCGCAGGAGGTGTCCAACCTGGTGGCGGTCGCCGAGATCAGGTCCCTCGCATGGGCCGCCAACATAGGATCCATATCGGTGGAGAAGGACGGCTACTCCGGCATGCCGGTGGTCTCGCTGAGGTATGCGGCGGGCATGCAGCTGCCTCTGCCGGAGACGGTGCGGATCGCCAGGCTCTACGGCAACCGCGTCCTCATCCCGAGGACCGCCACGGCCCCTATAATGGTGAGATACGCCGACATCGAGGCCCCTGCCCTCATAGAGGTGCTCAAGAGCCTTCTTAGGGAGCTCGCAGACGCATATGACAGGCTTAGCGCCTTCCTCGACAGGCTCCAGGCGGGCGAGGGGCTGTCCGAGGCGATAAAGGCGGCTGCCCCGAAGGGCGTCGTTATAGAAGGCGCGACGACGAAGCAGGCCGGAACAAAGGCGGATGCGGTTGGCGGAGCGGCAAGGAAGGGCACGGCTGGCAGGGCAGCCGCAGCAGGCAGGGAAGATGCAAAGGGGGCAAAAGGCGCAAGGCCGGCTCCTGCGACCCCTGCTGCCCCGTACAACAGGAAGCTGAGGCTGGCAGAAAAGGCGCCGGGCGGGAAGAGACGGGATTAGCATACAAGACGACGATGGGGACGACGACTAGGGCCGGGGCGGAGGGTGATCGGCGCCGGCCTGGGACGGGGGAAGGCATGGGCAAGGGAAGCGTTACGATAATCGGGATGGGGCCGGGGCCGGTTGAGATGGTGACGCCGGCGGCATTGAAGGCGGCGGCGGAAAGCGGCATCATCTTCATCAGGACCATGAAGCACAAAGCGGCGGAGGCCTTCACCGGGCTTGGGAGGGCCTGGGAGGCCTTCGACTCGCTGTACGACGGGGCGGCAAGCTTCGAGGAGGCTTACGGGAAGATGTCGGACAGGCTGTTCGAAGCGGCATCATCCGGGTCCGAGGTCGCATTCGTGGTGCCGGGGAGCCCCGCATCAGGCGAGGTCGCAGCGAGGCTGGTTGCGGCGCGGTGCGCGGAATCCGGGATTCCGGTGCACTTTGTGCACGGCTTGGGCTTCGTAGACGCATGCTGCATGGCGGCTGGGGTGGACGCGCTGGTCGACGGCATAATCGTCATAGGGGCCTTCAGGCTGGACGAGCAGTGGCCGGCCTCCTCTTCGGGCAAGAGGATGCCATTTGCGGTCCCGGTGCTCATCGGCGAAGTCTACGACCGCATGATGGCGGGCACGGTCAAGATGGCGGTGGCCGAAGCATACGGGGACGAGCATCCGATTTTGGTCATAGATGCCGCAGGGGACCCGGAGCTTTCCAGGGTAAGGCGCATGAAGGCCTACGAGTTGGACAGGAGCGACGACTTCGGGCCGTTGACTTCTGTGCTAGTGGCCAAGCCCGCAGAACCGGAGTCTGCAAGGCCGGCGTCATGGCCGGCCGACAGGATCGTCGACATAATGGCCAGGCTCAGGGGAGAGGGAGGCTGCCCCTGGGACAGGAAGCAGACCCTCGCCAGCCTGAGGCCGTATGTCCTTGAGGAGGCATACGAAGTCGCCGGTGCGATCGACGAGGGTGACATGGCCCATCTCTGCGAGGAGCTGGGGGACCTGCTCCTGCAAGTCGTGTTCCAGGCCAGGCTCGCCCAGGAGGAAGGGCACTTCGACTTCTCGGACGTGGTCGATTCGATATCTGAGAAGCTAATAAGGCGCCATCCTCACATATTCTCCGACGTCGAGGCCGACACCCCTGAGAAGGTCCTGAGGAACTGGGAGTACATTAAGCAGCAGGAGAAGGCAGAGAAGGCCGAGGGCGGGGACGAAGACGGGCCCCCGTCGATACTGTCCGGGATAGCAACAGCGCTTCCGGCCCTCTGGTACTCGTCCAAGATGCAGGACAAGGCGGCGCGCGTGGGCTTCGACTGGAAGACGGCGCAGCAGGCCATGGCGAAGGTGAGGGAGGAGGTCGAGGAGGTCGAGGAGGCGCTGGTCCAATATCCCGAGAAGCTCGAGGAAGAGATAGGAGACCTCATCTTCGCCGTAGTCAACGTCGCAAGGCTGAGCAAGGTGGACTCCGAAGCCGCTTTGAAGAAGACGGCGGACAAGTTCAGGCGCAGGTTCATGTACATAGAGGCAAGGGCCCTCGAAATGGGGGAGAAGCTCGAAGACATGGGCCTGGACAGGCTGGACGGGCTCTGGAACGAGGCGAAGGCGCAGGGGTTCTGAGGGCGCCGGTTGAAAGCAGGGGAGGGCCCTGAACCGGCCCTCCCGTCGGATCCGTCGGTTACAGGACTATGTCCCTCCTGCTGAATATCGCTATCCCGGCTGCATAACAGCAGACGGCAATCGCCATGAGCGCCAGCCCGCCCGCAAGGGTCGGCTCCCCCGCCATGATTCTGTCTACGTCGTAGAAGGAGAATATGGTGAGGTTTTTAAGCCATACCGTCCTCTCGCTCACGTTGGAGAGCATGTGGATTACGTAGAACGCGAGCGGAAGGCCCGATCCTAACATCGACGAGGCCTTGGCGTCGTCGAACGAGCAAGAGGCGAAAAACGAGATGCCGGTTATCGCCATGAAAAGTACGAAGGCCATGACATTCAGCATCCAGTACTTGCCTGCCTCAAGCTCTCCGGGGAAGCCCGCCTCGCAGATAAGGTAGCCGGACAGCGACACCAGGCCGAAGAGGAGGGCGAAGCTGAGGACGGTGAAGGCAGCCTGCGTCCCTGCGATGACCGACCTCCTCACTGGGCTGGACAGCAGGTACGCCATGGAGCCGCGGTCCACGTAACGGCTTATGAGCTTGCCTGACATCACAATAGTCAGGATCATCGGGAACAGGATGACTATGAAGCCGTAGTAGTAACTGGCCATGAAGCTAGTAAGGGATGCCCCGAGGTCCTCGAAGCCGAACGCCGCTATCATTTGCTTGGGCAGCGCGTCCATCAGCTGGGTCATCGCGTCCAGGCTCCCCGGGTCGTACATCATGGCGATGACCGCCATGTACATGAGCATGATCGAAAGGATCACCAGGAAGAAGGCCCAGTTGGACTTGATGTCGAGCTTAAGCATCGCCCTGTTCATCACATCCTCCCCCTCCCGTAGTATTTGAGGAATACCTGCTCCAGGTCCTTGCCGCCTGCGTACAGCCCTTTCACGTCGCACTGGGCGAGGGCCCTGAAGAAGGCATTGTAGTCTCCTTGAAGGACCACTTCGATGTGCCCGTCCACCTGTCGGGCCACCTCCACCCCCGCAGCCCGTAGCTTCAAAACGTCCTCAGCCCCGCCTAGCTTTACGATATAGCTGGTGCGCTGCTCGGCTTTCAGCTTCGCGATCTCCTGCACCGCGACGAGCCTTCCTTCCCTCAATATGGCGGCCCTGTCGCAAGAACGGTCGACCTCCTCGAAGTTGTGCGAAGACATGAAGAATGTCTTCCCCCTCTTCTTCTCCTCGAGCACCAGCTCTATGAAGGCATTCTGCATAAGAGGGTCGAGCCCGCCGGTGGGCTCGTCAAGTATGTATACCTGGGGGTCGTGCGAGAATGCGGCGACTATGGCGAGCTTCTGCCTCGTCCCCTTGGACATGCGCTTGATCCTTCCGGAAGGGTCGAGGTTGAACCTCTCGCAGAGCTCCCTGACCCTCGCCCCCGGCCTGAGCCCTCGCAGCTCCAGGAGGAAGGCGATGAAGCCGGCCCCCGTCATCTCGTCGAAAAGGGCCAGTTCGCCCGGGATGTAACCAAGATTGGCCTTCACCTTGGGCGCGTCCTTCCAGCAGTCCAGCCCCCCGATGCGGGCTTTGCCGCAATCTGGCTTCATGAAGCCCATGAGAAGCCTGATCGTCGTCGTCTTCCCGGAACCGTTGGGGCCGAGATAGCCGAAAGCCTCCCCTGCAGGAATCGAGAAGTCCAGCCCGAAGACGCCCTTTCCGCCCTTGTACGCCATGGAGAGCCCTTCTGCGTCAATCAACCGCACCACGCCCTTCCCGCACCATGCATAGGATTCAAGCACATTCTACTACATATGGAGGCGGCAGCGACCGCCGCGCGGCGGGCGGAAGAGAAAGAGTTGGGGCCTGCCGCCCATTTATGCGGGAAAATACCTTCTTAAGAGGTTATAATTATAGGGCAGGCAAGGCGCGGCATAGATGAAGCCGCTGGGCTGAAGGACCAGGGCGCTGGAGGGTCGGCATGTTCGGCAGGGGAAGCGACAGAAGGGCGATGAGGGCGAGGTACGGCGCGTCCACGAAGCGCAGGCCGCTGGCCGCGTTTTCCGCCGTAGGGCACTTCCTGGCCGCCCCATTCTTCGTGCTCGCAGAGACGGTGACGCCCAGGGTCAGCGCCGCCCGACGGCATGTGCTGTCGGTGCTTCTGATGATAGCTCTCGCGGCGGGCTTCTCCTGGGCAGGAAGCTTCGCGGTAGACGGCTGGATGGACAGGAACCTTCAGGCACTGGGAAGGTACCAGGAGGCTGCGGTGGAGGTCAGGGACGTGCCCTTCGCGGACGTAATCAACGTGGAGGCGGTGCGGGCCGGGGTGGACCCTACGCTGGTGGCCGCGATGATATCGCAGCAGAGCAATTGGCAGTCCGAGAACGTGTCGTGGCGCGGCGGCAAGGGCCTGATGAACGTGACCCCGTCCATATGGAGGCAGTTCAACCCCGATTCCAAGTGCGACGGCGCGCACGCGCCCCCGGAAAGCGGCGCCAGCTGCATATATGACGTGGAGATGAACATAAGGACGGGGTGCTCGTACCTGAGGAGCCTCATCGACATGTACAACGGCAGGATAACGCTCGCCCTTGCGGCGTACGCCAGCGGAATCGACTATGTCGAGGCGTTCGAGCAGTCGGGGGGCTCAGGCGAGCCGCCGGCTCCCGCCTTCAGCGAATATTACGGCACGTTGCGGCAGGTGCTGACATTCTGGCGCGAGGCGAGGTCGGCAGAAGGTTCCGACGACGTGGCCGCGGCCCTGAGGCTGATGCAGCTGCGCAGGATAACGGGCTACCTGGCTGCGGGACTGTCGCTTCTGATGCTGGCATGGGCTTTCTTAAGATACAAGAGAGGTGCGGAATGATGGCCGAAGCCAACGGGAAGAAGAGGGCCAAGCTCGAAAAGGCCGTTTTCATCGCAAGCATAGTTATCATCGTGGTGTGCCTGGCAGGCATCACCATATCATACATGTGGCAGCTGACCGAGATAAAAAGGCAGACGGCCGAGCTCGAGCTCGAGCTGGCCTACTGGCAGGAGAAGCTGGACGAGGTGGAGCAGGCCATCCTCGAGGCGACGAAGGATGAGACGGTGGAGAGGATTGCAAGGGAGAGGCTTGGCCTGGTCATGCCCGGGGAGACGCTCTACATGCCCACCGGTAAGTAGCGGCGGCTCAAGGCGGGGGTTTGTGATTAATGCCCGTTTAAGCTGTCGGTTCGATTGACACGGAGGCGACTCGGCAATATAATTCATACAAAATATTAAATAATGCATCTTGGAGGATTTTCCATGGTTCCGGCCGTCGGAGAGGTCTTAAGCGGGAAAGTAACGGGGATTACCAAGTTCGGCGCCTTCGTTGACATAGGAAGCGGCCGGACGGGCATGGTCCACATATCTGAGATAGCGGACGAATACATCACGGAGATAGCAGACCATATCAAGATAGGCGACGTGGTCAACGTAAAGGTCATCAACCTCAACGGCGACAAGATCGGCCTTTCGATAAAGCAGACCCTGCCGAGCTTCGTGGCAAGGCAGGAGGCCAGGAACCGCGCAAGGGACGCCTCCAGCCAGCAGAACTTCGAGGACAAACTGGCGAAATTCATCAAGGAAAGCGACGAGAGGCACTCCGACCTGAGGAAGAACCAGGACTCCAAGCGGGGCGGTCGCGGAAGCCGCGGGAGCAGGATGTATTAGCAAGAAGGCCGGACCCACATAAGGGGCCGGTTTTTTCATGGACGGGGCGTATTGTCATGAGGCTTGATTGCGAGGACTGCAGGTGCGGCACAGGAAGCGATGTGGATGTTGTGACGCGCCAGCTGGGCAGGCCCCCCGAGGGGATGATACGCGCATCTGCCAGGTGTTCATACGGATTGCCGACGGCGATAATGTGCTCGCCGGCCGTCGTGCGAAGGGGCGCCGCCGAGCCGTTCCCGACCATGTACTGGCTGACCTGCCCATATCTCAGGGAGAAGGTGGGCACGCTGGAGGGAGGGCGCCATTTCAGGGACATCAGGGACAGGCTGAAATCGGACCCCGAGTTCTCCCGGCGGGTCGATGAAGCGGCTTCAACCTACAGGGAAAGAAGGAAAAGGCTTTACGATGAGCTGCCCCAGGGGTTGAAGGCTGGGATAAGCGAATCGGCGGCCAAGAGCCTCCTGGCATCAGGTCCGGGGGGAATCAAAACGCCCGAAAACATAAAATGCCTGCACATATACCTTGCGAACCGGTTGTCCGGGGAGGACGACCCGATAGGCGAGGCGGTGGAGGGCATCATTTCGTCCCTATGAATCCATCGATGCGCCCCTGACGGTGGCATCGGAGCCGTGCGCGTATGCCCATCGAAAAGGGCCTTTCATACGTACCCTCGAGCGACAGGACAGGCAGCCCGGCCCTTTTATCAGCGACCTCATTTCACTTCCAGCACATTGACCAGCTCGTAATCTGTGCTGCCGAGCCCCAGCGACTCTGCATGCCTCAGCTGCACCATCCAGTCGGCGTCAGGCGTCAGCTGCCTGAACTTGTCAGCGCCGCAGCACATGTGCTGGGCGGCGCTCCCCGGAGAGCCCTCGGCCTTAAGGACGAGGTCCGCCGATGCCTTGTCGATGGCGACAGGGTCGGCGGACGCCGTTATGCCGAGGTCAGGCACTATGGGAACGTCGTTGTTGCCGAAGCAGTCGCACTGAGGGCTCACGTTCAATATGACGTTAAAGAACATTGCCTTGCCAGCCTTGCCCGAGAGCGCGCCGAGCGCATACTCGGCCATCTTCCGCTGGAGCGCCGTCGTGCTGTCGCCCCAGCTGAACTTGATCGTCCTGACCGGGCACATCGCCAGGCAGTCGCCGCATCCTATGCACTTGTCCCTGTCGATGAACGCCTTCCTGTCCTCGGTGAAGAATATGGCATTGGCCGGGCAGTGCTGCGCGCACTTCGTGCAGCTTATGCAGCCCTCCTGCTTGACCACCGGCTTCACGTCGGAATGCTGTACCAGCTTGCCTGCCCTTGAGGCGCAGCCCATGCCGAGGTTTTTGACGGTACCGCCGATGCCGGCGCCGGTGTGGCCCTTGAAGTGGGCTATCGAAACCAGGGCCGTAGCATGGTAGATGGAGGAGGCGATCTTCGCCTCTTTGAGGTCGACGCCCTTTATCGGGACGCTGACGTAATCGTTGCCGGTAAGGCCGTCTCCGACTATGAAGGGGGCGCCTGCAGTCTCAATGTTGAACCCGTGCCCGCTTGCGGCCCAGTGGTGCCTCACCGCGTCGTTCCTCTGCCCGCTGTAGAGCGTATTCGTGTCGGTAAGGAAGGGCACGGCCCCTGCCGATCTGACCTTTTCCACCACCCTTCTTACCAGCTGCGGAGCCACGAAGCTGAGGTTGCCCGGCTCCCCTACGTGAAGCTTTATCGCCGTGAAGTCGCCCTTGCTTAGGATACCCTTGAGCCCTGCTGCGTCGCACAGGGCGTCCATCTTGTCCAGTAGACTTGCGCCGGGCTTCGTCCTGGCGTTGGCGAAATATACCTTGCTTGCCATCGAGCACCCCCCGAAAAAAATTTCCTTTGCTGAATAAGAGGTTATACGGGAATTATATCAAATATATCCATGTGAGGCAGGATGCGGGCGAAGATGCGGCCGGAAGGCTCCTTGCCCGAAAAACACCAGCCTACGAGGAGGTCCACATGAAAAGGGGCATCTTGCTTGCAATAATTGTCCTGACGACTTTGTCTGTATTCGCAGGTTCCGCGTCGGCGGCCCTTCCCGGGAACTTCGCCCTCATCGCCAACGGAGGGTATATGTTCTCCTACGGCGAGCTTGAGCTGGAATACAAGGAAGGGGTCGGGTCGATTGGCCTGAACGTGGGCTCGGACGGGACGCTGCTTGAGATAGGCGTGCCCATAAAGTACTTCGTGCCCATGAAATACGGCTTCAGCTTCTACGTCGACGTGAACCCGGCGGCTTTGGTGCTCTTTTCGGGCCCTGCCGTGCAGTTCGGCATCAAGGCGGGCCCCGGCGTTGAGTACAGGTCGGGCTTCTTCAAGGCGCAGGTCGAGGGAGGCTATGCCTATGCCGCGTACAGGGGCCATTGGTTCTACGTGAAGGGCGGAGTCGGGATAGTGTTCTAGAGAGGCTTTCGGCATCTTCGTAATCCATTAAATATAAGGGGGATTGGAAATGAGAAAGATCGCTTTGGTGGCGACGATGGTCATCCTTATCATGTCGTTCGCCGCGGCATCGTCCATGGCCGCACCGGAGAACTCGCTCAGCGTCAACGGCGGCTATTCGCACACATGGATCGAGCTCGAGTATGAGATGAAGACGGATCCCTTCGCTTACGGGGCCAAGGTCGGCATCGGCTCCTGCTTCGAGGTGGGAGGCTTCTTCAGGTATTACTACGGCCTGAACAGCCTTCTGAACATCCCTGCCGAATACAGGCTCAGCGTCTACGGCGGCGTGACCCCCTCGTTCCTGCTGGGCGTCTGGACATCCGGAGTCGGCTTCGGCCTCAAGGTCGGCCCCGGCCTCGACTTCAGGTGGAAGCAGCTTCGCGTCTACGTCGAGGGCGGCTACAGGTTCGATACCATCTGGGGCGTATCGCACGGCGGGTACAGCACCGCCGGCATCGGCTACATATTCTAGAAGGCGTAGGACAATCGAGGGGGCGCCGCGGTTAGACCGGGTGCCCCTTCGGCATATGCATGAAAGGCGACGGGAGGCTGCCTTGAAGGAGGATGAGGCATGAAGAAGGCATGGTTGGCTTTGGCCGTGGCGGCTGTGTTGGCGCTGTCCCTGGGCGGGACTGCATCCGCTGCCGTACCAGGGGATTTCACCCTTGGGATCAACGCCGGCTACCCTTATCTGCTAACCGAGCTTGAGCTGGAATACAAGTACGGGCCCTGGGCGGGCGGCCTGGACACGGCATGGATCGGCAACGGGATGGAGATAAGCATATTCGGCAGGTACTACGTACCGCTGGGATTGGGCTTCGACTTCTACGCCGCCGTGAACCCAGGCCTTGTAATGCTGTTCTATACTTCGCCCGCAACCCTTGTGGGGACCATAAAGGCGGGGCCGGGCTTCGATTACAGGTGGAAGCACCTCAGGGTCGGACTGGAAGGGGGCATACTGTACCGTTTCGGGGCGCCTTCCCCCAATTTCTACCTGAAGTTAGGGCTCGGCTACATCTTCTGAGGACGAAGGAGAGCACGGACGCGCGTCCGTGCCCTCGAAACCTGGTGCCGGAGGCGGGACTCGAACCCGCACGCTTTGTGGGCGCAAGATTTTAAGTCTCGTGCGTCTGCCATTCCGCCACTCCGGCGACGAATCGATTATACAATAAAGGGGACTGTTAGGCATCGGCATCCGAAAACGGCCGCAGTCGCTGCGGTCTTGCGGCTGGCGATGCTTAAATGTTATCTTTTCAGTATATTTATGTGAACGGAGGCCTTCAAATGCACGGCAGGGATAACATCAAGGCCACAAGGAAAGGCTCGCTCAAGCTGGGCAAGGTCGACCTTGTGGCATTGGCGAAGAAATACGGCACGCCCCTTTATGTAATGGATGAGGATTACATGAGGGGCCAGTGCAGGGAATACCTGAGGGCATTCAGGTCGAGGGTCCCCGATACTGAGGTGCTCTACGCATCGAAGGCTTTCCTGACTTTAGCCATGGCGGCCCTGGTCAGGCAGGAAGGGCTTTCGATAGACGTAGTCTCGGGAAACGAGCTCATATGCGCCCTCAAGGCGGGGTTCGACCCCTCATGCATACATTTCCACGGGAACAACAAGACGCCGTCCGAACTGAAGCAGGGCCTTGAGGCGGGCATAGGCAGGTTCATAGTCGACAACTTCGACGAGATGGAGCTGCTGGACAGGCTGGCGGGGGAAGCCGGCAAGAAGGCCCATATCATGCTGAGGCTGGCGCCAGGAGTCGAGGCCCACACCCACAAGTACATACAGACGGGGCAGACGGATTCGAAGTTCGGGCTGGCGATTGCGGACGGAAGGGCGGACGCCGCGCTGGACATGGCCCTTTCCCTGAAGAACGTCAAGCTGCACGGCTTCCACTGCCACATCGGGTCCCAGATCTTCGACATCGAGGCCTACAGGCTGGCGGCCGAGAAGATGGTGAGCTTCGCCGCGGCGGCCCGGAAGAGGACTGGCTTCTTATGCGAGGAGCTGAACCTGGGCGGCGGCCTCGGTGTCAGGTATACCGAGAAGGACGCGCCCAGGAGCATAGACGAACTTGCGGATGTCATCTGCTCGGCGGTAAAGTCCGAGTCCGAGAGGCATGGCCTTAAGTTGCCCAAGCTGATGGTTGAGCCTGGAAGGTCCATCGTGGGAGAAGCCGGCCTGACCCTTTATACGATAGGGGCGATCAAGGATGTGCCGGGCATAAGGACCTACGCGTCGGTGGACGGCGGCATGACCGACAATCCGAGGGTCGCCCTGTATCAGGCGGAATACGATGCGATAGTCGCCAACAAGGCGAGGCAGAAGGCCACCAGGCTCTATACCATCGCCGGCAACGCCTGCGAATCGGGCGACATGCTCATCTGGGACATCAAGCTGCCCGAACTGGAGGCGGGCGACCTGCTTGCAGTGCTTACTACGGGAGCCTACAACTACTCCATGTCGTCGCACTACAACATGCACGCGAAGCCCCCCGTGGTGTTCGTAAGGGGCGGCAGGGCGCAGGTCGTCGTAAGGGGCGAGACCTACAAGGACATAATGAGGCCGCAGCTCTTGCCGGAAAGGTTCCGCAAGTAGGGTTCACTGGATGTAGGAAGGCCGGCAGGCGTCCGCCCTGCCGGCCTTCGACGTTAACGTACCTATGCTACTTCAGCTCGGATGTGCAGTTCGGGCAGCGGGTGGCCTTTATGGGTATCTCGGTGAAGCAGTGCGGGCAGGCCTTCGTGGTGGGCGCTGCAGGAGGCGGCGCGTTCTTCTTGTCGGCCTCTTCCCTCATCTTGTTTATCTTGCGCCCGATAAGGAAGATTACGAAGGCGATGATGAGGAAGTCTACGAC
>JAGOKM010000113.1 GCA_017994615.1 Bacillota bacterium | reverse complement strand
GCCCAGCGCGTCTATCTCCCTGACCAGCTGGGACTTTCCGGGCCCTCCGATCGAAGGGTTGCATGACATCCTTGCTATGGAATCCCGCCTCAGCGTGAGTGCGAGCACGTCGGCCCCAAGCCTGGCAGCCGCCAGGGCCGCCTCGCATCCTGCATGCCCCAGCCCTATGACTATCACGTCGTAGCCCTTGCGCAATTTCCCCTCCGTCACTTGCCTATGCAGAACTTGTCGAATATCACGTCGAGCACGTCGTCCGTCGTCGTATCGCCCAGAAGCTCCCCTATGGCGTACGCAGCTTCCCTAAGGTCGGCGCATGCAAGCTCGGGAGGGGCTTTCGTTGCCAATGCGCCCTTCGCCCTGGCCAGGCTTGCAAGGCAGCCTTCAAGGCATGAGATCCACCTGGCGGAGTAGCCGCCTTCCTGTTCATGGCCGCCGATCGACGACGCCTTCTCGGCGATGGCACGGAAAAGCTCCTTCATTCCTGAGCCGGTCTTTGCTGACACCTCGATGACTTCGCATCCCGGGATTCCGGGATCCTGGTGTCCTGAATTCACTCGCTCTCCGGACAGTCCCTTGAGGTCTGACTTGTTCAACGCTATCACCAGCGGCTTTCCCTCAAGGCGCCTGATTTCCCTGACGTCTTCCTCGGTTATCCCCTGCGGGAAAGCCGCGACATATACTACGACTGCGGAAGTGAGGGCCGCCTTCTTGGCCCTTTGGACCCCTGCTTCGATGAGGGGGTCGTCGGTAGAGCCGATGCCGGCAGTATCCGCGAACCTGATGGGGATGCCCTCGATGTTGGCCGTCTCCTCGACCGTATCCCTGGTAGTCCCTGGGATCTCGGACACCATGGCCCTGTCCATGCCGAGTATCCTGTTCAACAGGCTTGATTTCCCCATGTTGGGCCTTCCGATTATCGCGACCTTGAGCCCGTCGATCAAAAGCCTCCCCCTGGACTGCTCCTCGATCATCCCCCTCACCTTTCCTTCAAGGTCCGCGATAGAGGACGCATCTACAGCTGCGGTTTCTTCGTCCATCAGCTCATCCGGCCAATCGAGCCTCGCTTCCATCTTCGCGAGCGCATCGATTATGCCCCTTTTAAGTTCGTAGGCCTCCATCTCGTACGACCCGCCTATAAGGTCGGACGCCATTGCCCTGGCCCTTTCCGTCCTCGCATTTATGATGGCCAAGGTCGCCTCTGCCTTGATCAGGGGCATCTTCCCGTTCATAAGGGCCCTCCTGGTGAATTCCCCAGCCCTTGCCTGCCTCGCCCCCCTGGATATAACCTCCGTAAGAATTGCCCTTGCCACCGCGGTGCCGCCGTGGCACTGCAGCTCCGCAACGTCTTCGCCCGTGTAGCTTCTCGGACCCTCGAAGAACAGCCCTACCGCCTCGTCGATGAACTTTCCGTCGGCCGTATGCACACGGCCGAAAGACACGTCCCTCGGAGGGGAGGGGAAACGCCTCTTGGCCGGGCTGAAGCATGATTCCAATATGGCCTTTGAATCGGGCCCTGAGATCTTTATGACCGCAACCCCTCCCACGCCGTGGGGGGTGGATATGGCAGCTATTGTGTCCGCCCTTTCCATGAAGATGCCTCCTTGGCCATAAAAGGCGTGCCCTCGGGCACGCCTTGATGCCGTATTTGATTCTACATCAACGGTATCCCCTCGTCATTCCGGGGAGATGACCACCTTCCTGTTCGGTTCGTTGCCCTCGCTGTAGCTGCTGACTCCCTCCATCTCCAGTATGGCCATGTGGATTATCCTGCGCTCCGAGGCCGGCATGGGCTGCAGCACCATTTCCTTCTGCTCCCTTATGGCCTTCTCTGCGACCCTTGCGGCGAGGGACTTCAGCTGTTCCTCGCGGCGTGACCTGTAGCTTTCGATGTCGACGATGTACCGGGCCCTTTTCCCGGTCCCCTGGCTCCTGTCGTACCTCATGCCTATGATGTTCACAAGGTACTGCAGCGCCTCCATCGTCTCGCCGTGCCTGCCTATGAGGGCGGCCAGCTCCTCGCCTTTAACGTCGAGCTTCCTTCCGTCTTCGGTCTCGGTTTCGACCACCTGGGCGTCAAGCCCCATCTTGGCCAGAAGCGTCTCAAGGAACTCCTTGGGGCTGACCGGGTCCTGGCCTGCGAACTCCTCGTCATCGTCTCCCGTGCGGGCCTCGTACTCATCTTCTGCGCCCGCCTTGGGCGTCACGTTCACGACGACCTTGTTCTCTCCGAGCAGCTTCATCGTCCTGTGGGGCGTATCCTGCAGGACTTCCACTTCAACTTCGTCGATGGTGCAGTTGAGCTGCTTCAACGCCCTCTCGACCGCCTCTTCGACCGTCTTTCCGGAGTATTTCATGCTATCCTCCCAGTTAAGAAAACCTCATCTTTAAGCGGGCTTCACGATGAACTTCAGTATTATCCACTGCTGTATGAGGTTGATTATGTTGAAGGCGACCCAGTATATCACCAGGCTCTGTGCGGAGACTAAGGCGAAGTAGCCGAACATTACGGGCCAAAGCCACTTGAACATCGCCATGGAATTGTTGCTGCCGGAGCTCGGCTGGCTTGTCATCGCAAACGTCAGGTATGTGGAGCCTGCCGTTATCAATGGCATGATCATCTCCCTGGCAAGAAGGAGCCATCCGCCCAGGTCCGTTATGTTGGCCGGTATCACCACTTTCGGGTGCTTCATGATGTCGGCAATCCACAGGAACCTCATGCTGATGCCGTCGTTCACCAGGGCCTGCATGAAGTTCATATCCTGCATGCCGCGGTAGAACAGGAGCATGATGGGGAGGGTCAGCAGGGCGGGCAGGCATCCTGAAAGCAGGTTGAAGTTGTTCTGCTTGTAGATTTCCATTACCCTGCGGTTTATCTCCTCGGGCTGTCCCTTGTACTTCTTCTGCACCTCGTCGACGAGGGGCTGTATCTTCTTCTGCTTTTCCATGGTCCGGGTCTGTGATATTGACAGCGGGAACAGCGCGATTCTCAGGATTACGGTGAAGATGATTATGCTGTATGCGTAGTTCCCGGTCATTTCGGCGAAATATCGCAGGACGCTCTGCACAATTGCCGTCATTGCTATTTATCGTCCTTTCCTGGTCAGTCACGGGACCGGATCGTATCCGCTCTTCCCCCATGGATGACACCGTAGAATTCTCTTAATCGCCAGCAATCCGCCCCTGGCGGCGCCGTAACGGCTTATGGCCTCGTATGCGTACTCCGAGCAAGTCGGCCTGAACCTGCAGGTCGGATACCTCTTGAAGGGGGATATGGCCGACCTGTAGAAGCGTATCAGCGCAAGAAGGACGGTTTTCATTTTCCTTCGCTCCCCGGTTCCGACAAGAGCCTCTCCAGCTCCCTGGTGACGTCCTGCGTCCTTATGTCAGAGGAATCCATCGCAGACCTCGGCACGAAAACCATGTCTGTCGACTCCGGAAGGTTCTCTGCGGCCCGCGCCGCCTCCCTTAAGACCCTTTTTATCCTGTTCCTCTTGACGGCGTTACCGTGTTTCTTGCTTACCGCGCAGCCTATCCTTGTAATACCTTCAAGGCCGGGCGCCGAGCGGATCAACAGGAGGGATCCTTTCAGCAACCGGCCTTCTTTCATGACTCTGGAGAAGTCTGTGCTCTTTCTGAGCCTCTCATATCCTGCCATCCATATCATCGCCACGTTTCATCATAAATGAAAGCCGTCGCGAAGACGGCAGGCGGCATATGCGACTGACTATATGGATATGCGGACACGGCCCCTTGCGCGCCTTCTCTTAAGGACATTGCGTCCACCCGGTGTGCTCATCCTTACCAGGAATCCGCTCGTGCGGGCCTTTTTCCTCTTATTGGGCTGGTATGTCCTCTTCATTTCGGTCCTCCGTAGATCCTTGCATATTTTGTCTTGGTTACAGCAAAGAAGATTTTACCCACTAGCCGCAGAGGTTGTCAATCAAAAGAGGGCTGCTTTTACCACGGCCTGATGCAAACAGCTGTTCCATGTACTTTTAATGTATTCGATCAACTTCACCCGCACCCAGCAAAATGCCTCTTATTCACAACTTGTTGATAATAATGTTGATAACCCGTCGGCAACGTTGCTAGAATCTAAACGGAGGAGCCGTCGAAGCCCCCTCCATTTTAATCGCCTCCTAGCAGGATGTTTCACAGCGTACACAGGTGTGGCTCAAAATTTAACGCCACTTAAAG
>JAGOKM010000014.1:2006-20163 GCA_017994615.1 Bacillota bacterium | reverse complement strand
GGGGAAAACGTGCCGTGCTCGAATAATGAATGCAACCGGGTGGATCGGGCGACGGGAGCTGGTGGAGCAGTGCCGCAGGTGACGAAATGGATAATCGGGATGGGCGTTACGCTGATGGTGCTTTTCACAGCGGGCGTCCTTAGCACTGACGAGCAGGACCGGGGCAAACCGGGAGGATGCCTTTTCCAGGTCGCCAGGGGGGCCGTCGTCATGCTGGTCCTCGGGATATTGATCGGCGTCGCCTACTACATAGTCAGCATCCTTCTTGCAATTTTCTGGTGGCTGTCAGGTCGCTGACCAAGGAGGCAGGGCTGTTCAGCAACGATGACGGATGCAAGCATGCGGCTGTCATAAACTCCTCGAGGAATATATAATCTCAGTAATAGGATGGCGCGGGCCAATAATGACCTATTTGCGAGGATATATGTCTGAAGAAGTAAACGACAAGGCGGAAAAGGCGGAAGGCATGCTGGAGCTGAACGAGGAGAACATACGCGCCCTCTGGTCGAAGACATACAATACCGAAGGGAAGCCCGACTGGTCCCACCTGTTCCCCTATTACCACCCCGACATTGTGTTCCAGGACACCATACAGAGGATCGAAGGGTTCGAGGCCTTCTCAGCCATGTGCAAAAGGCTCACCGAACGTAGCAAGAAGCTCAGGTTCAACATCCTCTCGTTCGCAAAGAGGGGCGACCTCGTCCTGATGGAATGGAAGATGACCATGTCCTTCAGGAAATTCCCCGACACGCCCATCTACGGCTCCACGCGTCTTACGATAGGGCCTGACGGGCGCATAATCTACCAGAGGGACTACTACGACCTCTGGGGTGACATATTCAACGGAATCCCCGGGTTCGGGAAGATGTACAGGCGGTTCATGCGCAGATACTTCGGTTGAAAAGCGGAAAAATGCGAAGTGAAGGGGTCGGTCCATGAGACGCGAGCTGCCAGACGAGCTGAAGTTCCTAACGAACCGGAACCTGCCCCAGAAGAAGAGCGACGCCTCGATGCAAGGCAAGCTCTGCGTAATAACAGGGGCCACCTCAGGGGTCGGCCTTGAGGCGGCAAGATGCCTGGCAAGCCGCGGCGCAGACATCTTCATGGTGTGCCGCAACGGCCAGAAGGCCGAAAATACGAGGGAAGAGCTAGCGAATGCCTACGGCGTGGACGTTGATTTCGCGTTGGCCGACTTCACCAGCCTGGCGCAGGTGCGCGCCGCAGCCGGCGAGGTCCTGGCCAAGTGCCCCAGGATAGACGTCCTGGTGAACAGCGCAGGGGTCCACGTAACGACCAGGACGTACACCCCCGAAGGGTTCGAGACGGTATTCTGCGTCAACCACCTGGCCCCGTTCCTGCTTACCAACCTGCTTATTGGCCGCATCAGGCAGAGCGCCCCTTCCCGGATAATAAACGTCAACTCCGAGGGACACCGCTTCAACGGCCTTGACCCGGAGGACCTCGGCTGGCATAAGAGGTTCTATACCGGCCTTAGAAGCTACGGCGCATCCAAGGTGGCGCAGCTTCTCACCACCTGGGAGCTGGCCGATATTCTGGCCGGCACAGGTGTCACCATAAACGCGATGCATCCGGGGGACGTGAGGACCAACATCGGGAACAACAACGGACCCTTGTACCGTTTCTTCCTGCACAATTTCACCTGGCATTTCCTAAGGGACCCCAAGATGTCAGGCGAGGCGATCCTCTACCTTGCGTCAGCGCCCGAGCTGGACGGAGTATCAGGAAGATTCTTCCACATGACCAACGAGGAGAAGCCGGCGAAACATGCGCTGGACAGGGAAATGGGGAAGCTCATCTGGAGGCTGAGCATGGAAATGACGGGGTCGGCCCCCGTCAGATGACCATGTAAGGTTGCTCTGATTACTTGAGCTGCTTCAACGCCTTGTCGGCGGCCAGCTTGCCGGTCAATATCGATATGGGCAGGCCGGAAGGGCTGAACACCCACTGGCCGGCCTGCAGTACGTCCGGTATCGGGGTCTCCACTGATCCGGCCACCTTCGGAAGAGCGCTTGTGACAGGTATGGGATCGTTCGTGAAGGCCCAGCCGGTGATGGCGCCGTCTGTGTTACCGGTCATCCTGGCCAGTGTGAGCGGGGTAGAGACGAAGCTGCCGATAACGCCGTCTTTAAGCCTGGGATAGCAGGATGAATCTAGCGCACCTATGATGATGTCGCCGCAGAAAGCCTTGAACTCCTCGTACCAGCCCATGTCTGAGATATGCTTCACCAGGCTATAATCCATAAGCGAGCTAATTATCAGCCCCGTCTTCCCGACTGGGGCCATGTCGGGGTCCCTCAGGGCGGGGATCGATATCTCATAGGTCGTAAACTCCAGGTATCTCCTCACCCAGTCGAACACCGCCTTCTTCTCCCGGCTGAACACGGGCTTCCCTTCAAGGGCAGGGGACGATTTGGGCATGCCTTCGATTATGTCCTTCAAGCCCTTCTTCCTCGGCGTATAGAAGAAGTGAGGGCTCGAGACCGCGGAGAAGTACGCTTTGTCGAGGCTGGATTCGAGATAGAGGGTAAGGATCGAATCCCCACCAGTCTTGTCCGCGATGGCAGCCTTCTTCTTCGATGCTGCATCCCTGGCCGAAGCGTCCGGGATCTTCGAAAGGTCGGCTGCGCTGTAGAGCTTCTTCATATCTGCCGCCCATACCAGCTTCCTGTAGCCGTAGGAGCCACCCCTGGCATCGGTCACCGTGTTCGCAGACGGGTCGATTCTTGCCACTTCCACACCTTTGAGTATCTGGCCGCCGTGCGAAAGCACGTATTCAGCCATCTTCCCGGAAAGGGCCCCCGTGCCCCCTTTAGGATAGCGGTAGTCAAGGTAAAGGCTGAAGTAGCTCAAGGCGAAGAAAGTCGGGGTGTCAGTGAAGAAGTGCTGAGCTATCATGTCGATGAGGGCCTGGTTCGAAGTGAACTTCCTGAGGTACTTGCCCACAGGCATGTTCAGCCTGGATATCTTTGGCATCGTGAGGATGTACTTGAAAAGCCACGGAAGTACGGTGTCCATCAGATACCTGGGGTTCGACGTCATGTCCATGAACAGGGGATTGTCTATGCCGTACAGCACGTCCATGTATCCCATGACGCGCCCTATCTCGGCGCATATCAGACTGATGTCCTTCTCGTAGCCAGGGAACGCCTTGTTCAGGAGCCTCTCGTAATCCTTAAGGCTGTCTTTTGACGAAAGGCGCAGGATGTCTCCTTCGATTCCTATGGTCACATCGTTCTTCACCATCTCAAGCTCGATTCCAAGCTGCCTGAGCATCGGGAATATGATACCTGAGTTCTCAAGTGCCCTGATGCCTCCGTCGAACCGGAACCCGTCGTGTTCGAAGGAGTTCACGAGCCCGCCGACCTTGTCCTCTTTCTCTAGGACCAGCACCTTCCTGCCAGCCTGGCAGAGGTAGGCCGCGGCAGTCAGACCCGCCATCCCGCCGCCTACTATGACGCAATCGTAGACCATCATCATCCCCCGGACAGAAAAAATGGTTTGAGAATATATGGATGATTATATCAGTTGGGGAACTGTCGGATAAGAGGGCAGATTCTTTCAGGCAGAGGCAGGGTTCGAACGTCGATCACCGAAGCAAAATGGACCGTTCCTTCCGTGCCGGAACGCTTCCACTCCTGATTGCAACGGGCCTGCCGCCTTCCGACACAGCTTCCTTTCCATCCTGTGACATCAAGTACGGATGCCTTCTATCGGGTCAGGATTTCCTCCTTTGCCTTCTTGCCGAGCCCTTCGAGGACCAGTCGGTACGATTCGTCCAGCATGGCCTTCAATACGTTGTCAGGCACCTGCCCATCCAGGTATACCGAGGACCAATGCACCTTGTTCAAGTAATAGCCCGGGATGACGTCCTCGTATTCGCGCCTGAGGATCTCTCCGTGCATGGGCTCCAGCTTGAGGCTCACTATTGGTTTGCCCTGCCTGTCGCCGCCCACCATGGCGAACATCCTGCCCCCGATCATATACCTTGTCGCCTCCCATTCGGGCTTGTAGTCCTTCTCGGCGCCCTTCTTGGACAGGCAGTAGGAGTCGAGCCATCCGTATTTCATCTTCGATACCTCCCCGAACATCCTTTAGGGGTCCATTCTCCACGAAGGCCCGCATCTCCTTGGAAAAAAGCATCAGTACGCGGCGCGATGGCCCGCGTACTGACGGCAGATCCTCCTTGCTCCGTCTACCTCGGAAGGATGGCCCTTCTGATGAACTGCCTGACCACCTCGGAGTACATCGTCATCCTGAGCCTGCTTCCCCGGGAGAAGCCCATCTTCTCCTCCTTGGTCACCTGGGAAAGGTCGTCAAGGCACACCTTCTGGACCCTCAGGGACTTCTCCCTGGATATCTGAGTCAGGATGGCCTCGAGGCCGTACCTTGTGTTCAGTAGCTCGCCGGGGTCGATCAGGCTCCTTCTGAACGCCCTCTGGCCCGTGAAATGCTTCGCTATCGCGTTGGAGAAGTGGGTGGAAGCCCTTCCTCCCCTGAAGAGCCCTATGGTCATGTCAGCCCTTCCATCCATCACTGGTTTCAGCAGGTCCTCTACGTGTTTTCCAGTCAGGCCGATGAGGTCTGCGTCGATCAGAAGGACCACTTCGCCGTCCGTCTCCGAAAGCCCCCTGGCCACTGCCCCGCCCTTTCCTACGTTGCCGGCCAGCTTCACGACCCTGGCGCCGGTCTCCATGGCGCGCAGGGCGGTGTCGTCCTCCGACCCGTCGTCGACCACCAGGACTTCGTCCAGAAGTGCGCTGCGCATCAGCGTCCGGGCCACTTCAGTGACCCTGGGCCCTTCGTTGAAGGCAGGTATTATGGCGGATACTTTCATGGCGCCCTCCTTCTTCTTTCCTTTACGATGGCCCCCGCAACTGAATCATACATCGCGGGGGGAATTATTACACTAATTGAAACATGTGCCCGGGCACAGGGCTTGCGGGACCTTTAAAGGCCGGTCCAGCAGGATGGCAAGGGGCCGGTGCTTCCACGTATGATTGAAAGTTGTCGTATACGGGAGAAATGGGGGTGCTGTTATAGAAGATTACTTCGGTGCTTAAGAAAGGGGGACGACCATGAAACCCACGAAGCTGTTCTTATCCGTCCTTATAACCGCCGCCTTGCTAGGAGTCGCAGGCTGCGCCCCCAAGGGGGATATCTGGTCCGTGGACTTCACAGACTACCTGAACGAAGACCTGAGCGACTGGAACGACCAGATCTACCTTTCTCCTGCCGGATACTCGCACGACGCGACCGGGCTATACTTCGACAGCCACGTCCTGACGGCGCCTTACGGCTTCAACGGAGATTTCACGCTGACTTTGAGGTTCGTCCTCAATACCGGGGTCGACGATGTGATCCTGAACATGGAAGTCGGGTTCACCGACGGGGCCATCACGCCTGGTGATATGAGTTCAGAGGAGTACCTGAACTTGGAGCTGATAAACATGGGCGACCCGGACATGGAATTCTGGAAGCTCACCGACGACGGCTACATACTAGACGACGGAAGGGAAATACCCGGCCTGAAGAGGACCGAAGAGAACATCCTGGTTCTCGAGAAGAGGGGAAACCGGGTGAAGGCCTCGATGAACGGGGCGCCCGTAGGCCAGATGGACTACGAGGACTGCCAGCTGGATTACTTCGTGCCTGACATCTACCTGAACACCTCGGCAGGCAAGCAGATAAGGCTCAAGAGCATATCGGTGCAGTATGAAGGCGACATGAAGCCCAGGTGAGGCCATCAAAGGGGCTGCAGACGGCGGTTCGGTGGCCTGCCGATCATGCCCGGCTCGGAGAGGGGAATGATAATGAAGCCCGCAAGACTGTCCTTAATCATCATTGTGCTGGCTGCGGTAATCAGCCTCGAAGGATGCGCCCCCAAGGTCTGGTCCGTGGATTTCACTGACTATCAGAATGAAACCCTAAGCGACTGGAGCGACCAGACACACCTTTCTCCAGCGGATTACGTTCACGATGGGACGGGCCTTTACTTCGACAACCATGTGCTGATTGCGCCTTTCGGTTTCGATACGGACTTTACGCTGACCCTGAATTTCGCGCTCGACGTCGGAGCAGGCAATTCGATACCGAAGATGCAGGCCGGCCTCGTCGACTATTATTTCGTCCCCGGGATGCTGGATTCTGTGGACAACCTGTATGCCGAGTTCGCGAACCTTGGGGACGGCGGAATCGATTACTATAATCTTTATGACAGCAGCGTAAGCAAAGACTACAAGATCACGGTCGACGGACTGAAGCCTTCTGCGGACAACGAGCTTGTGCTCATTAAGACCGGGAACCACATAAAAGTCCTCATGAACGACAGCGTACTGAGCGACGTCGACTATGAATACTGCTGGATGGACTACTTCTACCCGTTCATCTACCTTGACACCTCGTCGCAGGACCAGATAAGGCTGAAGGCCATATCCGTGGAGTATAAAGGCAGCAGGCAGTCAAGGGACTGAGGGGCGCACCGGGACCGGCCGGAGGGGATGGATGCGCGGCCGGGCGGAACCGGATGCCGAAAGACAAGTTACAGCGATATAAATGGGCTATCATCAAGGCAGGCAGTTGTCCTATTTAAGGTGCAGTCCCGGACGACGGCTCATACGAAAGGGGCATTAATTTGGGAAGAGGCGGAGGCGGAGGTGGCGGCGGCAGGAGCAGCGGGGGCTCCTTCGGCGGAAGCCGTAGCAGCGGCGGCAGGAGCGGGGGCTCCTTCAGCAGCAGCCGCAGCGGAAGCTCCTTCGGCAGCTCTTCAAGTGGAAGCAGGGGCAGCAGCTCGGGCAGCTCTTTTTCGGGAAGGGGCGGCACCGGCGGCGGCCTAGGCAGGGGCGTGTTCCTCGGCGGCCCCAGGATGAACCCCTCGGGCACCACAGGGACTGGGACTCGGCCGGGCGGCGCTTCGCAGAACAGCGGCTGCTCGAAGTCGCTGCTGTTCATCTTCATCTCGGTACTCATACTGGTGGTCTTCGCCATCGTAGTCATAGCGGTAATCAACAGCTCAGGCGCCTTCTCCCTTGGTCCCGGGGTTACGAAGTCTACATGGGCGAGGGAGCCTCTGCCACCAGGCTCGGTCCGGGAGACAAGGTATTACACCGATGAGGTCGGCTGGATCGCAAACGAGACGGAGCTGCTGGAAGGCATGCGCTACTTCTACAAGAAGACGGGCGTCCAGCCTTATCTGTACATAACGGACAACATCGACGGCGACCGTTCCCCCACGGAAGCTGTCATGGACATGTTCGCCAACGCGCTTTACGACATCCTCTTCGACGACGAGGCTCACCTGCTGTTGGTATTCTTCGAGTACAACGACAGTTACATGTCGTGGTACGTGGCAGGTTCGCAGGCGAAGACCGTCGTCGACCAGGAGGGGGCGGACATACTTCTGGATTACATCGACAGGAACTACTACAGCGACCTGTCGGATGAGGAGTTCTTCAGCAAGTCGTTCGCCGACGCGGCGGACCGCATGATGACCGTGACCAGGTCGCCCTGGATACCGGTATTCATTGTGCTGGGCATAGGCGTCGCCCTTATTGTGGGGTTCATATGGTGGCGCAACGCCAAGGCCCAGAAGAACCTCGAGGCGAAGCAGACCGAGGAGATCCTGAAGACGCCGATCGAACAGTTCGGCGACAAGGAGGCCGAGGACCTGGCGAAGAAATACCAGGAAGAGAAGGCGTCCGCAGCTGTAGGGCCCCATGATGCCGAGATGCGACCGGCAGGGCCGCTGGACCCACTCGGGAAGTTCGGCGACAAGGAGGCAGAAGAGCTGGCGGAGAAGTATGAGGAAGGTTTCAGGAGGATAGAGCCTGAGGCCGAGGAGGAGACGTTCTCCGAGAGGCTCTCGAGGATGTCAGATGACGAAGTAGAGGAGCTGGCCAGGAAATACACTGAGGAAGACGAGGATCGAAATCAGGGTTGAAGGAGGAGAACATGGCTATTCTTGAGAGATTCGCGGACATTATCAAGGCGAACATCAACGCGCTCATCGACAGCTGGGAAGATCCGGAGAAGATGATCGACCAGTACCTGCGCGACATGATGGAGGACCTGGCAGAGGTGAAGCGCAGCACGGCCGGCGTCATGGCCGAGGAGACCCGCACCAAGAGGCTGGTGGACGAAAACCAGCTCGAAGTGGCGAAGTATGCGGACTTCGCAAAGAAGGCGCTTCTCGCCAAGAACGAAGGGGACGCCAGGATCTTCATCGCAAGGAAGCAGGAGCTGGAAAACGTCGGAGCGGGGCTCATGACCGCTTACGCCGCGGCCCACGAGAACGCGATCAAGATGCGCCAGCTGCACGACAAGCTCGCCGACGACATCGACGCCCTGAGGGCCCGCCGCGAGATGATCAAGGCGAAGGTGTCGGTAGCGAAGACCCAGGAGACCATAAACAAGGCGACGACCTATGCTGGAAAGAGCGAAAGCGCCATGACGGCCTTCAAGCGCATGGAGGGCAAGGCCAGCAAGATGCTCGACGAGGCGAACGCGATGGCCGAGCTCAACAAAGAGCCCATCGACAAGGCCAAGGCGCTGGAGGAGAAGTACGCTTCCAAGGGGACCGCGTCGGTGGACGAGGAGCTGCTGAAGCTGAAGGGCGAGCTGGGTGTCTAAGAATCGGCAGCCGAAAGCCCGTCATGGAGCCGGTGTTTCGCAATCTATCCCAAAATGATGGGAATTGCAGGGGCTTTGAGCCCCTGCAATTGGTTTTTTGATGCGGTTTTCTATCTAGGCGGCTTGGTCATAGGGCCACTTGGGGGTATCATGCCACCTCCTCTTGCTCCGGCGCCTCCGGTCATGATCCCTGCCTCGGAAAGGTATGTGACCATGGTGGAAAGCGTTACGTCCACGACCTTATTGTTTCCAGAGTAGAGGCAATAGGTAGAACCGGTCTTAAGGTCGGGGGATGTGATCGCCACCGAAGAATATGCCTTCGTCGGTGTGAAGCTTACAACGGTATTCCCCTTGGCATCCTTCAGTACGATTGCCGTCCCTGCCGCCTGCGAATTGCTGTAATACATTAGAATTGATGCCTGAGTGGAGCTTGTGCCTGGAGCCTGGGCCATGCCTGAGCTGCCGGAAGCCACCATTACCCCGCCTGTTACCTTGAAGTCCCTGTTGTAGTCCAGGCTTCCGTTCATGTTCTGAGTAGGCCCGTCTACATATACAGTCCCGCCGGTCATCACAATGCTGCCGTTTGAGTCCGCCCCGTCCCCGCCGGCGACAATGTGCACAATACCCCCGTTTATTGTAAGGACGCCGCTGTTGGAGTTGACGTTTATGCCGTCGTCAGAAGCGTTAAGGACCATCTTCCCGCCGTCAATCGTTATGTAGGCACCCTCTAGGCCTTCGTAGGAGTCCGATACGTTGATCTGCCCGCCCTGGATAGTCAGCCTGCTATCTGCATGCATAGCGTCGTCTCCGGTCTTGAGTTCGATAACCCCTCCTTTGATCATGATCTCAGTATTGCTGTGTATCGCGTCGTCGTAAGCCGATATCGCAAATTCGCCGCCGCTGATTACTACCAGCTGCCCGGCTTTGACGGCCTTCTTGCTCTCCTCGTCAGCCACAGTGGCTGTAGTCTGGCTGCTGAAAGGCTTCATGCCGGGCTTGCCAAATGCCTCGTTGCCGCTGGTTGTGCTCTTTCCGGGATAGCCCCCGCCGGTCGTTATGTCGAAGTCGCCTCCCTGGATATCCACCACATTGTATGCCTGTATCCCGTCGTTGGCCGCTTTGATCACAAAAGTGCCGCCGTGGATTACTATATTTCCCTTATCTGGCTCTTCGTCGTTGGTCGACCTAATGCCGTCCTTGCCTGCATCCACCGTGATGCTTCCACCGGCTACGCTTACGCTGTCCTTGCCGACGATGCCGTCGGATGCAGCCTTCACGGTTATTATGCCTGCTGTTATCACAAGGTCATCCTTGCTTGTTATGCCGTCGTTGTAATCCCCTATGACCGTAAGCTTCCCCTTGCCGGTTATAGTGAGGTCTGCCTTGCTGAAAATGGCCGCAGAGGGCTCTTCGTCTGCGTTTACTATGACTCCGCTTCCCTGGGCTACCGAATTCGTGCTGCCGTCTGCTAAGAGCATTACCACCTTCTTGCCTTCCATGATGTAAATCGGAGCGCTCGTCTTGCTTGCTATCTCCGCGTTATTCAGCACTAGGTATACAGTTCCTTTATCGGTTGATTTGTCAACGTTTACAACAATGCTGCCGTCGATGAGCTTCCCGCTGATTTCGTAGGTGCCGGATGCCGAAATCGTTGCCGTGGAGCCTTTGACCGTTATCCCCGTTCCAGATGCGGTAATCGCGCTCCCGTTCAGCTTTACCGATATGAACCTCCCGCTTTTCCAGTCGAATGAGTAATCATTGGCCTTGTATGTATCTGATGCCTTTGGCTGGGCGTATTGAGTGGCATCTCCCTCTTCCGAATCTTCGGCTTCCTCAGTGGCGAAATCTGCCGAAGCCATTTGGTTTGTGGTACCAGTTGCTGCGGTAGTAGCCCTACTTCCAAACGTCGTCTGTGCTGTCGCCTCCGGGGCTTCGGCTGCTGCTGCGTAGCCTTCTTCGTTTTCATATCTAGCTGCCGAACATGCTATGAATGCGCTTGCCGTCATAAATGCGATCATCAGTACTGCCAGAAGCTTGTTCTTCCTTAACAATCCAAGGGCTCTGCGCCCATCGAGGCTCCTCATATCCAACCTTCCTTTCGATTTGCAATCCTAATCCCCGGTTTTGGCTCAAGCGTAAATGACGAAGGTTACATGCTCGTTACAGCACGGTGAACTATGTGTGATCGTCGGAATTGTTAAAAGATCCTCATTTCGCGCGTTTGATGTCAAACAACATGGCACCAACCGGCACAGAGAATTCAACTGCGGGCAACGGTTCGGCGAGTGCATGTCAGGAGGAATACTTCATAATATGAAAAAAATTCGAATGCGCTACCGACGGCAGAGAAAGGAGGATTAACATGAGGAAGGCTATGATGGTCCTCGCTATTGGCGGACTCATCCTGCTGGTGGCATCGATTCATGTCCTTGGGTTCGCCCCGCAACCAGAGCCCCCTAAGTTGAGGGAAAGGTTATTTGACCGTCCGGGTGTTTTACAGAACGAAGACATGGTTTTCATGAACCTTTTCCCGCATAAGTCCGAAATCGCAGGCATTCCCTATGAAGTGGTATTCGCGCCCTTCGGCAGGACGTTCGTTAGATGGCAGGACTTCGACCCGCAGCCGGAGCCTCCTGGCCTGGTGATGAAGCTCAATTGATTCGTTGGCCTCCAGACAGGAGAATGACAACGGAAAGCCGCAGGGGTCGCTTCGCATTCCCCTGCGGCTTGCATTCGTTGGCGGCATCATCTTTTATGGCTATGTATTTGAGGAGAATTCGTCGAAGTCTGCGAATCTCCTAATGTCGGCGCCTTCGGATATAAATGAGACCAACCTTGCCTCTGCGGATTTTGCGCAGGCTGCCAGCCCTTGAAGATCCCTGTGGTCGAATGATGTCAGCACGTCCAGGCCGAGGGCCTGCACCTCTTCGTCGAGCACCTGCTGGAGGTTTATGGCGGATATGAAGGCCATCCTGTGGTCATTAACATTCGGGCTGCAGTAATGGTATACCTTGTTGAATGTGGACAGGGCCTCCTCGTACAAGCTGACCAGCTCCTTGTAATCTACGGCTGTACCGGAGACGACCGGTGCTTTTTCCACAGCCCCTGAATGTGGCTCGGCTGTCGCCGGCATCACAGGCTGCGATTCAAGCTCTGAAGCAGTATGTCCGGGCTTCAGGTGGCTGCGGCAGAGGGCCAGCATGCTTCGAGCCGCAGATCTCAGTTCGGAAACATCTCCGGCTTCTATGCAGGCGTCGTACTGAACCAGGAAACCTTCCGGAAGGGATGCCATCGACCTTAAGTCGTCGTATTGCCCCTTCAGCCCCTTGTGAAAATAGGTGCCGTTGGAATATGCCATGGCGTCGCTCAGGGCAAGCAAGACCCTGCCGCAGAAGGACCTGGTTTTGCGAACGCCTTCGGCCGTCAACATCCTCCTGTAGCCCTCCTCTGCCTTGCCCAGGGCTTCAAGCGCCTTTGCAAGCATGAAGCCACGATTCGCAAGGTTCTCGCATAGCCTGGCCCTCAAGGACATGAAGCGCCGGAGGTCCTCCTCTGATGAGTGGTATGCGACTAAGGAATCGCCGAGCAGCGGGACTATGGCTTCTTTGAGGCAGGACAGACCCTCCACCCGCTCCCAGCTCATGGGGAACAGGTCGTAGCCGATCCCTCCTATTATGAAGGTGCGCGCGGCCTCGTAACCTCTCTTGTTCTTGGGTATGAAGAAAAAGTCCACATCTGATAGCGGATGTGAAGTCCCGTTGACGTAGGACCCGTAGACAGCCAGTATGGCGATGTCGTCGGGATACTTCGTGCGAACCGTTTCGACGGCCCAGTCGAGGACCTGTTTGTTCTGGCTCTTCATCTTGCCTCCTCATGCCCGGCAAGACTATATTAACCCATCGGGTAATGCGCCATGGAACAAAACGAGCCATCATCCGTCTATCATAACTGCATATGTATGTATAATAACGGATATGTTCGAACTTGCTATTCGATGAGAGCGATGAAACCTGTCCTTCACGTGGTCACTTTGGGCAGGCGGAGCAGCAGTGAAACCGGCTCATCCCATATGGACCGAAGCACATTAAGATGACCACCCGATTCATATCGAAAAGGAGTGGACCGCAAGATGAAGAGAAGTTCTATGTTGTTCAAAGGCATGCTGATGCTGGCCCTTATAGCGGCAATCGGAATGATGGGGATCCTGCCCGCGCTAGCCAGGGGAGTCGACGAAGATGCAACGGTAGAGGAGCTGGTAACGGCAATATTCGCAACCATCGATGCCATGCCGAACTTGACGCAGGCGCAGAAGGACTACGTCAAGGCAAAGATAACGGCAGTGCTTACTGAAATCGGAGGGGTACTCGACGAGCAGGCGATCATATCCGCGCTAACGTGCCTGTATGACACACTTCAGCTGATACCTGACGCGGACTTCGAGGAGCTTGAGGAAGCTTACAAGACCTTGAAGAAAACTGCCGAGCAATTCGATTGCGGCTGCCTCGTCCCTGAGGACTTCTGCACTGCAGTGATTGAGTACATCAAGTCGGGCTACTCGCTGGAGGAGGCCTTCGACGAAGCCTTCGACGACTTCAAGGGCAATGACGAGGACGAGGAAGGGGAGGCTTTCCCGGCTGCTCCTTCAATCGCTGCGATGCTGTTAAAGGACCTGGGGCACAAGTCGGCGAAGGGCAAGGCCGGCATCAACTATGTCTCCGCTGTCGCAAGGCACATGGGCCCTGGCACTGACTTCGACGGGATAGCCAAGGAAGAGGAGGGCTACGCCGAGGCTGTGCTTGTCTTCCTAAGGAGCCTAGGCGCCGATATCTAGGAAAAGCAAAGCTGCCGGCAAAGGGGAATAAGGATGGTCAGGAGCCCCGAGGGCAAATCCCCGGGTGCTCCTGCTTTTATGTCGGGCAGGTATCGCATAGATAGAAGGCTGGCTGCCTTCCTGATGAAGAAGCGGTCTAATACGACAGCATTTCAGACCTGTTGCCTGGGGAGCATTCTGGCAGGCGTTATGGCACGATAAGGGCATCTGATGCCGGAGCATGGAAGTGGATTGTGCAGCTTGCGGCCCGTGACGGGACTCAGGCACAATGTGCAGCGCCCTGTAATTGACATTCTTCAGAGCCTGGTAGACGGTTGGTTGCCGCATGGATTGTCGACTGGGGAATCGCCGGCAGAGGGCTCCAACCGAAATTGACTTCCAACTGAAATAACAGCTAAAGTATATTATCATGTAATAAGTGGCAACATCAGGGAATTAGGATGGAGGTGGACTACTGTGGTCAGGAAAGCGGCGATATTGTCCATTTTCTTGCTGTTGGTGATGTCGATGACATCATATGCGGCGCCTGCGGGCCTCTGGGCCCAATGGATACTGAGCCCGGAATACCTTGCGGCAGACACCCTAAAAGCGGTATATGGAAGGGATGGAAAGCTGGAAGGAGGCCTGTCCTTCACCGAGGGTCCGTTCGGCAAGGCATGGTACAACTTCGGACAGGGCGCAATCACCGTCTATACAGGCAATTACGAAGGCATCATGCTGCCTAAGGAACAGATAACCATAGAAGCATGGGCGAAGACCGATTCGAACTTCTCGGGGCAAGGGATAGTGAATTTCGCCCAGGATAACGGAAGCTTCGAGAGAGGTTTCCACCTGGGGTTCAGCAATTACTACCTGGAAGCCGGGATAGCCACGGAGGCGAAGCCGGGGAACATGCCTTACCTCGATTACATAAGAGTCGCCGTAAACGTCAACGAGTGGTACCATATCGCCTTCACTTACGACGGGAAGACGACCAAGCTTTACGTTAACGGGGAATTGAAGGCATCGGCCGAGAGGGTAAACGGGCCGATTGCGTATGCGGACAGCGCCTCGCTGGTCCTGGGCGCTTATGTCGACGACAACGAGAAAATGAACCTTATAGGCTCGATACGCGAGGTTCGCATCTACTCACGCGCGCTGACCGAAGGCGAGATTAAAGCGTCGAAGCCTGGCATGCTCGACGATGCCAGGCAGGTTGCGGCCGTGAAGGGCAATTCCGTCGTCGTCGTCCTTTCCGACGGAAGGACGATCAACGGCAGCCTTTTGCAGGTGGAGGGCGATTACATAGTAGTCATGCCATCCGGGGGCGCTTCGAGCCAAAGGATAGCTTTCAAGGACGTAATCGCAATATTGCCGATAAAGTGATCGGGTATCGAAGACGAGTCGATAGTCCGGCGACAAGAAGGGGCAGCATGAGCCGCCCCTTTATTATTGACGCAGCTGGCTATTACATGTAACGCATGGATCTCTGCAATTGATATAGAGATGGAAGTCCTGCATCGAAACAAGCCTTCCCGGTAGGAAATGGAACGTGGCGAACCATGACAACAGCCGCTTCCGAAGGTCGGACTCCAAGTTTCGCCTGCAGGTTATGGAATTACAGCTAAAGTATATTATCATGTCATCAGGAGCACCATTAGTCCTATTTGGATGGAGGTAACCGGCTGTGATAAGGAAAGCTGCGGCATTGTCCCTTCTTTTGCTGTTAACGATGTCCCTCGCGTCATTTGCGGCACCCGCGGGCCTCTGGGCCCAATGGATACTGAGCCCCGAATACCTGTCCGGCGATACGCTGAATGCGGCATACGGCAGGGGCGGCAAGCTGGAAGGGCCGCTGTCCTTCACGGAAGGTCCCTACGGCAAGTCGTGGTACAACTTCGGACAGAACCACATACTTATCTACAAAGGGGGTAACGAGGGGATAGCGCTGCCGAAAGACCAGATTACCGTTGAATTCTGGGCGAAGACGGACTCGAACTTCTCACAGCAGGGCGTCGTCAATTACTTCCAGGATAACGGCAGCTTCGAGAGGGGATTTCAACTGGGCTTCAGCAACTATAAGGTGGAAGCCGGGGTGGCGACTGCCGGGAATCAGGGGAGCACCCCATACCTCGATTATATTAGGGCTTCGATAAACGTGGGCGAATGGTACCACATCGCTTACACATACGACGGAAAGACAGCGAAATTGTACGTGAACGGCAGACTGGCGGATCAGTCGGAGAGGGTATACGGGCCGATAGCATATGCCGAAAGCGCATCGCTGGTACTGGGGGCTTACCTTGATGACAATGAAAAGGACCATCTGATCGGCGCCGTACGCGAAGTGCGCATTTACTCCAGGGTCTTATCGGAAGCGGAAATCCTTGCTTCGAAACCGGGGATAGTCGAAGAGGCCAAGCAGATGGCAAATGTCAAGGGCAACTCGGTTGTGATAGTGCTTGAAGGCGGAAAGACAGTAAACGGGAGCCTCATGCAAGTTGAAGGGGACCATGTCCTTATAGCCCTCCAAGGGGGCACTTCGACGCAGAGGATAGCCATGATGGACATAATCGCGATATTGCCGATCAGATTACTTACGTTGCAGTTTTGAACAGGATAAAGATCTTTGAAGGGCATTCCGCTGGATTGCCCTTCATTGCTGCTTCTACATCCGAACATCCGGGTATTTTTGAAGTTAATCTAATAAGTTCCAAAGATGCGGAGTCGTATAAGCGCAATTCTTCACGAGTTACGCAAATGGTGACTCTTGAAAACCTGTAGCTTGGAGAATTTAGCCTTCTATGGAAACTGCGGAGATTTCAAGGACGAATGGTTTCACTTTGGGACAAGTACCGATTGGCTGACAATATGAGCTGATGAATGTTGATACACCATATGAATTTCGAAACTAAATCAATGAGCATTATTCATGCTTGAATATGTTTTGTAGACAAGAGATAAATGCACCTAAGACACAATTAACAGGTAAAATAGTAGAATTACAAATAAAGCAATACATAAAAATTTCAGGAACAAAATTATCCGATTATGGTCTAATGTTAATAGGAAGCGATGATGTTTTGCCCCTATGTGGTCACCTGGGCAACTCAGAGCGAGTGGTGAAACCGGCCTTGATTTGGGCCGGTTTTATTTATTTCCCAGCGCGAATAGTAGACAATGCGGAACCGATTGAACATCGAGGGTAAGCATTAAGACTAGAAGCGACCTGGCGAGCCTTAGAGAAAACAAACCAGAAAAAAATAGAAAGGTTGGTCTACCCCATTACATGGAAGTGTAGCGGAAGTTGGCGTCTCTTAGCACTAAAGGAAGGAATAAGGAAAGGACGGTGGTAGTAGCTTGAATCCTCATATTTTGGGCAAGATTTAGTGGAAAAGAGGTGGTCAAGGAATCATTCATTACATTCGATCATCAAGGTTGTTTAGATAGAGCCTAGGAACTGGAAAGGAGAGTAATAAATGAGCAAGACGCGAACTATACTAATCATACTGATGTCACTAGCACTTGTGGCGCTTGTCGCAGGTACTTCTTTGGCTTCCTCGATTACTTTGGAAAAAACGACAGTACCAGCATCTGCCATATATCGTGTTGGTGACACGATTACCTATAATCTGTTAGTAGCTAATCCTGGTACATTTACGAACACACTTGATAGAGTATGGGATATTTTGCCAGACGGTAGCGAGCACACAATTGTTACAAATCTAGTACAAGGTCCAGGAGAAAGTAATACTTATCAAATAAACTACACAGTAAGAGAGCAAGATCTAATATTTTTCGGCGGTGCCTGGAGGGTTTTAAATAAACTCTGGGCAACCGGTAGTGATAGCGATTTTGACACAATTTACGCACAAGCAAGTAAGAATAACATTGTGATTCGCCCCTCAATAGACATAGAGAAACTGGTTAATGACAACGATGCAGACACTTCACCAGGAATATCGGTTCTAGAAGGTTCAAACCTTGAGTTCAAATTCATAGTTAAAAATACAGGTGACTGTCAGCTAACAAATGTTATGGTCACAGACGATGTATTTCATTATATTGGTGGTCCAATAATTTTGGAACCTAACGATGGACAACCAGGTGGATGGGACGAATATACCTTCACAATTAACAGAACGGCGACGGCTGGCGACCATGTCAATGTGGCAACGGTAACTGGCCATCCGATAGTAGGACCTGATGTGACTGACACCGATCCTGCATACTATTTTGGCGCTAACCCGAAGCTGTCGATAGTGAAGACGGGCGCATGGGTGGACGGGGACGCAGACGGCTATGCGGACGTCGGAGAAGCGATCAACTACACGTTCGCTGTGAAGAATGAAGGCAACGTGACGCTGCACAACGTGACGGTCACGGATCCCAAGGTGGCCGTGGCGGGCGGTCCGACGACCCTGGACGTGGGGGAGACGGACAGCACGACCTTCACCGGCGTATACTACATAACCCAGGCGGACATAGACGCCGGACACTTCTACAACATGGCTACGGCGGACTCGGACGAGTCCGGTCCGGATGACGACGAAGAGGACGTCATGCTTCCTAAGAACCCGAAGCTGTCGATAGTGAAGACGGGCGCATGGGTGGACGGGGACGCAGACGGCTATGCGGACGTCGGAGAAGCGATCAACTACACGTTCGCTGTGAAGAATGAAGGCAACGTGACGCTGCACA
>JAGOKM010000014.1:0-1906 GCA_017994615.1 Bacillota bacterium | reverse complement strand
TCACCGGCGTATACTACATAACCCAGGCGGACATAGACGCCGGACACTTCTACAACATGGCTACGGCGGACTCGGACGAGTCCGGTCCGGATGACGACGAAGAGGACGTCATGCTTCCTAAGAACCCATCAATAGACATAGAAAAACTGGTCAATGAGCAAGACGCAGACACGGCACCTGGAGTTATGGTAGTTGTGGGAGATGCCGTAACATTCAAGTTCATAGTGACCAATACGGGTAACACCACACTCAACAATGTCACAATCACTGACGATACCTATGGTTCAATCGCTACCATAGCATCTCTCGCACCAGGAGCATTTCAGACATTCACACTTAACAAGTACGCGGAAGAATACCAGCATACAAACATAGCAACAGTTACCACAAACGAGGGAGCGACGGATTCCGACGCTGGTAATTATTACGGTCAACCCGGCGACGAAGGCCTGTCTCCTGGCTACTGGAAGAACCACGAGGAAGACTGGGTATGTTGGGATCCGGACGACAACATAAGGTTGATGTTCCCTGACGTAACAAAGTGGTATAGACTCGATTCTCAGACTTTGATGGAGACGCTTGAGAGGAAGATCAAGCAGACTGAATCCAACGCGCCCAGCATCCTGCTGAGGCAGGCGGTGGCCGCAGTGCTTAATGCATGCCACCCGAATATCAACTACCCCAAGTCAGCGGAGTGGATCATCTCTGCAGTCACGCATGAGTTGAACGACGGAACCTATGCATCGATGTTGGTATTGGCCGGACAGCTGGATATCTGGAACAACCTCGAAGGGGACATCAGCAAATAAGGGAACCGGCCAAGCAAATGTCCTAAGACGCGTTCAATGACCCGAAGGGGGAGGGGGCTCTGCCCCTTCCCCCTTGCTTACAGAGGAAGCAAGCTTCGACATTCAAGACTGTGAAATGTATTGGCCTGAGAATTGCAATAAGGGAATAAAGCAGGAGAGCAAGTTCCACTATTGAATATTGATTCAGCGGACAAGCGGAGGTGCCGACATGCGCTTCATCAAGAAGTTCCTGGCCATTTCGATCCTGTTGCTGGCAATGATCAACACAGGCTGCGGCAAGCAGCCTTCGATAGATATAGAGAAGTGGACGAATGGCGATGATGCGGACTCGGCCCCGGGTCCTGAGATCTCAGTCGGAGACTTGGTCACCTGGACCTACATGGTAACAAACACCGGCAGCTCGACGTTGGAGAACATCCAGGTAACCGACGACAAAGGGCTCGTACCGCAATATTTAAGCGGCGACGACAACCGTGACAATATCATGCAGGTAGGGGAGAAGTGGACCTACCAGGCAACCGGAACCGCTACCGAAGGTCAATATAGAAATGTGGGGACTGTCACAGGTAAGTATAAGAGCAAGGTCGTCACCGACAGCGATTCAGCCTTCTATCTAGGGGGCGCCCACCCTTCGATAGACATCGAGAAAGCCACCAACGGACAGGATTCTGACACCCCTCCCGGACTGGGCCTGCCCGTCGGCAGCGATGTCACTTGGACTTATTCTGTCACCAACACGGGCAATGTGGATTTGACCGATGTGGCCGTCCTGGATGATGACCCCTTGATTTCTCCAACAATTCTAAGCAAAGGTGACGGGGATGACTTGCTAGAAGTGGGCGAAACGTGGACTTACAGGGCCACGGGCAAGGCAATCCAAGGGCAGTATTCGAATGCCGGCTCTGCCGAAGCATGGCATAACGCCACCAAGGTAACCGACGTAGACTTATCCCACTATTTCGGCACGGCCCCTGGTATCGACCTGGAGAAGCTGGTGAACGGGGCGGACGCGGACAGCGCGCCTGGGCCTTCGGTGGCATCCGGCGCGAACGTGACATTCAGCTTCATAGTGAGGAACACCGGGAACGTGACCCTGA
>JAGOKM010000112.1 GCA_017994615.1 Bacillota bacterium | reverse complement strand
CAAGGTCTCGAACATCCTTCTTGTCTGTTCTGAGACGCTGACGAAGATCACGGACTTCACGGACAGAAATACCTGCGTCCTCTTCGGAGACGGAGCAGGCGCCGTTGTGATAACGGCAGCTGCTGAAGAAGGCATCCTGGGCACCTGCATCGCCGCAGACGGAAGGGGAGCCTCAATGCTAACATCCAAGGCGCTACCAGTGGAGAACCCATATTGCCTAAAAGCCGGCCCCGACATACTCGATTCAAGGCAGGACCGCTTCATCGCCATGGACGGCAAGGAAGTCTATAAATTCGCGGTCAAGGCAATGCCCGACGCGATAGATAAGGTGCTGGCATCATGCGGCAGGGACATCGCCGAAGTCGACCATATAATCCCACATCAGGCGAACGCCAGGATCATCGAATCCGTGATAGACAAGTACGGGCTGGACCCCGCCAAGGTGCTCATCACGCTGGACAGATACGGGAATACTTCGAGCGCCAGCATCCCCATCGGCCTTGACGAGCTGAACAGGGAAGGCAGGATCAAAAAAGGGGATATGGTGCTTACGGTAGGCTTCGGGGCTGGGCTCACATACGGGTCCGCGCTCATCAAGTGGTAGGAGGGATAACTTGGTCACAAGGGTGACGAAATTACTCAATATCGAACATCCAGTGCTTCAGGGCGGTATGGCATGGGTAGCCGACGCGGGGCTTGCAGCCGCCGTCTCCGAAGCCGGAGGTCTTGGGATAATTGCAGGAGGCGCGGCTCCTGCTGATGCCATAAGGGCGGAGATAAGGAAGGCGAAGGAGCTCACCGACAAGCCGTTCGGCCTCAACATAATGCTCATGAGCCCATTCGCAGACGACATCGCGAAGCTGGTCGCAGAAGAGAAGGTGCCAGTGGTAACGACGGGAGCCGGAAGCCCGGGGAAGTTCATGGAAGGCTGGAAGGCTGCGGGTGCTGTAGTGATACCCGTTATCCCATCAGTGGCCATAGCGAGGCGCATGGAGCGCATGGGGGCCGATGCGGTGATTGCCGAGGGCACGGAATCCGGCGGGCACATAGGCGAGAGCACCACGATGTCCCTCGTGCCCCAGGTCGTGGACGCGCTCTCCATCCCGGTCATCGCGGCGGGAGGCATAGCCGACGGCAGGGGAATGGCGGCAGCTTTGTGCCTAGGCGCCGAAGGGGTGCAGTGCGGCACCGCCTTCCTGGTGGCCTCTGAATGCTCGATACATGCGGACTACAAGGCGAAGGTGCTGGCTTCGGGCGATACGGACACAGTAGTCACGGGCAGGAGCGTCGGAAGGCCGGTGAGGTCCCTTAAGACTCCGTTTACGAGGCAGTTCTCCGAAATGGAGAAGGAGGGCGCGACGGCAGACCAGCTGGAGGAGCTGGCGGCGGGATCTTTGAGGCGCGCGGTCAAGGAGGGCGACCTGCAAGGCGGGACATTCATGGCGGGCCAGGTTGCCGGGCTCGTTAAGAAAGAGGCTACTTGCAGGCAGATAATAGCAGAGATGGTGGAAGCGGCCGCAAGGACCCTCGAACAGCGGTCCAAGTATGTAAGCGGATGGATATCGCTCAGCTGATAAGGGAAGCGGCGAAAGCTTGAAAGTGATTTTCCGGGAGGTCAGGTTCTTGAAGACAGCTATAGTGACAGGGGCGTCTAAGGGCATCGGGCTGGCCATCGCAAAGCAGCTCGCCCTATCCGGCATGAACGTGGCCATGAATTACAGGTCCGACCTGGCTGCCGCCGAACAGGCGAGGGCAGAGGTTCTTGGATCCTGCGGGAA
Organism: Bacillota bacterium; assembly: GCA_017994615.1. GTDB lineage: Bacteria > Bacillota > DTU025 > DTU025 > MWDF01 > MWDF01. Next base: position 2,427 of record JAGOKM010000112.1, on the reverse strand, counting down.
TGGCAAGGAATCATTGCCTGATATCAGGATATTCAGGGCCGACGTATCCGACCCCGGGCAATGCGAGGAGCTGGTCAAGTCCGTGATCGAGGCCTTCGGCTCTGTAGATGTGCTCGTGAACAACGCCGGCATGACGAAGGACGGCCTGCTCATGAGGATGAGCCCGGACTCATTCGATGAGGTCGTGAAGAACAACCTGGGCTCGGCATTCTACATGACTAAGGCGGTAGCGCCCCAAATGATGAGGGCAAGGTCCGGATGCATCGTGAACATCTCCTCGGTGGCCGGATTGAAGGGCAACGCAGGGCAGGCCAACTACGCTTCCTCCAAGGCCGGCATGCTGGGGTTGACGCTTACGGCAGCTAAAGAGCTGGGCTCAAGGGGCATCAGGGTGAACGCGGTAGCTCCGGGCTTCATCGAGACGGAAATGACGGGGAAGATCCCCGAAGCTCTGGCGGGCAAGGCGAGGGAAGCCATAACATTGGGCAGGTTTGGGACACCTTCTGAAGTGGCTAAGCTGGTCGCTTTCCTCTGTTCTGACGATTCTTCATACATTACTGGCCAGGTGATTTCGATAGACGGCGGACTGGTCTTCTAGGAGGTTTACATGAACCGCGTTGCGATAACAGGCATAGGGGCGATTACACCCATAGGAAACGACGCAGAAACGATCTTCAAGTCGATGCAGGAAGGCAGAAACGGCATATCCAGGATAGAGGGCGTCGATGTAGAGGGCGTGGGTACAGATATCGCAGCCCAGGTGAAGAATTTCGAACCCGGCGATTACTTCGAGCGCCGCGACGCAAGGAGGATGGACCGCTTCACCCAGTTCGCCGTGGCGGCATCAGTTACAGCGATGCGCGACGCCGGGATCCCGGACGGCACTTATGACCCTACGAAGTGCGGCGTATATGTCGGAAGCGGAATCGGCGGAATAACGACGCTGGAAGAAGAGCACAGGAAGATGATGGAGAAGGGGCCTGGCAGGGTCTCCGCCCTGTTCATACCGATGCTGATAGGCAACATGGCAGCCGGCAACATATCGGCAAGGCTTGGTTTCAGAGGGGCGAGCATGAGCATAGTGACCGCGTGCGCGTCCGGGGCGAACTCGCTTGGAGAGGCCATGAGGGCAATCAGGCACGGCTACCTCGACATGGCCCTGGCGGGCGGGACTGAGGCTCCCCTTTCCAGGACTTCGATGGCAGGCTTCTGGAACATGACGGCGCTTTCTTCCGCCGCAGACCCGGACGCCGCCAGCACCCCTTTCGACAGGAGGAGGAGCGGCTTTGTGATGGGAGAGGGGGCGGCGCTGTTGGTCCTCGAGCGCATGGACAGGGCGGTCGCAAGGGGAGCCAGGATCTACGCGGAGCTGGCCGGCTATGGCGCAACGGACGATGCGTACCACATAACCAGCCCTGACCCTGAAGGCAGGGGTGCGGCGGAGGCTATGCTTCAAGCAGTTGCCGATGCCGGGCTTTTCGCGTCGGACATAGATTACGTAAACGCCCACGGCACCAGCACCCCTTTGAACGACAAATATGAGACGGCGGCCATAAAGAGGGCCTTCGGCGACCATGCCGGGAAGCTGGCGGTAAGCTCGACCAAGTCCATGACAGGGCACCTGCTCGGCGCGGCGGGTGCAATCGAGGCGGCTATAACGGCCCTTGCAGTCCAGAGGGACTACATGCCGCCCACGATAAACTACCTCGAGCCCGACCCTGAGTGCGACCTGGACTATGTGCCCAACAAGGGCAGGGCTTGCAGGGTGGACGCCGCGATAAGCAATTCGCTGGGCTTCGGCGGGCACAACGCGTGCCTGCTCATCAGGAAGGCCGACAAGGCCTTTGCAGCGGGGGAGAGGTAGGAAATGCAGGACACGAAGAAGGCTTTCCCCGACGTGATGTCGGTGCTGCCCCACAGGGAGCCGTTCCTTCTTATAAGCAGGGTGCTGGAATGCGAACCCGGGGCGAGGGCGGTATGCGAGCTGGACATCACGGGCGAGGAGGATTTCTTCAGAGGTCACTTCCCGGGCAGCCCTGTGATGCCCGGCGTGTTGATCATAGAGGCAATGGCGCAGGCAGGGGGCTATGCGTTGCTGAGCATGGCCGAGTTCTCAGGCAGGCTAGGCTTCCTGGCTGCAATCGAAAAGGCGAGGTTCAGAAGGAAGGTGGTCCCGGAAGGTACATTGACGCTGGAGACGACTATTACGAGGATTTCAGGGTCTTTCGCCAAGGCGGCAGGCAGGGCGACGTTCGAAGGACAGACGGCCGCTGAGGCTGATATTACGTTTGCGATCGGAAAGTGAGGGGAATGGAATGGTTATAGAGGAAATAAAGGGCATATTGGCCGACAAGCTGGGAATCGACGTAAACGATATAAAGGACAGCTCGTCGATAACAGGGGAGCTCAAGGTGGACTCCCTTGACA
>JAGOKM010000111.1 GCA_017994615.1 Bacillota bacterium | reverse complement strand
GGACTGCAGCTATCACCAGGGGCCCGAAATAGTCGCCTTTGCCTGATTCATCTATTCCAATTCGCCTGATGCCCTTGAACTCATCCAATCTATTTACCTCTGCTCTTCATAGGCCGCTCGTCCGATCTTCCCGTCACGGCCGGCCTTGATGATGTCTTTCCCAAGGAAGCTCACTCCCACAGCAGAGCATCCGGTACATTTCATGCACCTGATGCATACTCCTGAGTTGGGCCCTTCGTATATCGACATGTCCACCGGGCAGACTTCCCTGCAGGCATCGCACTTGACGCACTTCTCGTGCACCGTCATCCTCAGCGCGCTGATCCTGTTGAAGGGAGAGTATACGGCCCCGAGCGGACAGATGAACCTGCAGAACGGCCTTTTGATCTTAACCGATGCCCAGATCACAGCCATGAGGAGGGACACTTTCAGCCAGAACAGCGGCCCTATTATCTCCCTTATCTCCTCATCGAGCGCCGCCAGCGGGATTCCCGCCTCGAGCGTGCCTGCAGGGCACAACTTACAGAATATGGGGCTCTTCAGTACAAAAGGAAGCGCCAGGGCCGTTACGGCAAGTACTACGTATCGTAACCATCCGTATTCGTTGGAGATTCTGAGCTTCTTCTTCCCAAGCCTTCCTAAAAGCTCCTGTATGTATCCGAAAGGACACGCCCAGCCGCAAGATGCCCTTCCCACGGCAGCGCCCAGCGATACGAAGAACCCAGTCATGGCGAGCGGCAGGTAGCCCTTCAATATCAGGTTCTGCAGGCTGCCCATGGGGCAGGCGGTCACCGCTAGCGGGCACGCATAGCAGTTTAGGGACGGTGTCGGACAGAACTTGAGTCCCTTGAAGAAATATGAGTTCTGCAGGAGAGCAGCTCCGATCTGTACGTAGTTCCTCAACTTCTCGGTTCTTACCATCTACTGCACCCCTATGCACGAAAGGCATAGAATGGTGGCGTTGAGGTAGATGGCGCGGAACTCTCCGCCCAATCCTCCTGCCACGATCAGCGCCGTTCCGAGTATGAATGCCATGATTGCTACGATGATAGGGAATCTCCTCATGATGCTCCTCTCCATTCGTCAAAGGATGCCGCCACCCTGTATCCATCCGACGGCCCTCTTCCGGAGCCGCGGTCTTTGTGCTTCCCTATTCCAGGCCAGACAGCCCGCGGAACACTTTCAACAGCGCCTGGTGGCCCATATCGTCCCCGCCTTCGATGTTACTGAGGGCATTATAGAGCGACAGCGCAAGGGCCGAGCACGGCAGGCTGCTGTTTGTCTCACGCGCTAGGGCCTGTACTATCGAAAGGTCCTTCTTGAACAGTTTCGCATAGAAACCCGCGCTCCAGTCGCAATCTATCATCTGTTTACCCTGGTTCACCAGCGTCCAGTTCGATGCCGTACCGTTTGACAGGACCGCTACGGCCTTGTCCATGTCGAGCCCGTGTTTCATGGCTATGACCAAGCCTTCGCAAAGTCCGAGCATGTTCCCAGCCAAGACCGTTTGGTTCGCCAGCTTGATAACCTGGCCAGAGCCGCTTTCGCCCATGTAGGTCACGTTCTTGCCCATCGCGTCGAGAACCGGTTGTGCCTTGAGGAAGGCGATCTCGTCGCCTCCTACCATTATCGCCAGCGTGGCTGCCTTGGCGCCTTTGACCCCGCCGGATACCGGAGCGTCAAGATGGGACACCCCGAGTTCCGCCGCCTTGTCGTATATCTTGCGTTCGACTTGAGGCAGTATCGTGCTGCAGTCTACGGTTATCAGGCCCTGTACGGCCCCCTCCAGCACACCGCCCTTACCCATGTAGACCTGCTCCACGTCAGGAGAATCGCTCACGCAGGTTACTATGATGCTGCATTCGCTGGCGAGATCGGCCGGACACGACGCTGCTTTTATACCGAGCTCAGTGAAAGGTACGAGCCTTTCCACGCTCCGGTTGTAGACCATGAGCTCAAAGCCCGCCTTGTGGATGTTCAAGGCCATGGGGCCTCCCATGAGTCCTAATCCAACAAAACCTACCTTCAATCTTCGCTCCTCCAATCTTGATCATCTTGACTGTGACGATAGTGTCATCAGCTATTATAGCAGGGACGACAAGATGGCGTCCTGAAATTGTGCCTTAGTTCGCGCACGATCTTCTTGGAAGTCGACCCATTGCACAGAAGGTATGGGTTTCGCCTGCAGTTGTGCTGCTATTTCACGAGCCCCGACCTCTTGGCTATCTCAATGGCTACTTCTTTTGCCTTCATGCACGTAGTGTCGAGGACCTCCCATCCCATGCCTTGATAGAGTGGCAGCCTGTCTATGCTTGCCTTGATGTTCTGCGCATCCCTTTCGTCCTCCTCCATCCTGGACGATAGTTCTACCGGAGAGCATACGAGAGCGAACAGGTGGAGCTCGAACTCGTGCTTCGAAATCCTCCCAAGGAGGTCGTCAATGATCTCCTTCTTGTGCATCACCCAGCTGAAAACTACATTGTCAAGGGTGGAGTTCGACAGGAACGAACCGAGAACGCCGGTAATGTTGGACATAACCATCTCCTTGTTCTCATCGCAGAAGTTCCAGGGGTTCATCAGCCAGCACCAGTCCCCGTCCAGCCATGCCGTCCTAGGGGCCATTTTGTAGAGCAGCCTGCATGTGGTGGTCTTCCCCACCCCCATCGTCCCGCTCACCAGTATCAGTTTCTTCATCTTTCCTTCCTCCGGGCCATATAGAACGTTAAAAGATCGGCGCGGGCAATCTGCTCCGCGCCGTTTGGTCTATTCCTTTATGACGTGGGCCTTGTCCGGAGGTATCGATATGTATGCGTCCCCTGTCAGCACCTCCTGGGTGTCATGCTGGTCTATTACCCAATCCATGCCGACTTGGTCCTTCACGACGTACCTTACCTTCTCTCCTATGAACATGCCCTGCAGGATCCTGACGGGAAGGCAGGCCTGAGAATCGAACGTGCATTCCGATTTTCCAAGCGTTATGGATTCCGGCCTTATCGAGAATATCGCATGGTCCCCATCCTTGAAGTCACTCGTAGTGAGCCCTGAGAAGCTGCGGCCGGCATGTTCGAGCATCACGGAGCCGTCCTTCACCCTGGCCTTGCCCTCTATGAAGTTGGATACGCCGATGAAATCCGCTACGAACTTCGTAACCGGCTTGAAGTAGACCTCCATGGGCGATCCTACCTGCTCGATCCTTCCTTTGTTGAAGACGACTATCACGTCCGACATGGCCAGCGCTTCGCTCTGGTCGTGCGTCACGTATATGAAGGTCCTGTTGAGCTGCCTTTGCAGCATCCTTAGCTCTACCCTTACGCTTTCTCGTAATTTGGCGTCCAGGTTGGACAGCGGCTCATCAAGCAGAAGTATCTTCGACTGCATCACTATAGCCCTGGCTATAGCGACCCTCTGCTGCTGGCCGCCGGACAGCTGGTTCGGGCTCCTGTCCTTGAACTGGGCCATGTTCGTGAGATCCAGCGCTTCGCGCACCCTGCTTTCAATTTCCTTGCGGGGCAGCTTCTGGAGCCTTAAGCCGTAGGCTACGTTGTCGAATACGTTAAGATGGGGGAACAAGGCGTACTCCTGGAACACCATGGGGGTGTTACGCTTATGGGCCGGAAGCATATCCACCCTCTTCCCGTCAATCCAGACTTCTCCCCCGTCCGGCCTGTAGAATCCCGCTATTGTCCTTAAGAGCGTAGTCTTGCCACACCCCGAAGGCCCGAGGAACGTAACGAAGCACCCTTCCTCGAACCCGACGTTTATGTCGTTAAGGACCGCATTGGTGCCGAAAACCTTATGGATTCCCTTAAGCTCTATCAGATACTTATTCACATGTGCCACCCCTTGCATCAGTCAAATACCTTGATCCTTCCCCTGGACAGAAAGTTCACCAGCCATAAGGTGCCCAGGATGATCGCCATTATCGCTATCGACATGGCGCCCGCCTCAGAGTAATATCCAGAATCGGCCCTGCTGTATACAACTATGGATGCGACGTTCCATTGCGGGGTAACGACGAATATGATAACCGACACGGCTATCATCGCCGATATGAAGTTGTAAACGGCAGAGGATATGAACGCGGGCCTAAGCATAGGAAGGACTATCGAGCTGATCGTCTTGCCGACGTTCGCTCCTAGGTTGGTCGCCGCCTCTTCAATGGACTTGTCTATCTGTTTAAAGCCCGACAGGGCGTTCCTGTAGCCTATCGGCAGCTT
>JAGOKM010000110.1 GCA_017994615.1 Bacillota bacterium | reverse complement strand
CCTCTCCTGCCCCTTGCCCTCTTGAGCTGGTCGGAGCTGTCCGCGACCTTCTGCAGCTCGTTTATTACGAACTCGGGGACTATTAGGGTGCCGTCGAGGAAGCCGCTCCTTGCTATATCCAGGACCCTCCCGTCGATGAGCGAGCTCGTATCCAGGATCTTCGCCCCTGTCCTGCTATAAGGCTTGTATCCCCCGTACCTGCCGGGCCCCCCGCCGGGGACGGTCCCTCTCATCCTGTCTTGGATGTCGTCTTTGAGCGACACCGCTATGATCAGGCCGAGTATGCCCGAGATGATGTTCAGGGCTAATGCTACGTACCCCCCTACGACAGGGATGTCGCTTACTGGGAGCACTATCAGGTTGGCCAGGACGAGGCCTAGTATCGCTCCAATCGCAGCGATAGAGAAGTCGTAGAGGCTGACCGTGCTCATGGCGTTGTATATCCTCTTGGTCAGCCCCCTGACGAGGCCGGAGCCCAGTATGGCAAGTATGATGCCTATGAGCGACCCGCAGAGCACCATCACCATCATTAAATTGTTCCTGTCGGCCCCCGTGAGGTTCTTCATAAGCGAGTTGCCGGACATAAGGGCCAGGTAGCCCAGATAGCCCGCCAGGGAGCTGAACATAATCAGCAGGACTTTAAGGAACCTCTGCATCATCTTCAACACCTTCGCTGCATGTTGGCGAAATGAGACTCTTATGAGTTTGACAACCTGCCTTCGTTTCCTGATAATTAAGCTAGTAGCCATTAAAGGAGGCTTTTCGCATGGACAGGACCACGGTCGATTCCTTCCAGGATGCGGTGCACGAGAACCTCTTCCGCCATAAGAGCATATTGGATACCATGTCCAAGTTGCACGAATCCTGCGCCAGGCTCAATCGCGCGGTTGTGAAGGCGGTAACCGTCTGCGGATGCCTCAAGATCTGCGCATCAGAAAGGCAGCATTTCCCCGAGGACATGCCTTTCGAGAAGATCAAAGAGCAGCTATCCAGCCACCTTCAGGGCTCTTTGTGCACGGAATGCCGTGAACACGTCGAAGAAGAGGCGGGCCGCGTCACTTTCTACCTGACCGCGCTCTGCGATACCCTGGGGATGAAGCTCGACGACATAATCGCCGCCGAACAGGGGAAGGTCAAAGCCCTCGGCAAGTTCAGCCTGAGGTAGGCTAGCTGCTTACCTGGTCTCTTATCCTCCTCAGGCCGTCGTAAAGGGTGACCGCCCTGCTCTTGCCTATCCCCTCCACCTCATCCAGCTCCTCGACGCTGGCCCTGAATATGTTGTGCAGGTTGCCGAACGACTTCACCAGGTTCTCTACCACCTGTTCCGGCATGCGGGAAGCCAATTGCGCAAGCGTCCTGTAACCTCTGGGCGAGACCTCAGTATCAGGGCCGATGTCGTCCTGCTTCCATATCGCCCTTTCTATGATCCCGTTTTCCATGACGTCGTCCAGGTCCCATTCCTCTATGGCTGAAAGCAGCCTTTCAGGGAACTTGTGCTCCCCCTCCTCCATGTAGTCCATGAGCAGGTACTCCGTCTCCTCGCGCCTTCCCTTTATGAGCTCCTGCATCTGCATCCTGATGAGCCGGCCTTCTATGCCCAGCTCGATTATATAGCTGTTGACCTCTTCGCCTACGCGCCTGGCCAGTTCCCAGCGCCTCACGCATTCTGCTACATCGGCTACAGTCGAATAGTCCTCGAATTCATACGCCGACAGCCTTATCAGTGACTTGTCCAGGACCTCCCTGTATTTGGCCAGCGTCTGCAGCGCCTGGTTTGCCATGTCCAGTATGTACCCAATGTCCCTTATTATGTATTTCTGCTTGTTGTGGAACACCGTTATGACGTTCCTTCTGCTGGATATCGCAACGACGGGCTTACCGGTGGCCCTCGCAGTCCTTTCGGCAGAAGCGTGCCTTGTGCCCGTCTCGTTCGTCGGAAGGGCAGGGTCTGGGAAGAGGTGGACGTTGGCGTACATTATCCTGTCCAGCCCCGATGAAAGTATTATCGCGCCGTCCATCTTCGCCAGCTCGTATAGGCTGTTGGGCAGGAAGGGGGCATCCAGCTTGAATCCGCCCTTTATAAGCTGCATGACCTCAGGGCTGTCGCCCATGACGATCAACGCGCCGGTCCTCGCGCGGAGTATGAACTCTATCCCCTCATGAAGGGTCGTGCCCGGCGCCAGCTGCGCTACTACCTGCCTTAAGGCCTTGGGTATCAACCTTTCCCACCTCCACTGGACAAACGAATCCTTACCAAGTATTAATTCTCAGTCGGACGGCCCTTTTCCTTCCGGAAAATACCTAACTGAGCAAATAATCGATGCTTTCCGCTAGCGTGCCCGCCCCGAAGGCCTCGACCTCACCCGTGAACTGCCTTGCCGCCTTCATCCTTTGGAAGTTCGCCTTCGGCATCACCACCCTGGTGAACCCGAGCCTGGTCGCCTCGGCTAACCTTGCTTCCGCCTTGTGCACGGACCTGAGCTCACCCGACAGGCCGACCTCCCCGAAGACCGCGGTCCTGGAGTCGAGGGGCCTGTTCCTGTAACTTGAAGCAAGCGCCAGCGCGATGCCCAGGTCTGCTGCGGGTTCATCCACGGAGATCCCGCCAGCCACGTTCATGTACGTGTCGTTGGCCTCAACCGGTATGCCGATGCGCCTTCCGAGTACCGCCAGCATTATGGCAACCCTGCCGGCGTCGACGCCCGATGAGGTCCTCCTGGGGAAGCTCGCTCCGGGGGATCCCACCAGGGCCTGCAGCTCCACAAGGAATGGCCTGGTCCCTTCCATGCAAGGAACTACCACAGACCCTGCCATGCCGGCCACCCTTTCTCGCAGGAATGCCTCGGATGGGTTCGCCACTTCTACAAGGCCCCTTTCGCCCATCTCGAAGACCCCTACCTCATCCGTCGAGCCGAACCTGTTCTTAAGGGTCCTGACCACCCTGTATGACTGGTGTATGCCGCCTTCGAACTGCAACACAGTATCCACCATGTGTTCTAGGACCTTGGGCCCGGCCACTGCTCCGGTCTTCGTGACGTGGCCCACCATTATCGATGCCATGCCGGTCGACTTGCTCTCTTCGATTATCGAGGCCGCACACTGCCTCACCTGCCCCACGCTCCCCGACGCAGAGGAGAGCGATGCGTGCTGGGCCGTCTGTATCGAGTCCACCATCAGTACGGCCGGCTTTATCCTCCTTGAAGCCTCGATGACGGCCTCTATGTCGGTCTCGGGCAGGACCAACACGTTGGATCTGTCGGCCTTAAGTCGCCTTGCCCTCATCCCCACCTGTTCGACCGATTCCTCGCCGGACACGTAAAGCACAGGGGAGGATAACGATAACCCCACCGCAGCCTGCATCAGGAGCGTGGATTTCCCGATCCCGGGTTCTCCGGAGATTAGCACGGCTGAGCCTGCCACAAGCCCGCCGCCCAACACCCGGTCAAGCTCGGCGATGCCTGTAGAGAGCCTCTTGGATTCCGCTTCCCCGGTCTGCGAGAGCTTCACCGCCTTGGCTGTTGACGTTGACCGCCCTGCCTTTAAAGAGGGCGCCTCATCTTGCTGGACGGCCTCTTCCACCAGGCTGTTCCAACTGGAGCAAGATGGGCATTTCCCATACCAGCTGGCAGATTCCGCTCCGCATTGCTGGCACACGTATCTGGTCCTTGCTTTCTTCATATGGAAACCCCTCCGCTGTCCTTCCTCTTGCCTTCCTTGTCGAAGGTCGATGACAGCTTCCTTTCGGTAAAAGGCACGGTAAGGGAAGCGAAAAGGGTGCTTATCAGCATCGAGGCGAGGTACGCCGTGCTTCCCTCCAGTATTTTGTAACATGCGATGCCTGCAAGATTCCCCGCGATGCCCGCTTCCAGCATGGCCACCCCCCAAACCCTCTGGGCGGCTTTCCATGTGGCTATGTTCTTCATAGCCAGCGTGCTCCTGTATCCTGACCAGGCGGTGGGCTCCGGCGGGGGCAAGAATAACTGCCTTAGCCCGGTGATCAATACAAAGGCCGGCATGACAAAGCACAGGAAGAACTGCATTTGTCACCTCCAGATGAAAAGCCCCGGGCGCGCTGCCCGGGGCCTGTACGGTCTTCCAGCCGGGCCTACCTTTTGGAGCTTACGCTCACCCCTTGCACCAGCATGTGAGGCGCAAGGCACATCGTCATGCTGAAGCCTCTCTCCGAGCTGAGGTCCACCAGTCCGTCCTTCAGCACGTCGTAGGCGTTGCCGGCTATCATCAGGTCCTTGACGCGGCCGACGACTTTGCCC
>JAGOKM010000109.1 GCA_017994615.1 Bacillota bacterium | reverse complement strand
GGCGTCATGACCTCGCTCGTGGGAAAGGCGGGCACCGGCATCGTCTTTACTGCCACCGGCATCATATCCCTCGTCGTCCTTTCGAACATACCGGTGAGCACGGCTGCAACCTTCATTTTCGCAGTCCTCTGGTACGCCGCCGTGTCGGCCGGCAGGCTCATTTCCGCCGGATACAAAGCGCTCGTCATGAAGGTGCTGGAGCTGCCCGAAAGGCAGCAAACCGGCCCAACGGAGGAAGCGGCGCCCTCGCCCGATCTGGACAGCACGCTGGAAAAGCCGTCAATAAAGTTCGTGGAACCGGGGACGGAAGAGGCCAAGGCCGAGGCGCCAGCCCAGGAAGGCGCGCGGGTAAGGGAACCGCGCCCTAGAAGGCTGGACGAATGGAGGAAGCCGGAGCAGCCGCACGGGGACAGGCCAGGGCATCTGCCGCTGCTGCCGCCGCTGAGCCTTCTGAACGCCCCGGTCGCGAGGAAGAGAGGGAAGTCGGAATCCTACGACGTGGCCGACATGTCGAGGACCCTGGAGAACACCCTCAGCTCGTTCGGGGTGTCGGCCAAGGTCGTGAGCGTAAGCCAGGGGCCGACCGTGACGAGGTTCGAGGTGCAGCCCAGCTCGGGCGTCAAAGTGTCCAGGATAGCCAGCCTGGTAGACGACATAGCCCTGGCCTTCGCCGCGCCCGGCATAAGGATAGAAGCGCCTATACCCGGCAAGGCGGCCGTCGGCGTGGAGATACCCAACAGGGACAAAGGCTTCGTCTATTTCAGGGACGTGCTCGAGACCGAGGCCTTCCAGAAGGCGGAAGGCCGGCTCATAGTAGCCCTCGGGAAGGACATCGCGGGCAACCCGATAGTGACTGACCTTACGGAGACCCTGCACCTGCTCGTTGCCGGCTCGACGGGTTCGGGCAAGAGCGTATGCCTGAACACGATAATTGCAAGCCTCCTCTTCAGGGCCACGCCGGACGACGTGAGGATCCTCATGATCGACCCAAAGAGGGTCGAGCTTTCGATCTACAACGGGATACCGCACCTGATCGCTCCGGTGGTGACGGACCCCAAGAAGGCCGCCGGATACCTCAAATGGGTGTGCGAGGAGATGGAGAACCGGTACAAGATTTTCCAGATGGCCGGAGCAAGGAATATCACTCAGTACAACGAAATGCTTGATAAGGGTATACTCGAACAGATCGCGGACGACGATGTGGAAGCAGGCAAGGAAGGCGGCGAGGCCTCCTTCAACCCAAGGAGGCTTCCGTACATAGTCGTAATCCTCGACGAGCTGGCCGACCTCATGATGGTCGCGAAGAACGACGTGGAGGATGCGATAGCTCGCCTGGCATTCATGGCAAGGGCGGCAGGTATCCACCTGATACTGGCGACCCAAAGGCCTTCGGTGGATATAGTTACGGGGATAATCAAGGCTAACATCCCATCGAGGATCGCCTTCGCCGTTTCGTCGCAGGTCGACTCAAGGGTAATCCTGGACACGCCCGGCGCCGAGAGGCTGCTGGGCAAGGGTGACATGCTGTTCCACCCGGTCGGGCTGCCCAAACCGATAAGGATACAGGGGGCCTACATCTCGGATACCGAGGTCATCGCGCTGGTCGAGTTCCTGAAGAACCAGGGGGAGCCCGTCTATGTCGCAAGGCCGCTGGAGAGCAAGGGCGGCGACGGAAGCCAGGCCGAGGTGACGGACGACCTGTTCGAGGACGCGGCAAGGCTGATAGTAGAGTCCGGGGAAGCGTCGATCTCGAAGATACAGAGGCGCTTCAGGGTGGGTTACGCAAGGGCCGCGAGGCTCATAGACACCATGGAGCTGATGGGGATCGTCGGCCCTCACAACGCAAGCAAGGCGCGCAATATCCTCATGACCCCCGTGCAGCTGGAGGACTTTCTAAGGGAGCTGAGGCAGGGAGATTGACGATGGGAGTTGATGAAGCATGCAGAAGAGAGTAGGCGAGCTGCTTGCCGAAAGGCGCCAGGCCATGGGCGCCAGCCTCACCGGCGTCGAAGGCGCCACCCTAATAAGGGCCTGTTACATCGAGGCGATCGAGAGGTGAGATTACTCCGCAATACCAGGGTAGATCTACCTCAAGCTATATATCAAGAGCTATGCCTCGTTCCTAGGCATGGACCCTCAACAGGCGGCGGGCATGCTTGAACGGGAGCTGAGCCAGGAGCCGGAGCAGAAGGCCGAGGAGAAGGTCATTCCGCCTTCCGAGACCTCCATGGACAAGCGTATGCTCCAGAGGATCAAGATCGAGCAGAAGAGGAGGCAGGCCGCAAGGAAGAGGACCCTTACGACGGCCCTTGTCATCTTCGTGCTTGCCGCTCTGATCCTGGCAGTCTACATCGCCTTGGGAGGCAATTGGGGAGGAACCGTCCAGGTCGGGGATGCCGGCACTGCAGCCCCTCAAGCGGCGACAGAACCTGTCCAGAATCAAGTACAGGATGTGCAGGCCGTTGCAGATGGACCGGAGAGACCGGCTGCCACGGGGAATGTGCAGGCCTTCGCCCACATGCTTACCATAAAGTTCAGCGATGACTGCTGGATAAGGGCTTACGCCGACGGCAGGAAGGCCTTCGAAGGGATCAAGGCGGCCGGCGACTTGCTCGAGATAAGCGCTGACAAGGGGATCTGGGTGAGGATAGGCAACGCCGGAGGCACCAGCCTCAGCTACAACGGGGAGGACATGGGCGTCCCCGGCGGGGCGAGGAAGGCGATGGACATTGCATTCCCCGCAGGATACGGCCCTTTCTGATGCCCAAAGCAGGTCAAACGCAAATCTGGTTGGGAGGAATCCCGGAGCCTGGAGGAAAGATGTCAGAGACAAGGCCCCTGCCCGCCAGCCCGGAAGAGATCAGGGCTTTAGGCTGGGACAGGCCGGACATAGTGATAATAACGGGAGATGCCTATGTGGACCACCCTGCCTTCGGCGCCGCCGTAATCGGCAGGGTTCTTGAATCGAAGGGGTATAAGGTGGCGATTCTCCCCCAGCCGGATTTCCGCACCGACGAGGATTTCAAGGCCTTCCCCGAGCCCAGGCTCTTCTGCGGGATAACATCCGGCAACCTGGATTCCATGGTTTCCAACTACACTCCCGCCAAGTTCAGGAGGAAGAGGGACGACTTCTCCCCCGGCGGCATGCCAGGCAAGCGGCCAGACAGGGCCGTGACGGTATACTCCAACAGGGCGAGGCAGGCCTGGCCTGGAGTAAAGCTGGTATTGGGGGGAATCGAGGCCTCCATGCGCCGTCTCGCCCATTACGACTACTGGGACGATGAAGTGAGGCGCTCGCTGCTCCTGGATTCCAGGGCCGACATACTCGTATACGGCATGGGGGAGAAGGCGGTCCTCGAGATAGCTGAAAGGCTAGATGCCGGGGACGAGGACCTCTCGGGCATAAAAGGGACAGCTCTGGTGCAGAAGCAGCCGCCCGGGTGCGACCACCTGGAAATTCCGTCATATGAGGCGGTAAAGGGCGATAAAGTGGAGTACGCACTCTGCTTCGCTGCCCAGATGAGGGAGAGCCTGAGGCGTTCTCCCAGGCCCATTGTGCAGAAGCACGCCAACCGCTACGTCGTGGTCTGGCCTCAGAACGTGCTGTCATGCAAGGAGCTGGACTCGATTGCGGGGCTCAAGTACTCCAGGCGCTGGCATCCCATGTACGATGGGTCGGGGGTACCCGCCCTGGAAGAGGTCCTTTTCTCTGTGACCGCGCACCGCGGCTGCTTCGGGTCGTGCTCCTTCTGCGCCCTCTGGGCCCACCAGGGCAGGGTCATGCAGTCCAGGAGCGCCGACTCGGTGCTAAAGGAGATAGAGGGCTTCACAAGGGACCCGAGGTTCAAGGGCATAGTGCACGACATAGGAGGACCTACAGCGAACTACTACTCTTCCGGGTGCTCCGGGAATATCGCATGCGACGGCTCCAGGGCCTGCGTATGGCCTGACAAGTGCAGCCTCATGCATGACGGGCAGGCCCAGTACATGGAGCTCCTGGAGAAGGCGGAGGCCATCCCGGGGGTAAGGAAGGTTTTCGTCAGGTCCGGCCTGCGATATGACTACCTTCTAGGCTCCGACAAGGGGCTTGCTCTTATGAAGCACATGGTCGGCAACAACGTGAGCGGCCAGCTGAAGATAGCACCGGAGCATATAAGCCAGGGCGTCCTGTCGGTCATGCGCAAGGCGGCCGGTTCGGACTACGAGAGGTTCAGCAGGCTTTTCTCCAGGTTCAGCGAGGAGTGCGGCAAGGAGCAATACCTGGTCTCCTATTTCATTTCAGGCCATCCGGGGGCGCGCCT
>JAGOKM010000108.1 GCA_017994615.1 Bacillota bacterium | reverse complement strand
GGAATATACTGCTTAATGAGGACATATAGGGCCCTTTTCGGTGAAAGTGACGGAGGAGTTGGCCTTCCTCGGGCGAAAAAGTCATATTGGTTCATTGATGAGCGAAACATGTCAGAGATATGCCACAGGGTTAAAGTGCACATGGGACGGAGGGATGCAATTGCCTGAAATCTCCGACTATCAAGATAGGATTAAAGCGGCCGCCAGGTTCGGCTTCCCGGACTTCATGCGTTTTCAGGCTGTGAAAGAAGGACTTGCCGACTGCAGCATGCACGTGAGCAACACCAGGGACCCCTTCTATATAGCCTGCTTCAGGCACAAGCTCTTTCTTGAGCCCCCTTCGACGGTCCGGGACATGAGGGCGGCCGAAGAAGTCGTGCACCTGATAGAAAGGGAGATCCGTTCGCAGCAGGGGGACGATTTCGATGTGATGACGGTCTACTGTGACGACAACGCATTCCTGAGGCTGGTCATGGCCGCCTTCGGGTCCAAGGTCCCAACGTTCGAGTGGCGGGACAGGTACTCGCTTAAACCGGACGAGCCAGCCATCCATGCGCCTGTTCCGAGGGGCTATGAGCTCAGGGAAATAAATAAGGCCCTCCTGTTCGAAAACCTCCTTCATACTGATGAGTTGAGGGAGGAGATGCGCTCGGAAAGGCCTTCGGTAGAGGACTTCCTTGCGAAGAGCTTCGGCATATGCGCGGTGAAGGGGCGCGAGCTGGCGGGATGGTGCCTGTCGGAATATAACAGCTCGGCCGGCTGCGAAGTCGGCATCGCGGTGCTAGGCGAACACAGGCGCAAAGGGCTGGCCCTTGCGATGACCTCTGAATTCATAAAGGTCGCCCGCTCGAAAGGGTATGCAGAGATCGGTTGGGACTGCCACAGGCAGAACGCGCCGTCCTGGCATACGGCGATCAAGGCCGGGCTGTCCATCAGGAGGACCTACCCTACGATACTCATCTGCAAGGACATCGCCCTGCAGTACGGCGTAAACGGCAACATCGCGCTGAGGGACGGCGACGGGGATACGGCGCTGGAATGGTACAGGAAGTCTGCGGCGACGGGGAAGGCGCCGTACTGGGTATTCATCAACATGGCCCAGGTGCAGGCGCTTACGGGGGACATCAACCTTGTCATGCAGGCATACCAGGGCTTAAGGACGGCAAGGATGGAATGAGGGCCAAGCAAAGCGAAAGCAATCCCGCCGTCTGCTACATGACAGGGCTTAACGGCTTTTAAGGTTGTGTTAAGCCGCCGCTGGAGGTCTTAGATGTTCGGTTCCTACTGGATCGGTGTAATGGCTGCGATTGCAGCAGGCATATCATTCAACCTTGCGCTTCTCGTGCAGAAGCTGGCCGTGAGGAAGGCAGCTGATGGGGAGGCACTAATGCCGCAGCTGCTCCGCAGCCCGTTGTGGCTGGCGGGGTTCTCCCTGCAATTCTTCATTGGCGTCCCGTTGAACATAGTGGCACAGGGGATCATAGGCCCTGCCATACTGCCCGGGCTGATGGCCATTGGGCTTGTTGTGCTTGCAATCGGGGCATCCACCATAGTCGGGGAGCGGTTCCGGCGCAGCGAAATGCTGGGGATAGCCTTCGTCATGGCGGCAGTGACCGCTTTCGGCTTCAGCCGGCTGTCGGTGGACTTGAGGGCCGTTGACCTGTACGAACCGGCGTTCCTTCTGCGTCTTGGGATTTTTTCAACCTGCGTGATGTCGCTTTCAGCGGCATGCTTCATCGCCCAGAGGCGAAGCGCGCGCACCAGGGGGATCCTGAAGACTCTGAACGCAGGCCTTCTCTTTTCGCAGTCAAACCTATGGCTGGGCATATCGCTGGCGCTGCTGGCCAGATGGAGCAAGAAGGGCTTTTCTGCCTTCGACTCTGCTTATCTGTCCGTCGCAGTGGTCATCGTACTGGCAGGAAGCATCCTCGGCGTCGCAGAAACGCAGGGCGCCATGAAATTCGGCGACGTATCCAAACTGGTACCCATACAGCACATCCCCACACAGATCCTGCCCATACTGGCCTACTTAACGGTGTTCTACAAGTTGCCTGTCGCCCCATCTGCGATGCTGCTGGCCGTCTCGGGCATCATATTCGTGATAACAGGCGCCATACTGCTGGCCAGGCGGCAAATAACGGGAAGGAAAACGGAATTCGGGGATCGTCGCGGCAATGCGGCGGTTTAGTCGCTGGATGCGAGCTGGACGGCGAAAGCTCGACCCAGGACATGTAAACGTAATTGACAGAATTCCCCAGTTGGATTGAATTATAAGCAGGCAGTATTTTTGGTACTTTTCTCGCAAGTCTGGTGCTAAAGATAGCGTCCGCAGATTGCAAGTCCATCAGGAATGGACCGGGTGTGTGTAGGTATGTACATGCACTCGGTTTTTCTTTGGAAAAAGCCGAACTAGGGAAAGTCGCATCAATCGGAGAATAATCCCACTGTCCGCCAAAATACTGCCTTATACTTGACGGAAATGAACAAAAACGTAAAACAGAGAGATCCATGGTTAACCTTTCGCTTTCAAAATCAAAAAATTTCACCAATCCCAATTTAAGACAGAAGGTTTTCGCATGTAGCGTCGAATTATTGTCCTAGAGATATACCAATGATATATCAGTTATGTGGAGACAGGTCTCCATATTTTTTCGATTTGCATCTGTTTGGTTTGATTAAGAGACAAGGAACTTTTGAAGATGCGATATATGTGGCAAAGGGGGCAGGGGATTGGCGAAGTTCTTAAAGAACCTAGACGAGCATATCGAGGAATATGTTCTGGGCTTTCTATTGCTCTTGCTGACATCGGTCATGTTCTTGCAGGTAATGATGCGTTATGTCTTCGGTTCCTCTCTTTCTTGGGCCGAAGAGTTCTCAAGGTACATTTTCGTCTATATGACTTTCCTTACAATCGGCTACTGCATAAAAAGAGGCTCCATGCTGAGAGTGGATATCATCCTTAACTGGCTTCCCAAAGCGGTGCGCAGCATTTTGGAGCTGATAATTCAGATAGTTACCTTGGCGTTGTTTTCCGTCCTCTTCTATCACTCATTCAGGGTCGTGAAAATCGTAGGAGCAAGCAATCAATTAAGCCCTGCGATGCAGGTCCCCTTCGCAGCCATCTACTTTTCCACAATCGTAGGTTTCGGGCTTGCAGTGCTCCGCTCGATTCAAAAGGTAATAACCATGCTGAAGGATATGTTGGGAAGGAGGGCGGACGTCCTATGACAGGTATTGCGTTTAC
Source organism: Bacillota bacterium (assembly GCA_017994615.1). Lineage (GTDB taxonomy): Bacteria > Bacillota > DTU025 > DTU025 > MWDF01 > MWDF01. Next base: position 1,067 of record JAGOKM010000108.1, on the reverse strand, counting down.
GGTTTTTATTGTAGGATTGATCCTGACCTTCCCGATAGCTGTGGCCATGGGCCTGGGAGCTGTCATACCGGGGTTGACCAACCCTTCATTCCCCGCAAACCTGGTATATATCGTAAGGACTATGGTAATCGGAGTTGATTCGACACCGATCCTCGCAATACCGTTATTCATTTTCTCGGGGATAATAATGTCCAAAGGGGGCATATCTAGGAAGCTTTTCGACGTATTCGCATACTTCATCGGAAAGAGAAGGGCGGGCATGCCGTGCGCAGTAATCTTGACATGCCTGTTCTACGGGGCGATATCCGGTTCAGGGCCTGCCACAACGGCGGCTGTGGGCGCAATGACTGTACCAGTGCTGGTAGAACTTGGATATGACAAGGTATATGCAGGAAGCATAGTATCGGTTGGTGGAGGTTTGGGGCTGATAATCCCGCCAAGCATTTCCTTCATCATGTTCGGTCTGGCTACAGGGGTTTCCGTGGGTTCTCTCTTCATCGCCGGTATAATCCCCGGGATAGTAATTGCATTGTTCTTAATGGTAAATGCATATCTGCACAGCCTTAAGTACGGAGAAGACACTGAGAAAATAGCCGCAAGCTACAAGGTATTAAAAGAGAGAGGCTTCCTCAGGATTTTTCTGGATGGGTTCTGGGCACTGTTGACGCCAGTAATAATCCTAGGTGGCATATATGGGGGAATAGTCACTCCGACCGAAGCTGCTTGTATTTCTGTGGTATATGCCCTTATAGTATCCCTTTTCATCTACAAAACGATAGCAGTGAAAGACATATGGAAGCTGGTAGTGGATTCGGTAAAAGCCGTGGCTCCACTGTGCGTCCTGTTGGCGCTAGCCAACGCCTTCAGCCGCGTGCTTACCTTCGCCCAGGCGCCGCAGGCACTTGCCAGGGCTCTTTCGACTACACTAACCTCCCCGGCCTTGTTCCTGATTGTCTTGAACATAGTGCTGCTCATCCTCGGAATGTTCATAGACGGGGCTCCTGCGATACTGATTCTGGCACCTATGTTACTTCCAGTAGCCACCTCTTTAGGGATCAACCCAGTAC
>JAGOKM010000013.1 GCA_017994615.1 Bacillota bacterium | reverse complement strand
CCCTTGAGCCGACCCTTGCGGCCTTGATGCCCTCCCCGAGCGCCCTCTCGGTGGCCTCCAGGAGGTCCGAAGCCTCTTTGGACACCTCGCCGATCGGCACCGTTATCGCAGCGTCAGAGAAGAAGCCGTCGAGGACAGCGCCCGTATCTATGCTGAGTATGTCCCCGTCTTTGAGCATCCTGTCTCCGGGTATCCCGTGGATTACCTCGTCGTTTACGGATGTGCACAGCGTCGCGGGGTAGTCCATGTACCCTTTGAAGGCAGGTTTGCCGCCCATCATCAGGATGAGCTCCTCAGCCTTCCTGTCAAGTTCGGCGGTGGTGACCCCGGGCTTGGCGGCTTCCTTGAGCATCGAAAGCACGGCTGCTGTGATTTTGCCGGACTTGCGCATCTTGAGGATGTCGCTCGCCGTCTTCAGTATCACCATTGCCTGGTTCCCGCATACTTGGAAAGCACGCCTGCGACCTTCTCGAAGACCTCGGAAGGGGTCCCCTCCGCATCGATTCCGACCAGGAGGCCCTTGTCCGCATACCAGCGGACGAGCGGCTCGGTCTGGGCCTTGTAGGCGACCAGCCTGGTCTTCACCGCCTCAGGTTCGTCGTCCTTGCGCCTTGCGGGGGATCCCCCGCACTTGCAGACCCCGTTTACAGGAGGGTTCATGTCCGCGTTGTATATCGCCCCGCAAGAAGGGCAGATGAGCCTTCCGGCTATCCTCCTTACGATGACGTCGTCGTCCACCTCAAGGGACAACACCACGTCAAGCCCCTTGCCTATGCGCTCTAGCATCTCGGCCAGCGCCTCTGCCTGTGGGATGGTCCTGGGGAACCCGTCCAGCATGAAACCTTTCGCCGTATCGGGTTCCGCCAGCCTTCTCTCCACAAGCCCGATGACGACGTCATCAGGCACCAGCTTCCCGGCGTTCATGTAACCCTGGGCCTTGAGCCCCAGGTCGGTGCCGGCCTTGACGGCCGCCCTCAGTAGGTCCCCGGTTGAGATATGGGCCAGATTGTAAGCATCCTTTATCCTCTCCGCGGCGGTGCCTTTGCCCGCGCCTGGAGGCCCCATTATCACCAGGTTCATACTTAGTCCCCCTTACTGCATGAAGCCTTCGTACTGCCTCATTATGAGCTGCGATTCTATCTGCTTCATCGTGTCCAGCGCGACGCCGACCGCGATGATGATGCTAGTGCCGCCGAAGCCGATGTTGAAGCCCAGCAGGGCCGTCATCACGCTGGGGAGTATCGCCATGAAGCCCAGGAACAACGCTCCTGGGAGCGCGATCCTTGTGACTACGCGGTCGATGTACTCGGCAGTCGGCTTGCCCGGCCTGTAGCCAGGGATGAACCCGCCGTACTGCTTCATGTTGTTGCTTATGTCCAGCGGGTTGAAGGTTATGCCGGTATAGAAGTAAGTGAACGCTATGATCAGCACCACCTGCACCGAGTTGTAGGCCCAGGCGTTGTTGGTGAACCTGTTCATGAGGTCGCCGAACGCCGGCCAGAAGCTGCCTATCGTCGCGGGGAACGCCAGTAGCGACGAGGCGAATATGACGGGGATTACCCCGGCCTGGTTCACCTTAATCGGCAGATGTGTGCTCTGTCCCCCGTAGACCCTGCGGCCTACGACCCTTTTGGGGTACTGGACGGGAATCTTCCTGTTCGCCTCCTCGATTGCGACGACGCCGACTACAACCAGTATCGCGCTTACCAGGAAGAGCAGCAGCAGCAGTATGTTCAGCCCGCCTGCTTTGACAGTGGAGAACAGCTGCATCGCCACGGTCGGAAGCCTCGATACGATACCTGTGAATATAATCAGGGATATGCCGTTTCCTATGCCGCTTTCCGATATCTTCTCGCCGAGCCAGACCGTGAACATGGCACCGGCCGTCATGCTCATTATGACGAGGAGGTTGTTCCAGATGCCCGGCATCATGGCGCCCTTGAGAAGCAACATGTAGCTTATTGACTGGACAACCGCGAGCAATAGGCTCAGATAGCGGGAGTAGGCCTGGAGCTTCTTCCTGCCTTCGTCCCCCTCCTTAGCCAGCTGCTCGAACTTGGGTATGACTACCTTCAGGAGCTCCATGACGATCGATGCCGTGATGTACGGCCCCACGTTGAGCGCGAAGAGCGTCATCCTCGACAGGGAACCGCCTGCGAACATGTCAAGGAGCGAAAGGATGCCAGTCCCTCCGGTGCCGGCCGCCTTCGAGAACTCAGCGAATATCTTCGTGGCGTCCACGCCGGGTACCGGTATGTAGGAGCCGAGCCTGTACACCAGGAGCATAAGGGCTGTGAAGAGGATCTTCTTCCTTATCTCCGGCACTCTGAAGGCGTTGATGATAGCAGCGATCATTTAGACTACCTCCACGCTCCCGCCTGCCGCTTTTATCTTCTCGGCAGCTGATTCGCTGAATTTGTGGGCGCTTACCGTCAGCGGCTTGGTAATCTCGCCGTCGCCGAGCACCTTCACCATGTTGTACCTGCCCTTTACGAGGCCCGATGTGTAGAAGTCCTCGAGCTTCACCTGGGCGCCGGACTCGAACTTCTCGTCAAGCTGCGAAATGTTCACCACCGCATACTCTATGCGGAACTTGTTGTTGAATCCCCTCTTGGGTATGCGCCTCGAAAGGGGCGTCTGGCCGCCTTCGAACGCGGGACCCTTGACTCCACCGGAACGCGACTTCTGGCCCTTCTGACCCTTACCCGCGGTCCTCTCCCAACCGGAACCGTGCCCGCGGCCTACGCGATGGCGCTCCTTCTTTGAGCCCTCAGGAGGGCGTAACTCATGCAATTTCATATATCTGCACCTCCGCTTATGGAGCCGAAGCGACTCCTGTTATTCTCCGTCGACCTCGACAACCTCAAGGAGGTGGTCGATGCTCTGGCACATTCCCCTCAACTCAGGGGTGTCCGGTTTCACTATAGTCTGGCCGAGCTTGTGGAACCCGAGCGAGCGCACTGTCGCCCTGACCCTTTCAGGCTGGCCTATGAAGCTCTTCTTGTATGTGACCTTCAAGAACTTGGCCATGATACTTCCCCCTTACTTCGCCTCGGTGTCCAAACCGCGCGTCTTTGAGACTTCCTCGGCGGTCCGCAGGCTCTTCAGACCCTTTACGGTCGCGTTGACCATGTTGATCGGGTTGTTGGACCCTATGGACTTCGTAAGGATGTCCTTTATGCCGGCTGCTTCCAGGACGGCACGGACCGGGCCTCCGGCGATGACGCCGGTGCCGGGAACTGCCGGTTTGAGCACTACCTTGCCTGCCCCGAAGTCAGCGTTGACCTCGTGCGGGATGGTCGTGCCCACCATGGGCACAGTCATCATGCTCTTCTTGGCAGCCTGGGAAGCCTTCTTGATAGCCTCGGCGACCTCATATGCCTTGCCCAGGCCCACTCCGACCTTGCCCTTGGCGTCACCGACGACTACCAGCGCCCTGAAGCTCCTGGTGCGTCCGCCCTTGGTGGTCTTTGCGACCGGGTTGATGCTTACTACCTTCTCCGAGAGCTCACTTACCTCTTGAACGAACCTCTTCATTCCAATGAGTGCTCCCTTCCTAGAACTCTAGCCCGGCATTGCGTGCGGCCTCTGCGAAGGCAAGCACCCTGCCGTGGTAGATATGGCCGCCGCGATCGAAGACGACGACCTTGATGCCCTTGGCGAGGGCGCGCTCGGCGACGACCCTGCCGAGGACCTTTGCGGCCTCTACGTTCCCGCCGTATGCGAGGCCGAGCTCCTTCTCGGTCGAGGAGGCATGGACCAGCGTGGTGCCGGTGGTATCGTCGATGAGCTGAGCGTAGATGTTCGCTAGGCTCCTGTGGACCGCAAGCCTTGGCCTCTCCGGTGTGCCGCATACGTGCTGGCGGACGCGGCTATGGCGGCGGGCAAGGGCCACTTTCCTGTCTTTCCTGTTATACAAAGCAATTTTCCCCTTTCCTTCGCCGCAGCGTTACTTGCCTACTTTACCGGTCTTGCCGGCCTTGAGGTGTATTACCTCGCCTGCGTATCTTATGCCCTTGCCGTGATAGACCTCGGGCGGCCTCTTGGCCCTGATGTCGGCCGCCATCTGTCCGACGGCTTCCTTGCTGCTCCCCTTCACCAGTATCTTCACCGGGGACGGGGTTTCGAACGTTATCCCCGCCGGGGGGTCTATCTCGACCGGATGTGAGTGCCCGACGCTCAATATGAGCTTCTTGCCCTGCAAAGCGGCCTTGTAACCTGTACCGACTATGTCCAGGTCCTGCTGGAAGCCCTTGGTCACGCCCTCGACCATGTTGCTGACCAGGGTGCGCGTAAGGCCGTGCAGCGACCTGTGCTCCTTGTCGTCCGAAGGCCTCTCGACCTTTATGACCCCGCCGTCCACCGAGATCTGCATGTCCTTGTGAAGCTCGCGCGACAGCGTGCCCTTGGGGCCGGTCACCTTGAGATGGCTTCCCTCGAGCTCTACTTTTACGCCGGCAGGTATGCTGATGGGTTTCCTTCCTATCCTCGACATTACAGCACCTCCTACCAGATATAGCAGACTACTTCGCCGCCGAGGCCGTTCTCACGCGCCTTGCGGTCGGTCATCAGTCCGCTGGATGTCGAAATAACTGCTACCCCAAGGCCGTTTAATACCCTGGGAAGCTCGTCCTTCTGGGCATACACCTTCAGGCCGGGCTTGCTTATGCGCTTAAGGCCCGTTATTACCTTCTTCTTGTCGGGCATGTACTTCATGAACAGCTTCAGGGTCTTGAAGCCCTTCTCGTCCGTGGTAAGCTCGAAGTCCCTTATATAGCCCTCCTGCTTGAGGATCTGGGCCAGTTCCGCCTTCATCTTCGAAGACGGCATCGTCACCGTGTCATGGTAGACGATGTTAGCGTTCCTTATCCTTGTCAACATATCCGCAATGGGATCAGAAACCGGCATCTGCTGTACCTCCTCTCACGGCATTTCCGCCTTACCAGCTCGCCTTGGTGACGCCCGGGATTTCGCCGCGGGAGGCAAGGCTACGGAAGCAGATCCTGCACATCTTGAATTTCCTCATGTACCCGTGGGGCCTTCCGCATATATGGCAGCGGTTATATGCCCTGACTGCGAACTTCGGCTCGCGCTTCCAAGATTCCACCAATCCTTTACGTGCCATCTCTTGCTTCCTCCTTACTGGGCCTTGAACGGCATGCCCAACGTGCGGAGCAGCTCAAGTCCCTCTTCGTCCGTCCTGGCCGAAGTGACTATTGTGATGTCCATGCCCCTGACCTTGTCGACCTTGTCGTACACGATCTCGGGGAATATGAGCTGTTCCTTCAGACCCAGGGTGAAATTGCCGCGGCCGTCGAAACCGCTCGTAGGTATGCCCCTGAAGTCCCTGATGCGGGGAAGGCTCACGTTGAAGAGCTTGTCCAGGAAGTACATCATCCTGTCTCCGCGCAGGGTGACCTTGGCGCCTATCGGCACTCCAGCCCTGAGCTTGAAATTGGCTATCGACCTCTTGGCCTTGGTTATAAGCGCCTTCTGGCCGGTGATTGCGGCAAGGTCGGCAGCGGCTGCGTCCAGGGCCTTGGGATCGGCCGTGGCTTCGCTGACGCCCATGTTCACGACTACCTTCACCAGCTTGGGCACCTGGTTAACGTTCTTGTACCCGAACCTCTTCGTGAGGGCCGGTATGGCTTCGTTCTTGTATTTGTCGAGTAAACGCGGCATTTATTTGTCCTCCTCCTCGGTCCTACTTGTCGAGGCTGGTCCCGCACTTCGAACAAGTGCGCGAGAATTTGCCTTCTCCGTCAGCCTTCATTCTGACCCTGGTGGCCTTGTTGCACTTGCTGCAGACCACCATAACCTTGGACGCGTGCAACGGCATCGGCGTGTCGATGATGCCGCCCTGTGGCGCCGTCTTGGAGGGTTTCGTATGCTTCTTGCCCACGTTCATGTTCTCTACGATGACTTTCTCGTCGGCGGGAACTGTGCGCAGCACCTTGCCCTTGCGCCCGGCGTCCTTGCCGGATATTATCTGTACGTTGTCGCCCTTCTTGATCTTCATATCAATGCTCCTCCGTCCTAAAGGACTTCAGGGGCGAGGGAGATTATCTTCATGTAGTTCTTGTCCCTCAGTTCCCTAGCCACGGGCCCGAATATGCGCGTCCCTCTGGGGTTCATCTGGTCGTTGATAAGGACCGCCGCGTTCTCGTCGAAGCGGATGTAAGATCCGTCGGGCCTTCTGAGCTGCTTCTTGATGCGGACTACGACGGCCTTGACGACCTCTCCCTTTTTCACAACGCCTCCGGGTGTTGCTTCCTTGACAGTCGCGACGATTATGTCGCCTATGCTCGCATACCTTCTCCTGGAGCCGCCTGACACTCTGAAGCACATGATCTTCTTTGCACCGGAGTTGTCGGCAACATTCAACATTGTCTGTGCCTGTATCACTTATTGCCCCTCCTCTCGGCTACTTCGCGCGCTCGACTATCTCGACGAGCCTCCAGCGCTTATCCTTTGATATCGGCCTGGTCTCCATTATCCTGACGGTATCGCCAACGTGGCTCTCGTTGCCCTCATCGTGCACTTTTACCCTGCTCGACCTTCTCACGGTCTTGCCGTAGAGAGGGTGGCTGAAGGTGCGCTCGATGACCACAACGCGGGTCTTGTCCATCTTGTCGGAAGCCACCACGCCGGTCCTCTCCTTGCGCTCGTTCCTTGTCTCTTCCATATTCAGTCCCTCCCCATCATCCGCGCGCCGCCTTGAGCTCACGCTCGCGGATCACGGTCTTTACACGGGCGATGTTCTTCTTGACTTCGCCTATCCTGTTAGGGTTCTCCAACTGGTTGGTGGCGAGCTGGAACCTGAGGTTGAACAGCTCCTCCTTGAGGGTGGTGAGCTTCTTGGCCAGTTCTTCCGGCGTAAGCTCCAGTATTTCCTTAGACTTCATTCGCTTCACCCTCCTTTACAAGTTCTTCGGCCGCCGCGCCCTCTGCGGTCTCTTTCTTGACTATCTTCGACGAGACCGGCAGCTTATGCATTGCAAGGCGCAGCGCCTCCTTGGCCTCCTGCTCGGTTACGCCGCCTATTTCGAACATGACGCGGCCGGGCTTGATTACCGCGACCCAGTACTCGGGGGACCCCTTGCCTGAGCCCATACGGGTCTCGGCAGGCTTCTGGGTTACGGGCTTGTCGGGGAATATCCTTATCCAGACTCCGCCGCCGCGCTTGATGTAGCGGGTCATTGCGATACGTGCGGCTTCTATCTGCCTGTCTGTAACCCATCCGCATTCGGAGGCGACCAGGCCGTAGTCACCGAACATGACGGTGTTGCCGCGGCTTGCTTTGCCTGTCATCCTGCCGCGATGTACCCTTCTGAACTTAACTCTCTTCGGCATCAACATGGTTAGCGCCCTCCCTGGTTCTGGCCGGATGCCCTCTTCGGAAGGACTTCGCCCTTATAGATCCAGACCTTTACGCCAATGCGGCCGTAGGTCGTGTTGGCTTCGGCGAAACCGTAGTCGACGTCAGCCCTCAGCGTATGAAGCGGGAGCCTTCCCGTGGAATAGCCCTCCGACCTTGCGATTTCGGCGCCGCCCAGACGGCCCGAGCACTTCATCTTTATGCCCTGGCAGCCGAGCTTCTCGGCCCTTCCCATGGCCTGCTTCATCGCGCGCCTGAAGGCGACCCTCTTCTCAAGCTGACCGGCGATGTTCTCGGCGACGAGCTTAGCGTCTAAGTCGGGGTTCTTGACCTCATTGATGCTAAGGAGCACCTGCTTGCCGGTCATGGCCTGCAGTTCCTTCCTGAGCTCCTCGGACTTCTTCCCGCCGCTTCCGATTATGACGCCGGGCTTTCCGGTGTTGATAATGAACTTTATTACGTTGTTGGCCTTGCGCTCTATCTGTATCCTCGAGATGCTGCCGGGGTTGTTCTCCCTCTTGGCAGGATCCTTGGACGCAGGCACGCCTTCCTTCTTGTTGAAGTCGTAAGCCAATATGAACTTCTTGAGCTTCAGGTCCTCATGCAGCTGGTCCGCATATGACTTGTCCGCATACCACGCGGAATCCCAGTCCTTGATGACTCCTACTCTGAATCCTATGGGGTTAACCTTCTGACCCACGATCAACCCTCCCTTTCCTTAACGACTATGGTTACATGGCAGCTCCTCTTAAGGAGCCTGTCCGCCATGCCCCTGAGCCTGGGCAGCACCCTTTTCATGGTGGGGCCCACGTCTACGAAAGCCTTGGAGATGTACAGGGAGTCCTTGTCGAGGTTCAGGTTGTTCTCGGCGTTCGCCGCCGCCGACTTGACCACCTTGTATACTACTTCGCTGGCTCCGCGCGGGGAGAATTTCAGTATGGCCAGCGCCTCGGAAACGCTCTTGCCGCGGACAAGGTCAACAACGGCGCGGGCTTTGCGAGGCGTTATCCTTACATGCTTTGCTACTGCTTTTGCCTCCATTGTCTAGACCCTCCTACTTAAGAGCTGTCGCCTTGTCCGTCTTTGTCGAGTGGCCCCTGTAGGTCCTCGTCGGCGCGAACTCACCGAGCTTGTGTCCAACCATGTCTTCGACCACATACACCGGCACATGCTTCCTGCCGTCGTGCACTGCGATCGTATGTCCGACGAAATCGGGCATTATCGTGGAGCTCCTCGACCAGGTCTTCACTATCTCCTTGACGCCCTTGGAATTCATCGCGTCTACCTTCTTCATCAGCTTCGGGCAGACATACGGGCCCTTTTTGAGCGACCGGGACATTTGTCCGCCTCCTCTCTTAACTCATATCAGTTATTTGCCGTTGCGCCTTCTGACTATGAGCTTGTCAGAGGCCTTGGCCTTGCGGGTCTTGTATCCTAGCGTCGGTTTGCCCCAAGGGGTGAGCGGTCCTGGATGTCCGATGGGCGACTTGCCTTCGCCGCCGCCGTGCGGATGGTCGACCGGGTTCATCACAACGCCGCGGTTGTGGGGCTTGCGTCCCAGCCAGCGCTTGCGCCCGGCCTTGCCGAAGCTTACGTTCTCATGGTCGAGGTTGCCGACCTGGCCTACGGTGGCCATGCACTCAACCCTTACCATCCTCATCTCTCCGGATGGGAGCCTAAGGGTCGCCATGTTCCCTTCCTTCGCCATGAGCTGGGCAGATGCGCCCGCCGTCCTCACCATCTGGGCGCCCTTGCCTGGGACCAGCTCTACGCAGTGCACGACGGTTCCCAACGGGATGTTGCTCAGCGGGAGCGCGTTGCCCGGCTTGATGTCGGCCTCGGGCCCGGAGACTACCATGTCCCCTACTTTAAGTCCTACCGGCTGGAGTATGTACCTCTTGTCTCCGTCCAGGTAGTTGATCAGGCATATGCGCGCCGACCTGTTGGGGTCGTATTCAACGCTTGCGACCTTGCCGGGCACGCCCGCCTTGTCGCGCTTGAAATCTATGAGCCTGTACGTCCTCTTGGCTCCGCCTCCGCGGAACCTGGAGGTTATACGGCCCATGTTGTTGCGGCCGCCTGATTTTCTGAGCGATACGGTGAGCGACTTCTCCGGCTTCGAGGCGGTAATCTCCTCGAAAGTGGATACCGACATCTGCCGACGCCCAGGAGATGTGGGCTTATACTGCTTGATACCCATTTATGATCTTCCTCCTTGCGCTCTCGGCTTATGCTCCCTCGAAGATCGGGATGCGTTCCCCAGCCTTCAAAGTGACTATAGCCTTCTTCCAGCTTGGCGTGTAACCCTGTCCCTTGCCCTGCCTCTTGAGCTTTCCGGGCACCGATACCGTGTTGACCGCCACGACGTTCACCTTGAATGCGAGCGAGACGGCCTTTGCGATATCGATCTTCGTCGCGGCCTTGGCCACTTCGAAGACGTACTTGTTCTGCGCTGCCAGCGATGTGCTCTTCTCGGTGATTATCGGCCTGATGATTATGTCATGCGCATTGTATTCCATCAGGCGAACACCTCCTTGGCCTTCTCTACTGCCGACCTGGTGAAGAGAAGGTTCGTGTGGTTGAGTATGTCGTAGACGTTCAGGCCCTCGACGCTCAGCGCCATCGCCTCTGGGAGGTTCCTGGTGGAAAGCTCCACATTGAGGTCGTCCTCGCTTGTCACCACCAGCGTCTTACCCAGCTTGAGGTTCTCAAGCACGGAGACCATGGCCTTGGTGCTCGGCTTCTCTATCGCCAGCTCGTCGACCACGGCCAGGTTGGCCTCCAGGGCCCTCGACGAGAGCGCCGATAGCAATGCCAGCCTCCTGACCTTCTTGTTTATCCTGTAGCTGTAGCTCCTGGGCATGGGGCCGAATATCTTCCCGCCGCCTACCCACTGCGCAGCCCTTGTGGAGCCCTGCCTTGCGCGGCCGGTGCCCTTCTGGCGGTAAGGCTTCTTGCCACCGCCTGCGACTTCCGAGCGGCCCTTGACCTTGGCCGTCCCCAGACGCCTGCTCGCAAGCTGCATTACTACGGCTTCATGGAGAACATCTGCATGCGGTTCCACCCCGAAGATCTCATCGGGCAGGTCCACAGTGCCGAGGCTCTCGCCCTTCATATTGAACAAAGGTGCCTTTGGCATAAGTTTTGCCTCCTTTCCCTATCCGTGGCTACTTCCTGGAAGCCTTTACGGATTCCTTTACGACTACCAGGCCGCCACGAGTCCCGGGAATTGCTCCGCGGACCAGAATCAAGTTCCTGTCCAAGTCTACCCCTGCGATTGTGAGGCCCTGTATGGTAACCTTGTCTCCGCCCATCCTGCCGGGCATCTTCCTTCCCTTGAAGACCCTTGCCGGGTCGGTCGCTCCCAGGGAGCCTACCCTGCGGTGGTACATGGAGCCGTGGCTCATGCCGCCGCGGGCGAAGTTGTGCCTCTTGATGACGCCTGCGAAACCTTTTCCGCGGGTCTTGCCGGTCACGTCCACCTTCTCGCCTACGGCGAACAGGTCGGCTTTGATCTCCTGACCGACGGCGAATTCCTCGGACGATTCCACGCGGAACTCGCGCAGGAAACGCATCGGCTTTAAGTTAGCCTTGGCGAAGTGCCCCTTCTCAGGCTTGCTGAAAAGGCCCTCCCTCTTCTTCCCGAAGCCGACCTGGATCGCTTCGTAGCCGTCGTGCTGTTTCGTCTTCCTCTGTACAACCACGCACGGACCCGCTTCGATCACCGTCACCGGCGTCACCTTGCCGTCCGCCGCGAATACCTGGGTCATACCCAGCTTCATTCCGAGAATGGCTTTAGCCATCCGTTCCACCTCCCGCTCCTGACGTGTTCTTGGCTCTTGGCCATTGGACTCACGTTAGAGCTTTATCTCTATATCCACCCCGGAGGGCAGATCCAGTTTCATGAGAGCGTCCATGACCTTCTGGTTCGGTTCTATTATGTCGATCAGCCTCTTGTGCGTTCTCATTTCAAACTGTTCGCGGCAATCCTTCTCTACGAACACAGAGCGGAGCACCGTGTAAATGTTCTTCTCAGTCGGAAGCGGTATCGGACCCGATACGTACGCCCCCATTGCCTTGGCCGTCTCCACTATCTTCTGCGACGACTGGTCCAGAAGCTTGTGGTCGAAGGCCCTGAGCTTTATCCTGACCTTGCTCTTTGACATCGGTTAACCCTCCATCGCCCGATCTGTCGCGGACTTACTCCGCTGGAGTTCACCCGGTCGTTCGGGTGCCGCCGGCAACATCCAGCCTCATCGCATGCTGCGCCGTGCGGGAGGGCGGTCTATGCCGCCCTCCTGGCGCTGACGGCTTACTCTATTATCTGGGTAACGGTCCCGGCTCCCACCGTACGGCCGCCCTCGCGGATTGCGAAGCTCATCCCCATCTCGATTGCGATCGGGGTTATCAGCGAGATTGTGAGGTTCGCATGGTCGCCAGGCATTACCATCTCGGTGCCTGGGTCGAGCGCGATGCTTCCGGTGACGTCCGTGGTCCTGATGAAGAACTGTGGCCTGTAGTTGTTGAAGAACGGTGTGTGACGTCCGCCTTCGGACTGGGTCAGGACGTACACCTGGCCGCGGAACTTCGTATGCGGCGTAATGGTCCCGGGCTTTGCAAGGACCTGGCCGCGCTCGACCTCGTCCTTGTCGATTCCGCGCAGCAGGCAGCCGACGTTGTCTCCCGCGAAGCCCTCGTCGAGGAGCTTCCTGAACATCTCGACGCCGGTGACTACGCTCTTCTTGATTTCGGGGGCGAGGCCTACTATGGATACTTCGTCTCCCACCTTGATCTTGCCGCGCTCGATACGGCCGGTGACGACGGTGCCGCGCCCGGTGATCGTGAAGACGTCCTCTATAGGCATCAGGAACGGCTTGTCGACGTCACGGACAGGAGTAGGTATGTACTCGTCGACCGCGTCCATGAGATTCCATACCTTGCCGCACCACTCGCAATCGCGCTTTCCGCAGCCGCATTCTCCGGCCTTGAGGGCGCTGACGGGCACTACGGGGATCTCGGAGCCGGGGAATTCATAGAAGGACAGCAGGTCCCTTACTTCCATCTCGACCAGCTCGAGCAGCTCCGGGTCGTCGACTGCGTCGCACTTGTTGAGGGCGACGACTATCTTGGGCACGCCCACCTGGCGGGCAAGCAGGATGTGCTCGCGCGTCTGCGGCATCGGGCCGTCAGCCGCCGACACGACTAGGATGGCGCCGTCCATCTGGGCGGCTCCAGTAATCATGTTCTTAACGTAGTCTGCGTGGCCGGGGCAGTCAACGTGGGCATAGTGCCTCTTCTCGGTCGAATACTCTACGTGCGTGGTGTTGATGGTGATTCCACGGGCCTTTTCCTCGGGGGCGTTGTCGATCTCGTCGAACCTCTTGACGGTGGCGAGCCCGGCCTTTCCTAGTACCGTGGTAATGGCCGCTGTAAGCGTGGTCTTGCCATGGTCGATGTGACCGATGGTACCGATGTTAACGTGCGGCTTGCTGCGCTCGAACTTCTGCTTTGCCATTTTCTCTCCTCCTTAAAGGATATTTTCCTACATGGTTCTGCTATATGCCTTTGTAGCTCTTCACTATCTCTTCAGATATGTAGGTCGGCACCTGCTCATATCTCAGAAACTGCATCGTGTATGTCGCCCTGCCCTGCGTAAGGGACCTCACCGTGGTCGCGTACCCGAACATGTCGCCCATCGGCACCTGCGCCTTGACTATCTCTGAGCCCGCGTGGCTTTCCATGCCGGTCACCTTGCCCCGCCTTGCGCTGATGTCGGACATGACATCCCCGACGTACTGCGTGGGCGTCGTGACCTCTACCTTCATGATGGGCTCCAGCAGCACCGGAGACGCCTTGGCAAGCGCTTCCTTGAAGCAGATCGACGCTGCGATCTTGAACGCCAGCTCTGATGAGTCCACAACGTGGAAGGATCCGTCTACCAGCCTCACCTTTACGTCCACTGCAGGGTATCCCGCAATCGGCCCCGCCCCGGCGGCTTCCTTCGACCCGGCCTCTATCGCAGGGATGTATTCCTTGGGTATCGCGCCGCCGACTATGGCGTTTTCGAAAACGAAGCCCGAACCCGGAAGCCCCGGTTCCAGCTCTATGACCACGTGGCCGTACTGACCGCGTCCGCCCGTCTGCCTGACGAAACGGGTCTCGTTCCTGACTGCCTGTGTCGCAGTCTCCCTGTATGCCACCTGGGGCTTGCCGATGTTGGCCCCGACTTTGAACTCCCTCAGGAGCCTGTCTACTATTATCTCCAGGTGCAGCTCCCCCATGCCGGCGATTATCGTCTGGCCGGTGTCCTGGTCCGTGCTCATCCTGAAGGTGGGGTCCTCCTCGGCCAGCTTCATAAGCGCCATTGTGAGCTTGTCCTCGTCCGTCTTGGTCTTCGGCTCTACAGTCAGCGATATCACCGGCTCCGGGAAAGTCATCCTCTCCAGTATGAGGGCGTGCCTCTCCTCGCAAAGCGTGTCCCCGGTGGTCACGTCCTTGAGCCCGACTACGCCTACTATCTCGCCTGCGCTGATGCTGTCCAGGTCCTCCCTGTGGTTGGCGTGCATCCTGAGTATCCTTGAGATGCGCTCTCTCTTGCCCTTGGATGCGTTGTAATATACCTTCCCCGCCTCCGCCCTGCCGGAGTATACCCTCATGTAGGAGAGCTTCCCGACGAAAGGATCCGTCGCTATCTTGAAGACCAGGCCGCAGAACTCCTCGTCTTCCGAGGGCTTCCTTACCACCTTCTCGTCGTCCCTCGGATCTACGCCCTGCACGGGCGGCATGTCCAGCGGGCTGGGAAGGTATGCGACTATCGCGTCCAGCAGAGGCTGGATGCCCTTGTTCTTGAAAGACGCACCGCATAGCACCGGGGTGATCTTGGATGCAAGGGTGGCTCGCCTTATGCCCGCCACCAACATGTCGGCCGTAATGTCCCTGCCCTCGAAGTAGCACTCGGTAAGGTGGTCGTCGCATCCTGCGACCTGCTCCACCATGAACTCCCTCGCCTTCTCGGCCTGCTCTCGCATTTCATCCGGGATTTCCGCGGTTTCGACGTTCACTCCTAGGTCGTCCTTGTAAACCCGGGCTTGCATCGCAATCAGGTCGATTATCCCCCTGAACGATTCCTCGCTGCCCATGGGAAGCTGCACGGGCACCGGGTTCGCCCCCAACTTGTCCCTCATGCTCTGGACGGCACCCTGGAAGTCCGCCCCCATGCGGTCCATCTTGTTCACGAAGGCTATCCTGGGGACGTTGTACCTGTCGGCCTGCCTCCAGACCGTCTCCGACTGGGGCTGGACGCCATCCACCGCGCAGAATATCGCGACGGCGCCGTCGAGCACCCTGAGCGACCTTTCGACCTCCACAGTGAAGTCAACATGGCCGGGCGTGTCTATGATATTAATCTGATGGCCCTGCCACATGCATGTCGTAGCGGCGGAGGTGATGGTTATTCCCCTCTCCTGCTCCTGTATCATCCAATCCATGGTGGCCGTCCCGGAGTGGACTTCGCCCATGCGGTGAAGTTTCCCGGAATAGTACAGGATGCGCTCGGTAGTAGTGGTCTTACCGGCGTCTATATGAGCCATTATGCCGATGTTCCTGATCTTAGAGAGATCCGCCATGACCACCACCCCTTTCCGTCCGGATCATTCGAACCAAGTATCCTTTACCACCTGTAATGCGCGAACGCCCTGTTGGCCTCCGCCATCTTGTGCATGTCCTCGCGCTTCTTTATTGAGCTGCCCACGTTGTTGGAAGCGTCGATGATCTCCAGGGCGAAGCGCTCCATCATGGTGCGCTCGCTGCGCTTCCTCGAGTTGGTTATGATCCACCTCAGGGCCAGGGCCTTGCGCCTTTCGGGCCTGACTTCCATCGGCACCTGATAGGTAGCTCCTCCGACCCTGCGGGGCTTGACCTCGAGAAGCGGCATGACGTTCTTCATCGCCCTGTCGAGGACCTCGAGGGGGTCGCTCCCGGTCTTCTGCTGTATTATGTCGCATCCACCGTAGAAGATGTGCTCGGCAATGCTCTTCTTGCCGTCCAAAGTTATCTTGTTGATGAACTCCGACACCATGGTGCTGTTGTACACCGGGTCCGGAGTCACTTCCCTGTTGGGTACGTGGCCTTTCCTAGGCATGGGTTAACCTCCCTTGTGGGCTCAATTACTTGGGCCTCTTCGCTCCGTACTTGGACCTGCCCTGACGCCTGTTCGCTACCCCTGCGCTGTCCAGAGTACCGCGGATTATGTGGTACCTAACGCCCGGAAGGTCCTTTACGCGGCCTCCTCTGATTAGCACCACCGAGTGCTCCTGGAGGTTGTGACCCACTCCGGGTATATAGGCGGTGACCTCTATACCGTTGCTGAGCCTCACCCTCGCAATCTTCCTCAGTGCAGAGTTGGGTTTCTTGGGCGTCGCCGTCCTTACTACAGTGCAGACGCCGCGCCTCTGAGGCGAACCCTCACCATAGTTGGTCCTGCGCTCGAGGGTGTTGTACTGGAAACGAAGGGCCGGCGAGGAGGACTTGTACTGTACCTTCTCCCTGCCTTTCTTGACCAGCTGGCTGATTGTCGGCATTCGCTGCACCTCCTTTCCAGTACTTGCTTTTATCTAGGAAACTCTTTCCTTCAGACGCGCTGCGACCGAGGCCTTGACTTCTATGCCACAGGCCCGTCCCAGCTGAGCCATGCTTTCCACTTCGGTCACAGGTGCCTGGGCCTTCGTGGCCAATTCCCTGATGTCCCTCTGTATGAACGGATCGCCGTCCTTAGCCAGGAAGACCTCGGCCACTTCGTTCCTCACAAGGGCCCTTACGACCTGCTTCTTGCCCACTACTCTCGTGCTGCGGTCTGCGAGCTGCCCTTTCATCAAGAACACGCCCTTTCCTGCAGATTCGCGAAATACAGGCAGGCACCTAAAAATATTAACATCGCACTATTTCCCTGTCAATATGCTCAGGCAGTTTTCTGATCTACCTATGCCATTCCCTCGGCTGCCTGGTTCTCTCCTGCGGCCTCTGAGGAAACTTCCACCTCATTCGGCTCGGGCTGGCCGTCAACCAGGCCGCCGGCCTGCGCCTGCGCCTCTACCATCGCTATGAGGTCCTCGGGGTTGTACAGTGTTATGTTCCTGTACTTCCTCATGCCCGTACCCGCCGGTATCAGCTTGCCTATGATTACGTTCTCCTTGAGGCCTATGAGCCTGTCGGTCTTGCCCTTGATCGCGGCGTCGGTCAGTACCGTCGCCGTTTCCTGGAAAGACGCAGAGGCCAGGAAGCTGTCCATCGATACCGCCGCCAGCTTTATGCCGGGCAGCCATGGCTGCGCAGGTTTGAGGCCTTCGGCGACCAGCTTCCTGTTTATCTCCTCGAGCTCGAAGCGGTCTACTACCGCCTTCTCCTTGAAGTGGGTGTCGCCGGCGTCCATTATCTTGAGCTTCCTTGACATCTGGCGGACGATTACCTCTATGTGCTTGTCGTTGATCTCGACGCCCTGCCTTCTGTATACCTCCTGGACCTCACCGACTATGAACTGAAGGGCCGACACTATGCCGTCCTGCTGGAATACGTCCTGGGCGTTCCTGTGGAGCGGCTGTTCGTACAGCCTGTCGCTCTTGCCGATCTTCTGGCCGTCGGCAACCAGCAGCTTCGCGCCCGCCGGGACCGTATAGTCGTGCTCCTGGCCGTTCGACGCCCTTATGATTATCCTCGTTACGCCGGCTATTTCCCTTATGCTGACCACGCCCGCCTTATGGGCGTCCGTGCTGGGTATCCTGGCCTCGAAGTCGCGCTCGACGCGCGGCAGGCCGTAGGTGATGTCCTCTCCGGCCACGCCGCCGGTGTGGAACGTCCTCATCGTCAGCTGGGTGCCCGGCTCCCCGATCGACTGGGCGGCGATTATGCCCACCGCTTCGCCGACGTCGACTATGTCGCCCTTGGGAACCGGTGTCCCGTCCAATGTGTAGTTGAATTCCTCGAGCTCTCCTTCACGCCTTACGGGCCTGCCGAGGGCGAGGTTCCTTCCGTAGCAGCATGCACAGACGCCATACTTGGCTTTGCACTGCAGGACGGACCTGACTACGACCTTCTTTATCCCCAAAGACTCTATAAGAAGCGCGGTCTCCTCGTTTATGACCCTGTTTTTGACCTCGAGCACCTTCTCCTCGCCGGTTTCGGGGTCCTTGTAAGTGATGTTTTCGAAGCCCATCCTGCCGACGATCCTGTCCCTCAGGGGCTCGATGATGTTCTTGCCTTCGCCGTCATAGAGGGGCGTCAGCTCTATGCCCATGTCGGTGCCACAGTCGAACTCGCGGACTATGGCATCCTGCGCGACGTCCACGAGCCTCCTTGTCAGATACCCCGACTTGGCGGTCCTCAGTGCGGTGTCGGCGAGGCCCTTCCTGGTGCCGTGGGTGGAGATGAAGTACTCCAGGACGTTCAGCCCCTCGCGGAAGTTGGCCCTGATCGGCACGTTGATCGTGCGGCCCGACGGGTCCGCGACCAGCCCTCTCATGCCTGCCAGCTGGCCAAGCTGCCCGAGGTTTCCTCTGGCGCCGGAGGTTGCCATCATATATATCGGGTTGAACCTGTCAAGGTTGGCCTCCATGGCCTTCTGCACGCGCTCCTTGACCTCCGTCCAGATGTCCTGCTCCTTCTGCTCCTTCTCCGTCTCTGTCAAGAGGCCCCTCTTGAACTGCCTTTCGACCTTCTCCACTTCCTGGTCGGCCTGCTTTAGGATCTGCTCCTTCTCCGGCGGTATGGCCGCATCCTTTATTCCGACCGTGGTGCCAGAGTATGTGGCGTACCTGTAGCCGAGCTCCTTTATGCTGTCCAGCATGGAGGCGGTCATCGTGTTGCCGTAGGTGTTGCGGTACTTGGCCACCAGCTTCGCAAGGAAGCCCTTCGTAGCAGCCTTCCTCTCCTTGCCGCTCCTCTTCGTAACGGCGTCTATGAGCGCCTTGCCAGCATCTTCCCTTGCAATCGCGCCTATTGCCCTGATGTCCTCAGGCGTCACGACAGCGTCGCCTGTGAGGTTGACGTCCATGGTGCTCACCGCGCTGTTTATGAACGGGAACTCGTCCGGGAATACGCTGTTGAAGATCAGCTTCCCTACGGTCGTCATCAGCAGCCTTCCGCGCCTGTTGTCGGTGCCGAGTATGTTCTTGCCCTCCGGCATCCTCACGAATATCCTGGCGTGGATGGCGACCTCCTTATGGTCGAAGGCCATCATTGCCTCGCGTATGTCCTTGAATATGCTGCCTTCGCCCTTGGCCCCCGGCTTCTCGGCCGTGAGGTAGTAGCAGCCGATTACCACGTCCTGGTTGGGGACGGTGATCGGGTTGCCAGACGCGGGCGAGAGTATGTTGTTCACGCTCAGCATCAGAAGCCTTGCCTCGGCCTGCGCCTCGGGAGACAGCGGTACGTGGACGGCCATCTGGTCGCCGTCGAAGTCCGCGTTGTATGCCGCGCACACCATGGGGTGGATCTGTATCGCCTTGCCGTTTACCAGCACGGGTTCGAAGGCCTGTATGCCGAGCCTGTGCAGGGTCGGGGCGCGGTTGAGGAGCACGGGATGCTCCTTGATAACCTCTTCGAGCACGTCCCAGACTTCAGGCCTCAGCCTCTGGACCATCTTGTTTGCGTTGCGCATGTTCTCGGTGTACTTCTTCTCGACCAGCCTTCTCATCACGAAGGGCTTGAACAGCTCTAGGGCCATCTCCTTGGGCAACCCGCACTGGTGCAGCTTGAGCCTGGGCCCTACGACGATGACCGACCTGCCGGAGTAGTCGACGCGCTTGCCAAGAAGGTTCTGACGGAACCTGCCCTGCTTGCCCTTGAGAAGGTCGGAAAGCGACTTCAACGGCCTGTTGCCAGGGCCTGTGACCGGCCGGCCGCGCCTGCCGTTGTCTATGAGGGCGTCGACAGCCTCCTGTAGCATCCTCTTCTCGTTCCTGACTATGATGTCCGGGGCCTGCAGCTCGAGCAGCTTCTTCAGCCTGTTGTTGCGGTTGATCACGCGCCTGTAGAGGTCGTTCAGGTCGCTGGTGGCGAACCTTCCCCCGTCCAGCTGGACCATGGGCCTCAGATCGGGCGGTATCACCGGAAGCACCTCGAGTATCATCCACTCGGGCTTGTTTCCCGACTCCCTGAAAGCCTCGACCAGCTCCAGGCGGCGCCTGGCCTTGTCCCTCTTGGAACCGCTGGAGGTCTTGATCTCCTCCCTCAGCTCCTCTGATAGCGCCACTACGTCGATCTCCTTGAGAAGGTCCTGGATCGCTTCGGCGCCCATGCCGGCCCTGAAAAGCCCGTTGTACTTCTCGTTGTAGTACTGGTACTCGGATTCCGTAAGCAGCTGCTTCTTCGACAGCGGCGTGTCTCCCGGGTCAACCACTATGTACGAGGCGAAGTAGATGACCTTCTCCAGATGCTTCGGCGTCATGTCCAGAAGCAGGCCCATCCTGCTGGATATCCCCTTGAAGTACCATATGTGCGAAACGGGGGCTGCAAGTTCTATGTGCCCCATCCTCTCGCGGCGCACCTTGGCCTTGGTGACCTCCACGCCGCACTTGTCGCATACTATGCCCTTGTGCCGTACCTTCTTGTACTTGCCGCAGGAGCATTCCCAGTCCTTGGTAGGCCCGAATATCTTCTCGCAGAACAGGCCGTCCTTCTCGGGCTTGAGCGTCCTGTAGTTTATCGTCTCGGGCTTCTTGACTTCGCCCGACGACCAGCTCCTGATCTTCTCAGGAGAAGACATCGCTATCTGGATTCTATCGAAATCGTTGACGTCCAACATCGGCTTCGCCCCCCATCATTCATCTGCGGCCCGCGGTCAAGCCTATTCCTCGTCCTTCTCCTCGGCTTCCGCCTCGATGTCAAGGTCGCCCAAGTCGAGGGCATCATCGTCTTCGGCTTCCTCGGCCGCCTCTTCACCCTCGATCACCATCCCGTCTTCCTTGTCCAGCTTGTACTCCTGGATCGGGAATATGGCGTCGAAGTCGTCTTCAGGCTCGCGCCTGCGCTCCCTTTCGGGCTTGCGCTCCTCGACATGCAGGTCCCCGCCTATCCTGTAGGGCCTTGCCCCAAGGTCGAATCCAAGGTCCTTCGCTGAATCGCTGGCGTCCTCCTCGAGGTCTTTGATGCTTATCTCCTTGTCGTCGCCGGCCATTATCCTGACGTCAAGGCTCAACGACTGCAGCTCCTTGATGAGCACCTTGAATGCCTCCGGTATCCCAGGGCCCGGCACGTTCTCGCCCTTCACTATGGCGGCGTACGTGTTGACCCTTCCGACAATGTCGTCGGACTTCACCGTGAGCAGCTCCTGCAGGGTGTTGGCAGCCCCGTACGCCTCGAGAGCCCAGACTTCCATTTCACCGAACCTCTGTCCGCCGAACTGCGCCTTGCCTCCCAGGGGCTGCTGTGTGACCAGCGAATAGGGGCCTGTCGCCCTTGCATGTATCTTGTCGTCCACCAAGTGCAGGAGCTTGAGGAAGTAGGCGTATCCCACTGTGACGGGGTTGGCGAAGGCTTCGCCGGTCCTGCCGTCTTTGAGCACGGTCTTCCCGTCGTTGCTCCAGCCCGCCTCGACGAGCATCTCCATGATCCTGTCCTCGTGGGCCCCCTCGAATACCGGGGTAGCCACATGCCTTCTCGGCCTGTCGG
>JAGOKM010000107.1 GCA_017994615.1 Bacillota bacterium | reverse complement strand
GGGGCTCGGGGGAAGGTGCGGTCCTTGTGGCCAACCTTCCCTACTACCTGTCGACGCCCATGATGAGGAAGGCCTTCCAAGAGGCCGCATTCAAGCGCATGGTGTTCATGCTCCAGCTGGAAGTGGCCAGGAAAGTCTGCGCAAGGGCCGGCGAGGACGGATACGGGCCCCTTTCGGTCGCCAGATGGGCCAGCCACGATGCCGACATACTCTTCGAGGTCCCGCCGTCTTCCTTCGAGCCGGCGCCGAGCGTGAAATCGGCGGTCGTGATGCTCAGAAGGACCGGGCAGAAATCCTCCATTCCCGCAGACAGGCTCATGAAGTTCACCGACGCGGTTTTCCTTTCACGGAGGAAGAACATCAAGAACGCCCTTCTTAGCAGCCCCCTCGGCCTTAAGCAGGAGGACATAGCCGCAGCGGTGGACCAGGCGGGCTTGAAGGGCACCGAGAGGGCAGAGGAGATTGAAGAGGAGAAGATCTGCCGCCTCGCATCCATGTTGTGCGTGTGAGGCACGCTGAGGAGCAATCCTGGGGATAGAGAAAACCTGCCTCCCGAGGAATCCGCATGGGATCGCCCGGGAGGTTTTCAATTCTTTGTGGCGGATAGGGCGGAATATAGAGACATTATGCATACTTTATTCTACTTATTCGAAGATTATGACAATTATTGTTGACTTATCCGCAACCGATTCGTATAATCATAAATACTTTACTGAATAATATTGAATCGGAGGCGTAGTCAATGAAGAAGTTCATCGCATTGGTAGTGATATTCGGGGCTTTCATGCTGATTTCGACGGGGGTCATGGGCGCAAAGGTGCTCAAAGTCGGAAACGACCCGGCGTTCCCTCCTTTCGAATCGACGACGGACAAGGGCGAGATAGTAGGGTTCGACATCGACCTCATCAAGGCCGTAGGTGCTGCGGCAGGATATGAAGTGCAGATCATGGCCGTCGCCTGGGACGGGATAATCCCCGGCCTGATAGCCGGCAACTACGACGTGATCGTATCGGCTATGACAATCACCGAAGAGAGGGCGAAGTCGGTGAACTTCTCGGATCCCTACTTCGAAGCCAGCCAGGTAATAGTCACCACGAAGAAGAACAAGGTCCTGAACACCCTAGAGGAGCTCGCTGGGAAGAAGATATCGGTGCAGCTGGGGACGACCGGCGATTTCGTGGTCACAGACGAAGTGAAGAACGCCGTAGTAAAGAGGTTCGACCTGGCTCCCCTTGCGGTCCAGGAGCTTCTAAACGGCGGGGTCGACGCGATGGTCATAGACGAACCGGTGGCGAAGGCCTACGTGAAGCAGTTCAGCAACCTCCAGTACGGCGCGAAGTGCACAGAGGAGCTTTACGGCTTCGCGGTGGCCAAGAAGAACACGCAGCTTCTCCAGGAGCTGAACGAAGCCCTCAAGAAGGTAAAGGCCGACGGAACCTACGACAAGATATTCGCCAAGTGGTTCGCGAACTGAGCTTAAACAGTACCCTGACAGGCCGCCGGGCTCTGCTGTAAGCCCGGCGGCATTTTTATCTCCTGTTCAAGGGGTTCGATTCTGTATTATTATTAAAGGCACGTCATAACTATTCTGAAAGCCGGAGGAAAAAATGCTGGACTTCTCTTTCATCCCCAGGATACTGCCCAGCCTCCTTGAGGGTGCCGGCGTGACGCTATGGCTGACCGCAGCCGCAGTCGGCATAGGCTTCTTCATAGGATCGTTCGTAGGCATAATCGCCGCCGGTGTGAACAAGCCCCTTGGCATACTGGCAAGGTCCTATATCAACATCATCAGGGGCACGCCGCTGCTGGTGCAGATCTTCCTAATCTACTTCGGCATCCCGGCGCTAATGGGCAGCTCGATCCCCTCCGTCGTTGCGGCCGTGGCGGCTCTCGGCATAAACTCCGGGGCATACATCGGGGAGATCGTAAGGGGCGGCATAATCTCCGTCGACAAGGGGCAGTACGAAGCGTCGTTCTCGCTGGGCATGAACAGGAACCTCACCATGCTCCACGTTATCTTCCCGCAAGCGTTCAAACGAATAGTGCCCATGCTGGGCAACGAATTCATAGCTATGTTGAAGGATTCCTCCCTCGTCGCCGTCATATCCATGGAGGAGCTGCTGAGGAAAGGGCAGCTGCAGGTGACGAGGACCTTCAGGCCGTTCGAGATATATATAGTGATCTCGCTCATGTACCTGGTGATGACCTACTGCATCTCGCTCCTGGTGAAGTGGAGCGAAAGGAGGCTTGCGACGGATGACAGATAACATCATCGAGGTACGGGGCCTCCATAAGAAGTTCAAAAGGGTCGACGCATTGAAAGGCGTGGACATAGACATCAAGAAGGGCCAGGTCATGGTGCTCATCGGGCCGTCCGGGTCAGGCAAGAGCACCCTCCTGCGCTGCATGAACCTCCTTGAGAAGCCTACATCGGGGGACGTGTTCTTCGAGGGCGTGAAGATCAACGACAGGAAAGTGGATATAAACCAGGTTCGCAAGGAGATGGGCATGGTCTTCCAGAGCTTCAACCTGTTCCCGCACCTGAAGGTCATAGACAACATAACGCTGGCTCCGGTGAAGGTAAGGGGCGCTTCTTTGGAAGAGGCCAAGGACATTGCCATGGAGCTGCTTAAGAAGGTCGGCATCCCCGAGAAGGCGATGTCGTATCCGGCGCAGCTTTCAGGAGGACAGCAGCAGAGGGTGGCCATAGCGAGGGCCCTGGCCATGAAGCCGAAGGTGATGCTCTTCGACGAGCCCACGTCGGCGCTCGACCCGGAGATGATCGGAGAGGTGCTGGACGTAATGAAAGCCCTCGCATTCGAGGGTATGACCATGGTGGTAGTCACGCATGAGATGGGCTTCGCAAGGGAAGTCGGGGACATGGTGACGTTCATGGACGAAGGCATGATAGTCGAGCAGGCCGTGCCGGACAAACTGTTCACGTCGCCTGAGAACGCAAGGACCAAGCTCTTCCTCAGCAAGGTGCTTCTCAGCAGGTAGCGAAAAGGAGTTAAACTGGACTTCAAGGGGGCCGAGACTTCGGCCCCCTTTGCTTGTTCATAGTCGGGATAATGCAGGGATTAATATATTTTATAGAAGATTAATCCGATACCTATATATTGGCTGAAAAATGCCGCATTAAAGGTGGCGATCCGATGTCGTTACGTCTGTACAAGGCAGTGAGGACCGCATTTCTAATGATTCTGTTGGCTATGCTGTTCGCATCTGGCTGTGCCCCAAAAGCCTATTCGATTTCCGGGACGATCACAGGTGACATAGTTGAGGGCGTAGCGGTCTATATCGCAGATAGCCCGGCCTTCGCCACCACCGACGCGGCAGGGAAGTATTCCATCCCAAACCTTGTCGGGACGAAGAAGGTCGTGCCCCAGAAGGAAGGCTACGTATTCACCCCCGTAGAAAGGACGGTGAGCGGGCCGTCCACTACCGTCGACTTCGTAAGCTCTGAAATAGAGGAACTGCCATATGACGTATCAGGCACGATCACAGGCGTGGGCATAAGCGGGGTAACGGTCAACGTGCTTGGGAAAGCCATCTCGACGACATCGAATTCGACAGGGCATTATTCCTTCACGGGGCTGACCGGCTCCAACATCCTTGTCCCGTCGAAATCCGGCTACACCTACTCGCCCACCCAGATAACAGCGACCGGGGCGAGCACGAACGCCAATTTCGTGGGCAGCGCCGCAGGAGGCGGCTCGTCGATAGCAATGATAAGCGGCGGCGGGGGTCACGCGCTTGCGATATTGGACGACGGCACCGTGGTGGCGACCGGGGCAAACGGCAGAGGGCAGCTCGGAAACGGGGATAACGAGGACAGCGAGGTCCCCGTGCCGGTAACCGGCCTGTCCGGAGTGACTGTCGTTTCCTGCGGGGGGGCCCACTCGGCTGCGATCAGCGACGGGGACCTGTACACCTGGGGCGCCAATTCCGATGGACAGCTCGGCCATGGAGGGACCTCAGACGCCCTGGTGCCTACGAAAGTGACTTCCGTCATGGGCGTGGACTGGGCATACGTCAGTTGCGGGGAGAGGCACACCATTGCAGTAACTACGGCCCATGTCGTATATACCTGGGGAAGCAATCAATACGGCCAGCTGGGCAGGATCGTTGACGAGACGCACCCGGCGGACCTGCCGGGCATCGTTGACCTGACCGGTTTCGAGCCGGCTGTACCTGACAAAGTCTACGCAGGATATTCCCACTCGCTGATATTGCGAGCAGGAGGGGGAATGCTGGCCTTCGGTACCAACTACTATGGCGAGCTGGGCGCAGGATATACCTCGTCGCCGAGGACCACGCCGGTGGAAGTGCTGATCATGGACGTCGACAAGGTTACCGCAGGATACTTCCACACAATCGTACAG
>JAGOKM010000106.1 GCA_017994615.1 Bacillota bacterium | reverse complement strand
ATCCTTTTCCATCCTGGCTCCGACTTCATGGCTTCGCCCCGCCCCTTGTTGGCGCCGGTCCCATCTTCGTCGGCCTCCATTATCTTGGTGTCCTTGGCCGTCAGCTCCGCGAGGGATCTATAGAAGCCCTTGGCGTAGAGAGCCCTTAAGATGAGGATTAGCCCGGTCAGAAGGAGAAGGACGGACAGTATGAGGGGTACCAGGCCCGGGGCCGCGAAAACGCCCCACTCGGATTCATGCCAGGGCATCATCAGGCTCATGACGCCGAAGGCGCCCGCTATCGCAATAGTGATTATCCCGAAGATGATGTCGGACTTGCG
Source organism: Bacillota bacterium (assembly GCA_017994615.1). GTDB lineage: Bacteria > Bacillota > DTU025 > DTU025 > MWDF01 > MWDF01. The sequence continues at coordinate 4,076 of JAGOKM010000106.1, read as the reverse complement.
CATGGGATCACCTCTGAACGGACGCGCGGCGGTGTCTCCGCCGCGCGTCTATTGAACCGCCTATGATGTTACTTCAACCTTGGGATTCCGAAGTTGTCCGGGCTCTTCTTTATGACTCCGTTGTCGTAGAGCACCCAGCAGATGAGGGATGCTGCCCGGTCGGATATCTTGTCAGCCTCTTCTCCGTAGATGCAGACCGGCTTTGCTCCCTTGCTTATCGCGAAGTCCTTGACGGCCTGTGTGTTGCAGGCGATTTTGAAGGCCTCGATTATGCCCTCGTTCGCTTCGGCGGGGATGTCCTTGGGAGCGAAGAGGCCGAAGTACGAGCCCACCGTGGGCAGGTTGGGTATCCAAGTCGTGATTGCGGGTATGGTGCCGTAACCCTGTACCTCGAGGGGGTCCTTGTCCATGACTGCCAGCGCCCTCAGCTGCTTTGCCCTGAGCATCTCGACGACTTCCATGGAAAGCTGCATGACCACTTCGACTTCGCCCGACACGGTTGCCGTGACCGCCGGCGCTCCGCCTGCGTATGGCACATGCGTGTAGGCCAGCCCTGTCGCCGCCTTGAAGAACTCGGCAGCCTGGTGCCCGCCGGCGCCGACGCCAGCGGAGCCGACTGTTACCTTCCTGGTCTTCATGACAGCCAGAAGGCCGGGTATGTCCTTGATGGGAGAGTTGTAGCCGACGCAAATCACGTTCGGCGTGAAAACCGCCAGGTAGCTGTTGTATTCCTTGTGGCTGTTGGGCAGCAGCTCCATGCTCTGGTAGGTGACGATGGAGTTCGTCGCGTTGCCGCTTAAGGTATATCCGTCATGCGGAGCGTCGAACATGTTCTTGGTCCCGATGGCGCCCGAGCCGCCTGGTGTGTTCGTGATGCTGATTCGCACCCCCAGGGGCTTCTCCATCTCGGATGCCACCATGCGGGCGGTCAGGTCGGAGGCTCCTCCCGGGTTCCAGGGTACTATGATGTTGAGGTTCTTGGTCGGCTTCCATGCCGCCATCGCGCCTGATGCGAGAATAAGGACCAATGCGAGGGTCGCTGCGATGCGGAATGCTGTTCTCTTCACTTACGGACAACTCCTCTCGTTTTTTGGCTCATTCTACACGGCTGATTTCCTCAGGTAGTCGGGCCCCGTTTCCACGCACGAATCACAGGGGAAGCTTCACGGGCCCTCCTGTCTTGGACGAAATGTATATCGCATTGATTATTTCTACGCTTTTCCTGCCTTCCCTGCCTGAGACCGACGGTTCTTTGCCGCTTAAGATTGATTTCACGAAGTCTTCTATCTGCAGCCGGTGCCATGTGCTGTCGGTCTGCTTCGGGTCGGACGCCGTAGACTGGCTCACGACAGGAGCATAGTATTTGAGCGCCTCTTCCGCCAAGGCGGCCGGCGCGTCCTTGAGCTGGAAGTCAGATATGTAATCGCCCACTACGATGACCGATCCCTTGGTCCCGTGTATCTCCAGCTTCATGGGGTAGCCGGGATATACGGAGGTGGTGCCCTCTATGACTCCCATCGCGCCGCTTGAGAACTTCAGTACTGCGACCGCAGTGTCCTCCACCTCTATCCTGTCATGGGCAAGCGTGCCCGTCACTGCGGTGACCTCGGATACGTCGCCCATAATCCATTGCAGCAGGTCGACTGCGTGTATGCCCTGGTTCATGAGGGCTCCTCCGCCGTCCAGCTGCCATGTGCCGCGCCATGGGGAACCGTCGTAGTAATCCTGGCTCCTGAACCACTTGTTGTATGCATCCCCAAGGACCATCCTGCCCAGATGGCCCTCCTGGACGAGCCTCTTTACGAACTTCCAGGCCGGCTTGAACCTGAACTGGAAGATGCCCGAGCATTTCACGCCCGTCTTTTCGCAGGCCCTGAGGATGTCGTCCACCCTCTCCACCGTTATCTCCATCGGCTTTTCCATCAGGACATGCTTGCCCGAAAGTGCTGCTGCCACCGCGAGGTCGCGCCTTGCGCCCGATGGCGTTATGATGGAGACCGCATCGATGTCTCCCCGGGCGATGACCTCATATGGATCCTTGAACATCTCGCATCTGAACTCCTGGGCGATATGCATCACCCTGTCGGCTTCAGGGCAGGCGACGGCAACCAGGCTTGCGTCCGGTATAGCTGAGATCGCCTCCAGGTGCATCCTTGAAATCGCCCCGCATCCGATGACCCCGAAACGAAGCGCCATGTGTGTCACTCCAATCCTGCAATATTGACATAATTATAGAATCGATGATAAAGTGCTGTCCAGAAAAACGTTTTTCCTTGCGTCCTTTGTGAAAGGAGGCACAGCTCTTGGGATATTTCAACTCTGACCGCCCGACGCTCAAGGACGTGGCCGTCAAGGCCGGCACTTCGATTGCGACGGCGTCCAACGTTATAAGCGCCAAGAAGGGCAAGTTCGTCAGCGAAAAGCTGAGGGCAAAGGTCCTCGAAGCGGCTGAGGAACTTGGCTATCTGCCCAATGTCATCGCAAGGTCCATGAAGGGCAAGAAGAGGAACATAATTGCCATGCTTGTCCCGGAGCTGTACAACTCCATTTACATGAGGATGGTGGTAGGGGCTGAGAGGTACGCGACGGAGAAGGGCTACCTCATGCTACTGTGCAGCACACTCTACGACCCGTCGCGGGAGGAAGGCTACATGCAAAGCCTCATCGCCCAGCAGGTGGACGGCTTCCTGCTCGCCGTGTCGCTTTCTAGGGCCGTGATGGCCGAGAAGCTCGAAAGGCTGGGCATCCCCTATGTGATCCTGGACACGCCATTCTTCGCATCCAGCTTCCCGTACGACAGCGTGGCCTTCGGCGGAGACAAGGCTGTCATCATGGCGCTGCAGCACCTGTACGACAAGGGGCACAGGCGGATCGGCTATGTAGGCAATGTGACAGGTGAGCACAACGAGAGGAACGAGGCGTTCAGAAAAGGGGTAAGGATGCTTGGCCTGGATGAGAGAGAATGCCCTTCCCACCTCGGATACATGAACGACGAGGACTGCGAGAGGATGATGAAAGAGTGCATTAAGGAGTCCAGATGTACGGCAATCGTCATCGGTCACCATATGGTGGCGGAATCCATAGTAAGGCAGATGCGGAGGCTTAACATCCAGGTCCCCAGGGACATATCGGTCGTGGTAGTCGGCAACCCGATATGGACCGAAATGGCAGGCCCGGGGTTCACGGCAGTAGAGCTTCCGCACCCCGAGATGGGAAGGCTCGCCGCCAAGATGCTGATAGACAGGATAGAAGGGCATGCCGGCGAAAAGAAGCAGGTATGGCTCCAGTCGGAGCTCATCGAACGGGCATCGGTCGCAGACCTTAACGCAAGACAGGGCAGAAGCCAGGAATAACTCGTGCAGGGGTGACGGCATGCACGTACTGAGCCTTGAGGTCAGCACCTCCTCGGCGAAATGCATATTGTATTCTGCGGTCCGGGGCGTGCTCCATTCGGAGACGGCCCATTACCCCGAGGAGTCGTCCGACGGCATGACCCAGGATGCCTACGGGATAACTGAAGCTGCCTACCAGGTCCTGAGGAAGGCAGCTTCAAAGGCTTCGGAGCTGGGAGTAGAAGTCGAAGGCATAGGCCTTTGCGGAACCTGGCACAGCTTGCTGCTCGTGGATGAAGGTCTCAAGCCCGTGGGCAGGATCAGGACATGGGCGGACCTTTCGGGGGCAGATGCCGCAGCTGCGGCCAGGGCCAGGGGTGAGGCACAGGGCTATTACGAGAGGACGGGCTGCGTCCTTCACGGTATGTACCCGTGCTGGAAACTGGCCTGGCTGACAAGTCCCGGGCAACAGGGGCTGAAAGGCGCTTCCTACGTGATGAGCCAGCTGGAATGGCTCTACATGTCGCTTACCGGGGAAAGGGCGGCTTCGACGTGCCTGGCATCGGGAAGCGGGCTTATGAACGCCCGCACGCTGGGATGGGACGATATGGCGGTCGCGTCGGCCGGGATAACGAAGGGCATGCTCTCTCCCCTCAAAGACCTGTTCCATATGGGCCGGCTCTCCCGGGCCGCAGCGGGGTGCTGTGGGCTCAAGGCGGGGCTTCCCGTATCCGTGGGAGGCGC
>JAGOKM010000105.1 GCA_017994615.1 Bacillota bacterium | reverse complement strand
GTCCCCTACCCTGTGCACGGGATTTAGCGCGTTCATCGCGCCCTGGAAGACCATGGACATCCTCTTCCAGCGCACTTCCTTCCTGAACTCCTCCTCGGTAAGCGAAACCAGCTCCTTGCCGTCCATCTTCACGGAGCCGCCCATTATCTTGCCGTTAGAGGGAAGGAGCCTCAGGATAGCCGTCGCCATGGAGGACTTGCCGCATCCGGATTCTCCGGCCAAGCCGAGGGCTTTGCCCTTCTCAAGGTCGAAGCTGACCCCGTCGACCGCCTTAACATGCCCTCTCATGGTCTTGTAGTACATAGTCAGGTCCCTGACTTCCAACATTGCCATCGCTCTATGACCTCTCTCTGTAACGGGGGTTCAGGATTTCGTTGATCGTGTTGCCGATGAACACGAACGCCAGGCTCAGTATGGTCAAGGCAAGGCCGGGTGGCAGCAGCCACCACCAGGCCATGACCGTAAAGGCCCCGAATCCCCTTGCATTCTGTAACATGCGTCCCCAGGTCGGCACGCGCGGGTCGCCGAGCCCGAGGAAGCTCAATGACGCCTCGGTCAGTATCGCGCTCGGTATCCTCAGTACAAGGGCTGAGAACACCAGGGGCATCACGTTCGGTAATATGTGGGTTATCATGACATACCCGTCCGTTGCCCCCGATGCCTTGGCCGCTTCCACGAAGGGCCTCTCCTTCAGCGTCAAGGTCTGCGAGCGCACAAGCCTTGCCGTGCCCATCCACGAGAACATCGCGACTAGTATCACTACGTTCCACACGCTTGTGCCCAGAAGGGCGGATAGGACTATCAGGATGGGCAGGCTGGGTATGGCCAGGAGCACGTCCACGAAGCGCATCAGGACCTCGTCCACCGCGCCTCCGATGTACCCCGAGATGATGCCGACAGTGGTCCCTAGTATCACAGATATGAACGCGGCGGTAAGGCCGATTAGAAGCGATATCCTGGCGCCGTATATGAGCTGCGCCCAGAGGTCCGATCCCATATGGTCGGTACCCAGGATGCCATGCACAAGGCCCGGGATGTTAAATTTAACTGGGGTGATGTACAGCTTGGCGCCGGTCGCCGAATCCGTGTTGGCCATGAACTTGATTGTATACTCGCCCTGCTCGGAGAGTATCTCCTTTGCGGGGTCGGAGAAGAAGTCCATGCCTAGCCTCATCTTAACTGGAACGTCCCTGCCGTCGATGGTGACATATGATACAGGCCAGTCCCCGTAGGCCTCCATTCCCCATACGTCATACTCCTTGCCGGAGGGTGTTATGACCAGAAGCCTCGCGTCGGTGATCGAATCGGGGCTCGAGCCTTCAACGGCGTAGTCGAAAGAGAAGGTAAAAGTATTGGGTGGATCGAAGCTGTAGGGGAACTTGTACTCCATCGCAAAGGACGATTTGGCAGGCTGTGCCCCGAACATCTCCGCTATCTCTTCTTCGGTGTATATCTCCTTCAGGATCTCTATCATCGGGTCTTCCGAACCGGAAGAGCTTGCGGCGGGCAGCTCGACAAGCAAGTAGTCCTTGTCGTCGTAGCTCGTGCTCGTGAACGGATATTCTGCGCCCTGCGTGACGGTCCATCCTTCAAGGCCGGTCTTGGAAGTGATAGTGGGAGGGGCGTTCCTGTATTTTTTTGAAAGCGACCTCATCCATGTCGGGGCTGCGAGGTTGTCGGCCAGGAACAGGTCCTTCATCGGATCGAATTTGGCGACAAGAGGCGCCGCCAGAGCGACTAGCACGTAGAGCACGACTATCCCGAGGCCGACCATGCCCATTGGCTTGCGCCTGTACTGCTGCCAGAAAGTCACCTTCTTTATCTTTGGCGGTTCCACTTTGCACGCCGAACCGTTGGTCACATTGCCTTCGCTCACTTCGCCTCACCTCCTACCCTTATCCTCGGGTCGACCAGGCCGTAGACTAGGTCTGCGAGGAGGTTGGAGACGATGACGGAGAGGGCTATCAGGTAGAAAGCGCCCTGGGCAGCTGGGTAATCCTGCTGCATGACTGCATCTATCAGGTATTTGCCGACGCCGAACCACGAGAAGATCGTCTCTGTTATCACCGCCCCGGTCACAGCCCCGGGCAGCGACATGAATATCAGCGTGAGGATTGGGGGAAGGACGCTCCTAAGGGCATGTTTGTAGAGCACAGTCCTCCTGTCCAGCCCCTTGGCCCTTGCCGTGAGGATGTAATCCTGTCCGAGGGCCTCAAGCATCGTGTTCCTGGTATAAAGGGCCCATGATCCGAAGCTTATGACCACATTGCTGCCCGCTGGGAGTATCAAGTGCCATATCCTGTCCAGGAACTGCGCCCAGGCGCCGTCCGGCGGAGGCGCGCTTATGGTCCCTCTTATAGGAAGTATCGGCCAGTAGTACCCGAATATCATCAGCAGCATCAGCTGTATGAAAAAGCCCGGGACGGCATAGGCGAAAAGCCCGGCCCCCGTGACGAAGTTTTCAGCGAATGTCCCCCTGCGGGCGGCTGCGAACACACCCAGCGATATGCCGACCACAGCGGTGGTTACGAAAGACGTGAAGAAAAGGGTCAGCGTGTTAGGAAGCCTCTCCTTCAGCTCGTCCCAGACGAGCCTCCTTGTGTTGAACGACCTGCCCATGTCGAAGCTCAGCAGGGACCTCAGGTACTTCATGTACTGGGTCCCCAGGGGCTGGTCGATTCCGAACTGCGACCTTAGCTCCTCCTTGGTTGCCATGTCGAAGTTGGGGTCCATTATCATGGACACGGCATCTCCGGGCATGATCCTGAAAAGGAGGAAGTTGAGGCTCAGAATTATGAAAAGGACCAACAGCGCGTAGCCTAGCCTTTTCAGAAGGTAATTCCTGAAGCCCAAGTTCCTGTCACCTCACTGTCGTGTTTCGTGGTCTAGAGGTCTTGATAATTTTTAATAGCCGCCGCCCAGAGAAGACTGGACGGCGGCCCTTCTCGGAAAGCTAGCTGGGAGGAGGGAACCCCCTCCCCCCGATCATTGCATGCCTACTTTGTGGGCAGTGCGAAGTAGTTCGCGTTCTTTACCAGGCGGACATACTCGCCGACCCTGTATTCCTTGAGGGTGAACGGCCCGAGGCCGACCAGCTTGGTCATGCCTGCCACTGTCGGGTGCGCTTCCTTCCATGGCTCGAACGCCTTGTAGTCCTTTACGTCCTTCCAGATGTGCTGAGGAAGCCCGCAGAGGTCAGCGTTGTCGATGTTCCAGTAGCTGAGGTTGTTGAAGTATACCTTCGCGGTGTACTTGTCCGGGGTCTCGACCTTGGCTACTTCCTGCACGGCCGATAGGTACCTCGGCGCCTTGTTGTCGCGCAGGAACTCGATCGTGAACTTGACGTCGGCCGATGTAAACGGGACGCCGTCGGACCACTTGATGTCGTCTCTCAGGTTCCAAGTGATCACTGTGCCGAACTGGCCGGGGGCTACCTGCCACTGGCCGATCTCCCACGACTTGGCCATCCACGGGATGTCCGCGCCGGTCACGGGGTCGATCTGCCTGAGGCCGCCCATGGGCGCTACGCGGCCGAGGACTTCCCACTCATAAGCAGACGAAGCGGTCGTGGGGTTGAGGTTCTTCGGCTCCTCCGACAGCGCCCAACGGATGGTTCCGCCGGGGCCGGCCACGCGCTCGATGTTGAGCGTGGTCCAAAGGTTGTTGTAGTTGGCCGCGCCGAAGCCGTTCATGGGCACCCAACCTTTGACGATGTCCTTGCGGAAGCCGTCGATGTAGGGCCTGGAGTATAGCGGAACGTACGGCATCAGGCGGGCGAGTATCAGCTGCGACGCGTCTGCTGCGGCCTTGGCGGTCTTGAGGTCCACGGGTGTGTAGAGCTTCTCAAGGGCCTTGTCGAGCTGGGCGTCGCGGATGCCGGGCCTGTTGTAGCCGGCTTCGATGTCCTGCGAGCTGTGGAAGAAGTCGTACAGGAAGTCGGGGTTCCTGCTGAGGCTCCATGCAAGGGCGAACATGTCGAAATCCGCTACGTCAAGCTTGTCGAGCATGACGTTGAAGTCCATGGGCTCGTGCTTGGCCGGGATGCCGATCGCGTTCATGGCCTCCACTATGATCTTGCCGATCTCCGCGGAGGTGGCGGCTACTTCATAGGTGGGGGTGAAGAACTTGACTTCGCGCATGGTCTTGCCTGTCGTCGGGTCGATGCGCTTTCCGTCCTTGCCGACTACATATCCGGCGGCGTCGAGCAGCTGCTTGGCCTTCGTCGGGTTGTAGGGGTATACGGGGACGTCAGACTTGTAGAAGGGGCTCGCCTGCGGCACGAAGCTCGAAAGGGGCAGCATGTTGCCGGCGAACAGGGTGCGGATGATGTTGTCCCTGTCGACTATGTGGGCGATGGCCTGCCTTACGACCTGTGCGTTGAATGGATCCTTCCTCATGTTGAAGCACATATAGAACATATG